>JAJFGC010000015.1 GCA_021776345.1 Hyphococcus sp. | reverse complement strand
GTATCAATTATCGGCGTAATGCCCGTACGAACAACCTTCCTGATGTCTGTCGCTGCTGGCGCCGAAGCAAAGTCAAGATTTGGAATGCGATAATCTTCGAGCGTTCCATTGGTAATTTCTCGCATTTCCTCAGTAATCCGTTTAGCGCGCGCGAATGAACCGCTGACAAATTGCTGAAGCGCTGGCGCAGCGGCCTGAACATAACCTCCAAGCCCGACTGTTTCCATTATCGCGCTGTCACCCATATCGAGCACGACGTCATCATCGTTCCATTCAGAAGAGAAAAGCAAGCCGTCGACTTTGTTTGCCGGCGCGACGAACCATTGATCGCCAAGACCGCTGACCCGGATACCGAAATCAACGCCGTTTCTAGCGAATGTGGTCACCACCGTACTATGCGATACATCTTTCGCCGCTTCGGTGGCCGCTTTACCGGCGGCCATCGAAATGCAAAGCGAGAATTGTTCTGCTGTTGCAAGATAGCAAAGGCTATCGCGAACAATTGACGAGTTGAGCTTGCTCTGCATGAGCCACGGCGCCAGCTCCGCCAGCAGCAAAAGGCTGCTGGCGCTATTGCGGTTGTGGCATTCATCTCCCATCTGCAACGCCTTGGCGGTTAGCGCCTTCACGTCCAGACCGCCCTTGGACCGGATTGCATCCTGCAGAACCGGGCCGAGCACGTCGGCCAGCCAACGCCATTGCCTGGCTGACTCGCGATCATAAGCATCGCGACTCGGCAATTGCCCCCGAGGTCCTTGAAATAACTGCGAACAACCGACGGCGCCGCTCGTCGCGCAGCGCACCATTGCAAGCGGCGTTGACGCGCTGGTAATGCCCGCCATGCCGCCGACTGCGCCGAATTCGTGACAAGGAGCTAATCTGATGGCGCCATCCTTGATGGCGCGCGCCGCTTCATCAGGGCTGCTCGCCAGCCCTTCGAACACGGCGGCGTGAGCAACCCCGTTTCGTTGCGGCGCGCACATTCTTTCCCACTCGATGGGTGGACCCGCGTGAAGAATGATGTCCTTCGTCATGCCAGGCAGCGCAGTGATCGCCGGCTGTACATCGAACCAAATTGGACGACATGCCTTGAACTTTTGCAGAACGGTTTCGTTAGCCGAATCGACCTTAGTCCGCAGCGATTGTTTCTGGTCCGTCATATTAATTCCGAAATCTGACGACAATTGAACTAACTGGCGTAGCGTGAGGAGAAGGCCTTTAGCGCGGATTCAAAGCAGCCCATGGGTGCGCGGACCTGCCCCGCACCGATGAGCCCCTGTTCGCGGTGCGTGATCGCCGTGTCGATTAGTGGCGCAACGCCCGTCTTAACCACTTTACGGATATCAATACCGACTGGCGCCGGCGCGAAATCGAGGGTGGGGATCTGAAAATCCGGATTGGCGCCTATGCAGATTGTCGCCATTTGACGGGTGTTTTCGATAGCGTCGCGCATCGACCCGTTGACATAGGATTGCACTGTGGGGGCGGCGGCTTGAATAAAGCCGCCGAGACCGGCGGTTTCTGTAATGGCGCTGTCGCCGAGATCCGGCGCTGCGTCCTCAGGGCCCCATTCGGAACGGAAAAACAATCCATCGACATTATTTGCCGGCGCGGTGAACCATTCATCGCCAAGACCCGACACGCGTATGCCGAATTCCACACCGTTGCGCGCCATGGCCGTCACCATTGTGCTGTATTCGACATTGGCGGCGGCATCGAGCATGGCTTTTACGCCTGCCATAATACCGTGCAAGAAGAACTGATCGGCTTCAGTCAAAAACCGAACGCAATCAGTGAGCGCTTTGCGGTCGTCACAGGTATCAAATAACGCCACGACGATTTCTTTAAAGAATAAGCTGTTGGTAGCGATGCTTCGATTATGGCATTCATCGCCCATTTGCACGGCTTTGGCGATGAGGTTTTTGATATCGACGCCGTCAACCGCTTTGATCGCGCCCTGCAAAACCGGCGCGAGTGTTTCAGCTTGCCAGGTCATGTGCGCGGCGATTTTCTCATCATAACTGCCCCATTTGAGAAGTTGGAGCCCGCCGCCTTCCGAAAGGCAGCTAAATGCGCGATTCCCATGCTCCAAATTGTCCACGACCAGCATGGGCGTTGATGCCGACGTGATGCCCGTACCCGCGCCGACGGTGTTGTGATGGTGACAAGGTTCGATTTGAACACCGCCGGATTCGATCATCGCTTCTGCTTCGGCGGGGCTGTCGGCCAAACGTTCCCAAAGAACGGCGCCGATAACGCCATGACGATGCGGACCACACATATCGGCCCAAGCGACCGGCGGAGCGGAATGCAGCACCATATTTTTGGTCATGCCAGGCACAACTTCCAGAGCCGGGCGGACATCAACGAGGGTGGGGCGACCGGTCAAAAAACGATCCAACGCCTTCTGGTTTGCTTGTTCAATCTTTTCTTTCAGCATCGGAACGTCTCTCCGTATAATTTTGAAATTGGTGGTCGCAGATACTTATCGCAGCGATGAAGGGCGTTGCGACACGATCACAAAAGGTCGTCCAAAATATCCTTCAGATCGTCCTCAAGCTGCACGGGCGGCTGCCAGGCGACATGCGCGACTGGCGCTGCTTGAGCTTCCAGGGCCTCTGCAAAAATTTCCAACCCGACATTGATAACATTGGGGGCGTTTGCGAGAAGCGAATATTCCGGTTTAGACATAACTCACGACTCCGGTGTTGGCGCAATTTTTTCGAGAATTTGTTTTGACAACGCAACAGCCTCTGCATTGCTCGCAGCAACGATTACGCCAGCTTCTTTCAATAACGACCTCTGCGTGTTAAAATCTTGCGGGTCTTGCTGGGTGCCGCAAATACTGGCGACAAAAATAAGATGCCGTCCGTTTGCGGCCGCAATGCTTTGCGCTTTCAAAACGGTTATACTCAGATCTTCGGCGGGATTGGCGTGTGCGCCATAACCGAGCACCAGGTCGAGAAGAATAACCGCAACGCTTTCATCTGCGGCTTCCTGTAACAGGCGCTGATTGCGGTGTTCTGGATCGATCATCGGATGCGCACGGCCTTGGGTAAAAAAATCATCACCAAGGTCAAGCAGCGCATTTTCGCGACTACGCGTCGGATCGTCCAGCAGGTTTTCCGGATCAGTTGAGATATTCGAGTATATTCTGGTTTGATCCTGCAATAAAAGCATCGCCTCATAGCATAGAGTGCCGCCAGCATATAAACCGCGAATATTTCTTTGCCCGGGCGCCAGTTTGTCGATTTCGCCAAGCGTCATTTTGAGCGATGGCGCCGCATTGTCGAATGCCGGTTGTTCCACAGTAGCGGCGCACCGAACTGCCTCCATTGCGGCGTCTGATAGTGTTTTCGCGAATGTCAAATTTTTCGTGGAAGACTGGCCCGGCTTGGTTCCAAGAAAATTCACAACCACCGGTTTTCCGCATATGGCCGCTTGAGCCAGAATCTTTTCAGCGACAGCCGGGTGTGGCGGCTTTGATGTCAGTACTATGACGTTTGTTCCATTATCGGCAGCCAACATTTCCAGCGCATGCAGCATCGACAACCCGCCGACTTCCGGCTTGGCGTCTCGTCCGCCGACGCCGATGGCGTGAGACACGCCAGCCCCGAGCCGATCAATCTGCGTTGATATTTCCTGAAGACCAGTGCCGGAAGCCCCGACAAGACCGATATCGCCCCGGCGCACCGCGTTGGCAAAACCCAAACCGCAGCCGTTTATGATCGCAGTGCCGCAATCAGGACCCATCAACAACAGCCCCCGTTTGGATGCGCGTTGTTTCAGCTCGACTTCATCAGCGATGGAAATGTTGTCGCTGAAGAGCATGACATTCAGGCCTACATCGAGCGCGTGCTTTGCTTCGTCCACAG
>JAJFGC010000140.1 GCA_021776345.1 Hyphococcus sp. | reverse complement strand
TTTCCCGGCATATTGGCGCCGGCGGGCCCGCCGATGTCCAGATCATCCTGGACGGGCGCAAATCGAACAGCGCCCAAATCGTCAATGGGTATCTCGCCAACATCATCGCCCAGGTTTCCGCTCAGGCATATGGCAGTCCGGTCACTGAGCCGTTGCGGGTGCGAAACTGGTTCAATCCCAATCTCGAATATGACTGGTTCACAGTTCCCGGTCTCATCGCGACAATTACGTTGCTCACCACTATTATCGTGACCGCACTCTCGGTCGCCCGGGAACGCGAGCTAGGCACCTTTGATCAATTGCTTGTCTCTCCCATGCGGCCGCTTGAGATTATTGTCGGCAAGGCCGCGCCCGGAATGATTTTTGGATATATACACGGAACGTTTTTCATTTTTGTGGCGGCGGTGATTTTCAAGATCCCCTTCTCGGGTTCCCTGCTGCTCTTATATGCAAGCATGTTTTTCTATCTGTCGGCCGTCATTGGAATTGGCCTCTTCATCTCTGCGATCTCGGCGACGCAGCAGCAGGCGATACTCGGCGCGTTCGTCTTCGCATCGCCTGCGGTTCTTCTCTCTGGCTTCATGTCTCCGGTGGAAAACATGCCGAACTGGATACAGACCCTGACATTGATCAATCCGTTGCGGCATTTCCTCGTCGTTGCCCAAGGCGTGTTCCTTAAGGATCTCCCGGCTCTTGAAGTCGCGCGAAACACGGGCCCGCTCATTCTCATCGCCGCCGTCACCCTGCCGACAGCCGCCTGGTTCTTCCGAAAGAAAACCTCATGACTATCGCTATGCCTAAATGGAGTTTTCGATGATCGGCCAGAACAGCATCGCGGCAGGCTGTTGCCTCCTCCTGGCGTTGGCTGCGAAAGGATGCGCCAGCCTTCCGCAGGCTGGTCCCGATTACACACAACCCGAAGTAACAGGTCCAACTGAATGGACCGAATCTTCCAACCGCGTGTCACCGCTCAATCCGGAGTCGCAGTGGTGGCGTATTTTCAACGACCCGGTTCTTGACAGTTTGGTCGCTGACGCATTTGCGCAGAATTACGACCTTGCAGCATTGCGCGCCAATCTGCGGAAAGCGCGCGCGCTGCGCAGAAAGGCTGCCGGGCGGCATCAACCAAACGTCAATGCCGGCGCCGGCGCACAACTTTTATCGCGTTCGGAAAACGGCCTCATTCCCGCCAATGACACGGTTGGACTTGAAGCCGATACTGATCTCTACGACGCCGGTTTTGATGCGGCCTGGGAAGTTGATTTGTTCGGCGGAACACATCGCTCCATTGAGGCCGCCGGTGCGCGTCTTGAGGCGTCCGCGGAAAATCTTGAAGTGGCGCAATTATCGACCACGGCGGAAATTGCGCGCACCTATATCGAACTCATTGGCTTCGAACGCCAGCGCATCGCACATAATCAGATTGTCACCGTACAAGAACAATCAACCCGGCTCGTCGAGTCCCGCCTCACCGTTGGCGCCGCGAGGCAATCTGATCTCGACCGCGCGATGTCGCACCTCTTGCGCGCGCAGGCTAAGCTCCCACCGCTGGAAGCAGAAGCGCGCGCCGCTATCTATCGACTGGCAGTTCTTACCGGCGTTCGTCCCGATCAATTGTCAGGAAGGATAGATCTCGCCAATTCAGCGGCCGCCCTGCCAGGCGCCAACACAATCGATATCGGCTCACCCGCAGGCGTGCTGCGCGCACGGCCGGATGTGCGTGGAGCGGAACGACTTCTGGCCGCGGAAACCGCTGATACCGGCGTGGCGGAAGCCGATCTTTTACCGCGATTGACATTACTGGCGACAGCGGGCGTTGAATCCATAGACTTTTCTGACTTGTTTAACGCTGCGAGCTTTGCCGGAAGCGTCGGACCAAGACTTTCATTGCCGATTTTTGGGCGCGGCCGGCTCAAAGCGCAAGTGGACGCCGAGCGGGCTGAGGCCGAAGCCGCATTGGCGCTCTATCAGCAAACAGTCTTGCGGGCCTTGGAAGAGACAGAAAGCGCAATCGCCCGTTATGGCCGGGCGCATGACATAGTCGATCGGCTTGGTTCGGCGCGGGCCCATGCGGCTGAAGAGCTAGCCGTTTCAAGGATTCGATATAAGGCCGGCGAGGACGGATATCCCGCGGTCCTCGATTCCGAGAGCAATCTGGCCGAAATCAATATTGAATTGACCGAAGCGGAAAAATCGCTGCGCACTCACGCCGTTTCGTTAATGAAGGCCGTTGGCGGTGCGCCCTCCGCTGATAGTTCTCGTAGTGCTCTGAGTGGATCTTGATACCATGAAGTATGCAATTTCGTTCGATATCCCCTTAGCTGGAGTTGGCTTCACCGAAAAGACGCGTCAATTATCGGATCGCCAGATCAAGCCATCCGCAGAGTTGGCGAAATTTTGAGTTGCTGTGAACATATTTGGCGGTATAGCCCATGAGATGTTTTTTCATCATGCCGAGCAGGGTATTCAATAATGACAAGACCAAAAAAACGCCAAATGGATAATGAAAACGAGAGCTCTGATGCGCGCAGTATCGCGACGCGGCAGCGGCTTGTCGACGCCGCGATCGATCTCTTCGGCACATTTGGATATGAAGCGACATCCACACGCGCCTTAGCCGAAGCGGCGGACGCCAATCTCAGCGC
>JAJFGC010000139.1 GCA_021776345.1 Hyphococcus sp. | reverse complement strand
CAGTAACAAAGGCGCTGACATCATCGATATTCGTGCGCTCGGCAAAGTCGCTCAGGACATTGTCGCGCATCTTCCCGGCGCGCAGCTCAGCAACTACGAGAGTCAATTCTTCCGATAAGACCGGCGCCGATGTCCTTAGCTCTGTCGCGACGCGATGCATTGCCTGATCGAGACCATGGCCAGCCTCTATGCAAACGAGCAAAAGATCCAATGCGTCGGGAAATGCTTTCTCGATATCCATTTGACGATATGCAATTTTCCGGATCAGCCACATGTCAGCCGCAAAATAGGAAAGCAGCACAACGAGTGACATTCCCGCAATGGGAAGAAGAGGATTTACCTTCGTCATGACAATTGCGAAAACAAAGCTGGATACAAGCAGACCGGAAAGTGCAATGCCCCATTTCCAGGCGAAGTATGAACGCACTGCAGAGGGGTCTCGATACCCAGCCAGTAGGAGTTGTTTTTGTATGTTTGACAACCGTTTCGGATCTGTCGGCGTCAAATAGCGCTCGACAGATTCCAGAACGCCTTCATCAGGTATCAATTGGTCGTCCGGCAGGATCGCATTTACACCGCGCGTATCCGGCTGTAAGCGCCGTGAAAAACGCGAATTTTGCACAAAGTACTGATTGACGCCGGAATATAAGAAAACGACAGCTGCCCCCATTAGCGCCAATGCAATTAGGATTGTTAAAATCATTACGCCCATGATTGCTCCTAAACCTCCAGCTTTGTAATCATTTTCATCGCGATTACGTTGAGGATCAGCAGGAAGAAAGTGACAACTACGGCATGTGGAAAATAGGCAAAGTCGCTAGCTTTGTCATAATAGCCGGGCTGCATACCCGCCATGATAAAGATCATCACAACAGGAAAGAGCGACAGGAACCAGGCTGAAAAACGCCCCTCTACTGTAAGTGCTTTGACTTTTCGAAATAGGTGAAACCGCCCGCGAATAATTGCAGAAAGGCCGCTCAGAATTTCCGCCAAATTACCGCCCGCTTCATGATGTATTTGAACTGCGACAGCAAAAAACCGGACATCACTCAAATTGATGCGTTTTGTGATCGCATTTATCGCTTCAGGCGTGCTTTTTCCATAAGCGACCTGACGGCCTGCAATTTCAAATTCTGCGCCGAGTGGTTCAGGAATTTCTTTAGCGATCGTTGACAGTGCTGCGCTCAGTGGATGGCCTACCTTGAGGCTACGAACGATTAAATCAATCGCGTCCGGAAATTGTTCCTGGAATTTGTTGACGCGTTCTTGCGCTTTACCATTGAGGTAAAAAATAGGCAGCGCAGCCCCCGTCAAAGCGGCGATGATGAACAATAGCGCTTTTGGAATAAACGGTAGAAATAAGACAAATACAAAAAAGATTGCGAGAATTAGCATCACCGTAACGAAGTACATCCGATAAGGCGGGAGCGCCATGTCAGCACGAGCGGCTAATCCCTCGTAGTATTTTCCAATAGGCGTCTTTGCGCCATTTTCATCATCCTGCCGCGCGATGACTTCTATATGATCGCTCGTCTCAGTCTCTCGATTACCAAACATTCGGCGCTGCGTCCGCGAGGCGCCGCGCCCGCCAGTGTTGGCCATAAGATAGGAAACGCCATCGACTAGTAGAAAAAAGCCGAGAATGGCGCCGCCGATCGCTAAAAGTAGACTGAATAGTGTCATGCAGAAACCTCAACAGGCACTGGTTTGAAGACGCTTTCAGGCAGGCTAAATCCAAATTCTTTTGCACGCTCTGCAAATTTTGGTCGAATGCCAGTTGGCGTATGGTGGCCGATAACGCGGCCCTCAGCATCCACACCGCGCTGGCGATAGGTAAAGATCTCCTGCATCGTGATGACATCACCTTCGAGGCCAGTGATTTCCTGGATGCCGACTATCCGCCGGGTGCCGTCCGAAAAACGACGAAGTTGAAGCACAACTTGTAATGCTGACGCCATTTGTCCGCGCAAGGATTTATAAGGAATATCAAAACCCGTCATTGCGGTCATGTGCTCAAGTCGCGTCAATGCGTCCCTTGGCGAGTTGGCGTGAATGGTCGTCATTGATCCATCATGACCAGTATTCATGGCCTGCAGCATATCGATCACTTCCGCGCCCCTGACCTCACCTAGAATAATTCGGTCAGGCCGCATACGCAGCGCGTTCTTGACGAGGTCACGTTGTGAGACTTCGCCGGCGCCTTCCAGGTTTGGAGGTCTTGTCTCCATGCGACCGACATGATCCTGTTGAAGCTGCAATTCAGCAGTGTCTTCGATTGTCACGATACGTTCGCGATTGCTGATTAGGCTGGACATCGCATTCAGTATCGTGGTTTTACCTGTGCCGGTTCCGCCTGAGATCAAGACATTCAATCTTGAGCCCACCACAACCTCAAGCATATCCGCAATTTCAGGGGTGATCGTGTCGTTGTCGATCAGTCGATCAATCGTGAACGGCATTTTCGAGAATTTACGAATTGAAAGCAATGGGCCGTCTACTGCGCAAGGAGGAAGCAAGGCGTTGACGCGGCTGCCGTCCGCCAGGCGTGCATCGACCCATGGCTGAGATTCATCGACGCGTCGTCCAACAGCAGAAACAATTTTTTGAATGATCCGCGAAAGATGTGCATCGTCTTTAAACCGGACCTCAGTTTTTTCGAGTTGCCCCAGACGCTCTACATAGACTTGGGAGTATGTGTTGACTAGAATGTCGGATATCGACGGGTCCTTAAGGAGCGGTTCTAGCGGGCCCAAACCCAACACTTCATCCAACACCTCTGCAAGCAATTGTGCATACTCTGAAGAATTGAGGGCGGCGCGTTCTTCGGCCAGCAATTTTCTGACAAGCGGCGAGATTTGTTCGGAAATCTTTTCGCGCGACATTTTTTCGAGTGCGGCAAGATTTATTTTGTCGAGCAATCGTTGGTGGATAGCCACTTTCAGATGCGTGGCAACCGTGTTGTCTGTATCATCCGTAAGTCCATTAAATCGCATATCGTTTGAATAAGCGATCTTTGGCTCGAACTCACTCTTTGCATTCGGCCCAGTATAGCGTTCAAACATCTAAACCTCCCCGCTTGAAGAACGACATGCCAAAGCCCTGTTTTTTCTTTGAACGCGCCGTTGTCGCGACCCCGTCCAACAATGCATCTATCGTTTTTGAATATTTCGATGTCGGTTGTTGCATAATCGCAGGCACGCCTTGATCGGAACTGTTAATCAATAAACAAAAGTCGCTTGGAAATTGTGATTTGATTGGAATACGAAGCATTTTTTCTGCTTCGGCGATGGAAATTTTACGGCCCTGACCTTTTGAAGGGTACCGGTTAGCGATTGCGGTTATTGGAATTTCTCCCAAATTTTCTTCTTGAAGCGTATCAACCAGCCGACGTGCAGAGCGCAATGCGAGTACATTCACCTGGGTCACGAGAAATATATGGTCCGCACATTTTAGCACGCTGTCGGTCCATGAGGTCAGGGTAATTGGCATATCGATCACGACATAGCGGTGATGACGACGCGCCAGTGACAGTACATTTTCAATTGTACTTTTTTCAATCGCATCAAGAGGTAGGGGCTCATCCGGCGCCGTGAGGACATGAAGGCCATCAGGGCCAGCGACCATCAGATTTTCAAGCATTCGAAAATCGAGACGGTCGGGGGCTTTCATCAAGTTGACGAGATTTGAGCGGATCGGAAGGTCAAGCTGCAGATCCGCGTCGCCAAATTGCAAATCGAGATCAATTAAACACGCATTGCCACCAAATTTCTTGGCGGTTTTCTGAAGCTGTACGGCGCTGTTGACGGCGAGGGTTGTCGCGCCGGCGCCGCCGGAGGCGTGAAGGAAGACGATAGTGCGTCGCCGGTTTGCTGTCGCGCGGTCGCCTCCAACAGTTCTAAGAGCTGCTGACCGAGCGAGAGAACCGCTGAGTTCAATTTCGTTTGGCGTCAACGAAAGGACATCATCCACACCACTTCGCAACAGATTGACAATCGCGTTTTTCGTCGGCGATTTCATCAACAGACAGATATGGAGAAGCTCTAGTTCTGGCTCGGCCCGTATGGCCTCAACATGCAGCGCTGCGTCCTTCTCATCTCGAACTTCAAGAACTAAAACGTCCGGAATCTCGGCGTGAACAGCGACCCCATTTTGCTCGAACTCGGAAAGGGAAAGCAATTCATGCTCAACACCCTCGAAGCCGGCCAGGTAATTCACGATTGACGCTCTTGCCTCTTGCGAATCTGCGACCGCCAGAAGACGGAGGCCGTTAAAATTCAGCGCCTCTTCAACGGACGAATCTAATACGACGACATTATCGGTCACGGTGCTCCCCCACGGTCCAAATCTTCTCCTGTCATGCTCACCGAATGGGTCGGTAGTGTGGCGAGCACGCCAGCATTTGTTAACAACAATCCCACAACACCGGTCTGAAAAGGAACGCCAGAGACCGTCACTCTCACAAGTGGTACGGTTGGACCTCCTGCAAAACCCAGTCCAACCCATTCATAGCTGATGGTGATGTGATCGGGCTCCAACTGACCGGCAAAGCCGTTCATATGGGCATAAATACGGTTAAATTCTGCGGCGGTGCAGCCGCTCCCCGTGCACGAAACGTCAGTAAACGGCACGCATGGCGTCGATGCGTCCGAGCAATCGATGCCGAACAAGCCGGTTTCAGTGCGCTGATTGCGTTCCGGCAAACCAGGGGTAACCGGGGTTGAAACGATTGCCGCCCGCAACCCCGCTTGCGCGGCTTTGTTCAGCGACGCGGAAAAGAACAAATAGAGTGTCACCTCAAGAACGAAAAAGACGGTCGCCAGAATTGCAAAAATAACCAGCACAAACTCGACCGACGAGGAGCCGCGTTCATTATTGAAAAACCGAAAAGGGGGGCTGCGCATCGTTCAGTCCCCTATATGCCGGATATCTTCAACGATTACGATTGGGATGGTCGCCCGCTCGTCGCCGATGAAGGTTGCAATTAAAAAGCGAAAGTTGACCGTTGCCTGAACGCGAACTATCTGTCCGCCTGTCCGAAAGTTTGCATCGGTAAACGTGCTTTGCGACGGGACGATCTGAATATCAGCGCTTTCGACCCATTCCGGTTCCGCGCCGCCGGAGGGAACGCCGGTGCGGACTATCTGTTCGGCTTCAGTTTGGCGGGCAGCTGAAAGATCAGACCGCGAAAGATATCGCACTGCCGAGCGCACATTATTGACGATCGTGTGATGGGCGACAAACATGCGGCCGAATTCAAAAGAGAAGGCGAGCGCCGCGAGGATAAGCGGGAAGGTCACTACAAATTCTACAGTGATCGAGCCGTCTTCCTTGCGAAAGAAGTTTCGGCGCCGCTGATATCCCCCGGAAGCGCTCATCGATAGAGCACCGGAAATTCGTGGAGGACGCCATCGTCGCCGCCGGGATCGACAACGCCAATCAGCTCAACGTAAAGGTCATCATTACTATTATCGTCTGGATCGCCGATTGGTTCGGTAAAAAATACCTCCATAAAGGCTTCTACCGGCACATTATCGATCGAGCCCTGAACATTATGCTCGATGCAGTTAACGGCGGCGGCGATAAGAACCCTACGATCACGCAGAGGCGTGTTGATTCCGCTTCCCGCCGGGGCGCATGTTCCATCCGGCGCTCCATTTTCACCAGCCTGTGCAGTTTTATTTGGGATCAGGCTATTATCGATCTCGTATCTATAAACATCGTAACGTGTGCTGCCGGAAAGCGCTCCAGGCAGGTTTACTCCATGGTTAGTTAGCCAGTAGTCGTTAAGTTCTACATCGGTAATGCCGTCACCAAAACGCACGCCATCGGGCGACGTTACGCAAGTACCAGTCGAAAAACACGGGTCGCGGGGCAATTCCATTGTATCATCCGGCGATGCAGGCACTGGATCCAGCTTATCCAGGCTGCAATTATTTGTGGCGACACGACCTTTCGTTACGTTAGCAGATGGCGCAAACGCTGAATCATTTTTTTTATTTTTTAATGGCGGGTCATAGACATCAAAACGGACATTCAACCCCTTGTGAACACTGACGGCCTGGCCGGGACGGAAATTCACCCGACCGGACACACATTGCGTATTGGGCTGAGCCAGCGCCAGAATGCAACGCAGAAAGGATGCGGAACCAGACTCGCCCCCTTGCTTTGGTGAATTTTTACAATTGCCGCCGCCACTATTGTTAGGAACTTCAAGAAAGCCAAAATTTCCAGGCGCCCATTGTGATCCGGCGCCTTTTGTTTTCATTAAAATCTGCTGTCCAATTAACGGGGTGAAATTACCGCCGCCACCCGAATTTTCATAAGGATTACAAATAGCGAGTGGTGGGAAATTACAAACTTCCTGCTTAAACCCCGCAAGCGCCTGCGGCGCCACGGACGCCTGTGTTGCAATCCCCGGGGCAAAGACGGCGGCGATTGGAAACATCACATAGTTTTCAGTTTCCGTTGTCGCTTCAACCATAACAAAGGCGGCGATGAGATCTGCTTGGGCCTGCGTTAAACTATAAGCGGTGCAGTCAAACCCGCCTCCCGGAGTCCAGTCGCAAACCGGCGTATCGCCGGGCAGCGGGGAGCGGGCATAAGGATCGTTGTCATCGTCGCCAATCTCGGAGAAGAAGACCATGCGGGCAACGCCGACCGCGTTGTCACCCGTCAGTGAAATACGAAACCCCGGCGGCACCAACGGGCCGTCTGTGCCGTCGCCCACACCAGCCCGAACGGCCCGCTCCATGGCGCCGCCATTGCCATCGAGCTCGGCAGCCGCGGCCAGCGCGACGCGATCAACGTAAGAGTTCGCCTGGCTGTGAATATTCATGATGCGACCGATATCGATGACCATGCCGGCAAAGGCGATCATCAATACGAACATGACAACAACAAAAACGGTGGCGGCGCCTTTCTCGTCTCGCGCAAATACTCGCGGCGCCGAAAAAACATTCCCCCAAGATTGACGTTCCGCGTTAGGCGGCATGACCGCTCCTCCAGGCGCTGTTAATTGTCCGAACCGCCGCCAGAACCAGACTGGGTAGCGGAGCGTAGGGTGCTCGTGGTCGCTGGTTTTTCGACATCGTCTTCTTCGTAGCGTTGCTGTGCGATTGCGGTCCGTGGGCCGCTGGCGGTCAGTGCTTCGCCGGTTGGCGCATTCGGATTTACGGTTTGTACGGCAATATTTTGCCTTACCGCATCGCCGAATTTTGCTTCCGTTTCCGCTGCGTAGAAATCGGGAAGCCCGACCTCGTGAGCGCAGCCACTAAGAGAAATTGCTACGACGACTAGTGATGCTTGAATTTTCATGGCTGTTCATACCCATACTGACCATCGACGCCGCCGGCGCCGGAAATTTCCGAAAGCTCATAGGTGTTGCCAAAGAGGAAGAGATCAAATTCTTTTGGCGGTAAGAAATTATCGGTTGGTGAGGCAAGCATATCGCCGCCCACCGGCTTAACGAGGTGAGCAGTGATGATAACGACAAGCTCAGTCTGACGACGCTTGAAGTCTTGAGAACGCGCGAGCGCCCCAATAATTGGCACGGAGCCAAGGCCGGGAATTTGCCGGACCGCTGTTTCCAAATCATCCTGAATGAGCCCGGCAATCGCGAAACTTTGGCCGTCAAGAAGTTCAACGGTCGTGTTCGTGCGTCTGACTTTTAAGCCAGGAACGACGATATTTTCTGTCTGCACCGAAACAGTTGGGTCGATGGACGAGACTTCCGCCCGAAGTTCGAGGTTGACCTTTTCTTTGGCAACAACGGTGGGCGTGAAGGAGAGCCCGACACCAAACTCCTTAAACTCAACCGTGATGGTCGTGCCGCCGCTGTCGCTTTCCTGGGCAACGGGGATAGGAAATTCTCCGCCGGCTAGAAAACTGGCTGTGTCGCCTGAAAGCGCAATGATGTTTGGTTCAGCGAGTGTTCTGACCAGCCCTTTTTCTTCAAGCGCATCAAAAACCGCTGAGAGTGCAAAATCGCCAGCCGAAACAATGGTGCCGCCGCCCGCAAAGAAGGAAAAAGGATTAATGCCGTCCAGCGTTGTTGCGCCAAACCTGCCGGGAAGACCGAGCCCTGGAATAATGCCGGGATTTCCCAGATCCCTTAATTCAAGTTGGGTATTGATGTCTTTTAGAGCGGATCGTTGTACTTCGGCGAACTTCACCTGCATCATCACTTGCTGGCTGCCTGATACATTCATCATGTTGGTGACGCGGCTCGGCGCATAGCGTTCGGCAAGCGCTGAGATACGCCCCGCCTTGTCCGCGCTGTCCACGGACCCGGAAAGAACGATTGAGTTGTTCGCTGTACGCACCTCGACGGCGTCGTCCGGCGCCACTTCATAAATTTTACGTTTGAGCGACTGTACGTCATATCCCACGAGAATATCGATCACATCAATGATCTGGCCCCGTGTGTCGGTCAGTACGATATTGGTTGAGCCGATCGCCTTACCGAGCACGTAAAAGCGATTTCGCGACAGGGGGACCACATCAGCAATGTCTGAGTTGCCAACCGACAGCTCGCGGAAGCGCTGCTTTGTGGTGATGACGCTTGATTTATTGAGCACGACGCTGACTTCAGA
>JAJFGC010000138.1 GCA_021776345.1 Hyphococcus sp. | reverse complement strand
CTCGACGAAGCCATTAGCTCCACCGACGCGGCTAAGCTAACCGGCGTCCCGGTCTGCACGCTCGCTACCTGGCGCTCGCGAGGCGGCGGACCCCGGTTTCTAAAGCTTGGTAAAAGCGTCCGATACCGTCGCCGGTCATTGTTTGAATGGATGGACGCGCGCGAACGCCGAAATACTGCCGACACCGGGCAATTTCGTGCGTGAGAAGACGCGCCCGCTGACGATCCGTCTCCCCGAGCGCGGCATAGAACAACTGCGCGTGCGGGCGGAACGGGTTAGCGGCGCGCCAACCGCGATTGCCCGAGAAATAATCCTTGCGGGATTGGTGGACGGCGACGCTCAGGGTCAAGCCAAGCGCTTGATGCAAATCGAACGGCGGCTCGCGGCGCTCGATCAACAAATTCAATCCATCGACACCAACATCGACGCTAACAAAGCAACGCTCGAACGTCTGCTCGCGATGTTTACCCGCTTGATTTCTGAACTGACGAAAGCGCCAAATCGGGAGAATTCAGACTATGCGTAGCATGAAGGCCGCAATGTTTTTGTTGGCATGCCTGTGCTTCCTAAGCACATATGCCATCTACCAAGCCGGCTTTGTCCATTGGCCGCCTGGCGCTCATAACCCGGATCATTCATTTTCCCGACATGACGCGGTGGAGACGCAGCTTTGCGTAAAAGCGAGAATGCTTGCAGCGTTCGGCGAGAAGAATTCAACGTATTACTGGCGTGTTTGCGAAGGAGAACTGAACAAGTATCGGACTTTACGCGGTTTCAATACTCGTTATTTCTCACTAATTGGTTCTGGCGCAGTCGGCGTGCTGGCGCTGTTCGGTTTTGCGTTCGCCGTGCGGCTTGAACGCCCAAATGGAAAGGTGATCCGAGGGCGGCGCTATTTAAAAGACGCTGCTGCAAACACAGCATTGCGACATGCAAGCAAATCGGAATGGAAACAATCCGGACGTGGGCTTGAATTCCCGCCGAGGAATTTTATCAGCCTTGATCGCGAAACCAGACACTGGCTTATCTGGGGCAGCGTCGGCGGCGGTAAAACGCAGAGCATGTTGCACTTGATGTTGGGAGCGATGGTGCGCGGCGACAAGGTCCTCATTCTCGATACCAAAGGCGATATGACGGCGACGTTGCCATATGATCCAGTGCTTGTGGCGCCGCAAGACGAACGCTCATTCTGTTGGGATGTGGCGACTGATTGCCGGACCAAACAGGATGCAAGGGAGCTTGCCGCCAGGTTCATCCCCCCGAGCAGCGATCCGATGTGGTCGGACGCCGCGCGAGAGGTCTTTGTCGCCTGCGTTGTGTTCCTGCAAGCGACGAAGAAAACCGATTGGACATGGCGCGATCTACACGAAGTCGTCATTTCAAATGCAAAGACGTTATTTGGAATTGCTAAGGCGCATCATCCAGAAGCGATGCGCGTTCTTGAGGACCCGTCAAGCAAAACGACACAAAGCGTGCTTGCAACATTTCAGGCGCATATGAATGTCGTCGGCGCTCTCGCCGATGCCTGGGCTGATGACGATTCGGGTAAGTTTTCTGTGTCACAATGGCTGCAAATGGAACCGCCGGTACAGCCAATTATCCTTCAACGCGACGCCAAGTATCCGGAATTATCCAATGCCTGGATAGGCGGTCTGCTCGGCCTTTTGGCGTCCAGTGTAGGCAGTCCGTCACTGAGCGAAAGCCGTTCGCGACGGGTTTGGCTGTTTATCGACGAATTTCCGCAACTACCGCGCCTTAAACATTTTTCGACATTTCTTGATGTTGGGCGGTCGAAGGGCGTTATCGTTGTTCTGGGTGCCCAGGACGTTTCGCAAATCCGCGCCGTTTATGGCCGCGAGCAAACAAACGCGTGGATCAGCATGATTGGAACGCAAATCATCACACGCCTTAATTCTGGTCCCGGCGCTGAAGAAGCGAGCGCCATGATTGGCGATCAGGAAATCGAAAGGCGTACCAAAAGCGTCAGCACTTCCGGCGGTCGATCTACCGTTACGGAAGGCGCTCACCGGGAGATCAGGCGTGTTGTTTCGGCCAATGAGATATCTGACCGGTTACGGCCAACGCGGAAGGGCATTCGTGCATTGATGCTGGGACCGGGAGAAGATGTCTACGAAATCACGCTTCCTTATGTTGAACTTCCGCAGCATAGAAAGCCCGCAATGCCAGCGGAATGGACATATAAATCGACGCCGCCGCGTATTTCTCCTCTTTCGGTCAAAGCGTCCGCGCCGCGGTCTTTGTTATCCAAAGACGCCGCAGATCGCATTCAAAAGCCGGTCGTGTAGCGATGGTCGCGACGATCTCCGCACGAAAAAGCGTCAAATCTGCTGTCGCTTATTACCAACATATGAGCGCGGATGATTACTATACGCGCGAGGAAGAAGCGCCCGGACGATGGGAGGGACGCGGCGCGGAACGCCTCTCGCTTGAGGGACCGGTCTCAAAATCTGAGTTTGAAGCAGCGCTTAACGGCGTTGATCCAAAGACCGGCGAATCGCTCGTGCAAATCAATGGACGCACCCATTCAGCTGGCTGGGATATGACCTTCAGTGCGCCGAAATCGGTGTCGGTGATGTGGGCGTTGTCGCCGGAAAATGAGCAACGATTGGTCGAGGCGTCGCATAAGAAGGCGGTGAAAACAGCGACGACTTTTTTGGAAAATGAAGCGGCCTGGGCTCGTCGGGGGCGTGGCGGTGCCATTAGGGAAAAGACCGCCGGATTGCTCATGGCGCAGTTTGACCACCACACTAGCCGCGATCTCGATCCGCAGCTGCATACGCATGCGTTCATCTTTAATCTGGCGCCGCGGCGCGACAGTTCCTGGGGCGCGATTGTCAGCCGTGAGCTATACAAAGCGCAAAAGGAAGCGGGGAGGGTTTACCGCGCCGAGCTCGCCTGCGACTTGGAACGCGAAGGCTTTGAGGTCACTCGCGAGGGCGATAATTTTCAGTTGAAATCAATCCCAAAGCATATTGAGCGGGCGTTTTCAAAGCGTCGAGAATCGATCGAAAAAGCCGCTAAAACTTATGGCTATTCATCGCCGAAAGGCATGGAAATGGCAGCGCTTAGGACGCGAAAAACGAAGCAATCAATGCAGCGCCAAGCGCTATTTCAAGCCTGGCGCGATGAGGCAAAAGGGCTTGGATTTGAGCTTCAAAAAACCAATAACCGGACGTCGGAAATATCAAAACCTGCAGCTAATCAGAGCAGACTTACTACGCCACAGGCGACAGAATCGCGCCCATCATCTGTGAATACTCAGCAACCATGGTCACCGCAAAAAGCTAAAACGCACACAACTGCGCCTAGTGTACACCAACTTCTCCAGCGTCTGACGAACGCGCTCGACAGCCATTCGCGAATGTCGGGCATCCGGATAAGCCTTCGTGACCGCCGTCGATTTCATGAACGGGAGTAGCGTTTGCTGTGTGTTCAGTGTTTGTGTAGCTAAACTGCTATACTGGCTGACCAATTCGAAATGCAATCGGACAAGCTGTACACAGCTATGAAGCATTGTGTGTACGGAAAAACCGCGCCAGATTCGGCTTGTTTGCTGGGCGTTTTCACCCCGCGTGTACAAATCTGCGAGCACCGTAGGTGCATAGGGTGTGAACCTTACTCTTGCTTTTATTCCATCATTGTACGAGCCGCGCCGCCGATCTATTCACGCTTGAGAATCTGACCAACCAGCGATGCCGAAGTGTGTCGATCAGAGGAAACGCATAGCGACATTTCGTTCGAGTTACGAGGGTGTGTACACCTGCGCTGCGCGAGTTTCAGTTTGAACTTGTTGTTTTGCCGAAATCCACCTAATTTTCTCAAAATCAGTCAAGTTGAGCACGCCGAGCTCATCATGAAACCGGCAATTCGAGCAGGATAGGGGATACTGGATATTTCAAAATGAACGGGTCCATTAGAATCCACCACTAAATACCATTCAACAAATAATCGAATTAATAAGCGAGCGGCGAATGCCACGAATTTTTGACAACATTGATTCGAATTTACTTCCGGAACTTCGAAGTGTCTTATCGGTATCAGATCGCGCCGATTTTTGTGTTGGATATTTCAATCTCCGTGGTTGGAGAAAAATTGATGAGCACATTGATTCGTGGTCAGGGGAAGGTGGCAATGCTTGCCGCCTTCTTGTCGGCATGCACCAGTCACCAGATAAAAGCATTCGAGATAAACTGGCAGCTGCATACCACGAATCCGGCATCGATAATGCTAGTGTGTTGGAGCTTAAAAAGGCATTAGCTGAGGAATTTCGAGCCCAACTCGCGCTTGGCACCCCAAACAATGACGATGAAGCGGGACTAAGAAGACTGGCTCGTCAGATTCGAGCGGGTAAGGTGATCGTAAAGCTATTCCTTCGCCACCCGTTGCACGCAAAACTCTATTTGCTGCATCGGCCTGATCCGGTAAACCCAAAAGTCGGCTTCGTCGGCAGCAGCAATCTTACTTTTGCGGGACTGTCTATGCAAGGCGAGCTGAATGTCGATGTAATGGACCATGACGCTTGCGAAAAACTTGCGGCTTGGTTTGACGCGCGCTGGGACGATCGGTGGTGCATCGATATTTCTAAAGAACTATCAAAAATTATCGAAGAAAGCTGGGCAAGCGAAGACCTTGTCGCGCCATATCACGTTTATTTGAAAATTGCCTACCACTTGTCACAGGAGGCGCGTCACGGACAATCGGAATTTCGCATTCCTGCAATATTCGGAGATAAACTTTTTGATTTTCAAACCAGCGCCGTAAAAGTTGCAGCGCATCATCTTAACAAACGCGGTGGTGTTATAATTGGTGACGTTGTTGGGCTTGGGAAATCAATCATGGCCTCGGCGCTTCTCAAAATTGTTGAGGACACCGATGGGCGTAGCCTCATCATCTGCCCAAAGAATCTTCTCGATATGTGGGAAGATTATGTTGAAACTTACAACCTTTCAGCAAAGATCGTGTCAATGTCTCGTGTCGAAACCGAACTGCCTGAACTTCGGCGCTATCGAACGATCCTAATCGACGAAAGTCACAATCTTCGTAACCGTGAAGGTAAACGATATAGGGCAATCGAAGACTATATTCGGTCAAATGACAGCCGATGCATTTTGCTGTCCGCAACGCCTTATAATAAATCATACATCGACCTGTCATCTCAGCTCCGTTTGTTTATCGAGGATGATCAAGATGTCGGCGTTCGTCCTGAAGCAATGATCCGCTCAATCGGCGGCGAAACCGAGTTCGTTCGAAAGCATCAATGTTCTGTGCGGTCAATTCCAGCATTCGAGAAAAGTGACCAGACTGACGATTGGCGTGAATTGATGCGGCTTTATATGATCCGCAGAACCCGTGGGTTCATTTTGCAGAATTATGCTGAAACTGACGAAAGTTCGGGGCGAAAATTTATTACCTTTTCAGATGGAACTCGATCTTACTTCCCAATTCGGAAACCTCGAACAGTTAAGTTCGTGATTGATGATAAAGACCCCAGCAATCCATACGCGCGGGCATACTCTCCCCCGGTTCTTGCCGCCATCGACGGACTCACTTTGCCTCGCTATGGCCTTGCGAATTATTTAACAGCTGATCCAAAACATCCGCCCACGCCAGCGGAAGATAGAATAATGGAAGGCTTGGGGCGCGCCGGGATCCGTCTTATGGGCTTTTGCAGAACCAACCTATTCAAAAGGCTTGAAAGTGGAGGGCCGGCTTTTATCCAATCGCTTGAACGACACATCATGCGTAATCTTGTCTTTCTTCATGCGTTGGAGAATGGATTGCCGGTCCCTATTGGGTCACAGGATGCTGAACTCTTGGATGGTACGGATGAAGATGCAGATTCCGAAGCTGTGGGCTCGCTCTTTGAAAATGCTGAATATGAAGCAGATGAGGGCGGCGAGGATAAAATTGAGATCGAAGATTTGGCAATCCTCAAAGCGCGAGCCGCGAGCATTTACGATGTTTATCAGAATGCCAAATCGCGGCGGTTCAAGTGGCTAAAAGCCCCTCTATTCAAATCTACACTCCAAAAAGATCTGCGGGCCGATGTGGAGTCTTTGCGCGAGGTTTTGCGCATTTGCGGAGAATGGGACGAAAGTCGTGATACCAAATTGAAAGCCCTGCTCAAACTCGTCCGAACAGACCATCCGAATGAGAAGCTTTTAATTTTTACTCAATTTGCCGACACGGCAAGATACCTAGAAGCAGCACTCAGAAAGCAGGGCATCAAAGAAATTTCTGCTGTTACGGGCAAGTCCGACAATCCTACTCGATTGGCTTGGCGTTTTAGCCCACACTCGAACAAAAAAGAAAAAGTAGCACAAGAAGATGGCGAGCTCCGCGTCCTCATAGCAACAGACGTATTATCGGAAGGCCAAAATCTTCAGGATTGTGCGTCCATCGTCAATTTTGACTTGCCATGGGCGATCATAAGGCTGATTCAACGCGCCGGCCGTGTAGATCGCATTGGACAGCAGGCCGACACGATTAATTGCTATTCGTTTCTCCCAGCTGACGGAATCGAAAGAATAATTCGCTTGCGCGCGCGCGTTCGAACGCGCCTGAACGAAAATCGCGAAGTTGTCGGTTCCGATGAAGCCTTCTTTGAAGATGATGAAGGTGAAAATCCAATCCAGGATCTCTACAGCGAAAAAGCGGGCATTCTTGATGGCGACGACGAGGGCGAAGTCGATCTGGCCTCGCTCGCATTCCAAATTTGGAAAAACGCGATTAACGTTGACCCAAAAATGCAGAAGGCGATCGAGGACATGCCGGATGTTGTGTATGCGACCAAGGCATTGCCAAAAGACGCGGAGGGCAAGGAGGGAGCACTCGTCTATATTCGAACGCCGGATGACAGCGATTCGCTGGCGCGTGTTGACCGCGATGGCAGTGTCCTTACTCAATCCCCACTAGCGATTTTACGTGCGGCCGAATGCAGCCCAGACGAAATTGCGCTCGAACGAACCGACTATCATCACGAAATTGTCCACTCCGGTGTAAAGCACTTGATGCAGGAGGAACGCACTACACACGGTGCCCTCGGCCGCCCTTCTGGCGCGCGGTTTAAAACCTATGATCGTTTGAAACGCTTTCTCGAACAGCAAGGCGCGGAGCGTAATCTTTTCTTCACAGATCATTTCGTACGCGATGTAGAAAAGGCGATGGGAGATATCTTCGAGTTTCCGTTGTTCCAATCGACGATCGATGCATTGAACAGACAACTCAAATCCGGGATCAGCGACGGAAAACTTGCTGAAATGGTTATAGCCTTGCGTGAAGATGGAAGGCTTTGCATGAAACAGGACAAGGGAGAAACGCAGAATGACATGCGCATCATCTGTTCTATGGGGCTGAGGAGCTAGAAATCGGTGATTGATCGCGCGCAAGCGGCAAGCCATTTGAAGACCTGGGACTTCCAAGCTCTATTCATAGAGGAGCTCGGCTGGGATCACCCACGTTCTCGTCAGGATGAGGTCGTCGAGGCCAATGGCGTGACTTTTGGCCTTTCGCCGATTGCAGAAAAACGCGGTGTGCGAATATTCCATTGCGCGACGATTCCCGACCGAAATATTCGCCAGAGAATTGAACGTGAAATTACGAAGCGTGCGTTCGAGCACCTTATTATATTCGCTGACGATGCAAGAACGAAACAAATCTGGCAATGGGTGGCCCGTGAAAAAGGCAAACCTGCCGCCTTCCGCGAACATAGCTGGCTCATAACGAGCGCGCCCGACGCCCTCATCCAAAAACTCGATCATATTGCCTTTACACTGAACGAGGAAGAAGGTCTGACCCTGGCGGGTACGACGCTGCGTATGCGCGACGCGTTTGACCGAGAGAAGATCACCAAGAAATTCTATGAGTCCTTCAAGGAACAGCATGAGCAATTTCTGGGCTTCATTACCGGCATAACTAATAAGGCTGATCAACAATGGTATGCCTCGCTGATGCTAAACAGGCTAATGTTCGTCTATTTCATCCAGAAGAAGCGATTTCTTGATGGCGACATTGATTATCTAAAAAACCGGCTTGCACAGGTAAAGGCGACAAAAGGCGATGACCAGTTTCACAGTTTCTACCGCGCATTCCTTTTGAAACTGTTTCATGGCGGTCTCGCCGTGCCGAAAAATCAACGAGACGCCGAGACGATCAAGCTTCTCGGAACTATTCCTTACCTCAATGGCGGCTTGTTCGAACCGCATTTGCTTGAAGCCGAAGGTAACTCAATTCAGATTTCAGATGCTGCATTCGAAGGCGTATTTGACTTTTTTGATCAGTATGAATGGACCCTCGACACAAGGGCAATCGAGCGCGCTGATGGCCGGGAGATTAATCCGGATGTTCTTGGACACATCTTCGAAAAATACATCAACCAAAAACAGATGGGCGCCTATTACACGAAGGAGGACATTACCGACTACATCACGAAAAACACGGTCGTACCTTGGCTTTTCCGAAATGCGGCAGGACTGGACAAGGTGGCGTTCGAGGCGAAGGGCTATGTCTGGCGATTGCTGTCCGACAATCCGGACACCTACATATATTCTTCGGTCAAACACGGAACGAGCCTGGCGCTGCCGGACAACATTGCAGCCGGCATTTCTAATGTCAGTGCTCGTGGCGATTGGAATAAGACTGCTACTAGCGATCTTGGTCTTCCCACTGAAATCTGGCGCGAAGTCGTCGCACGACGCGGCCGCTATGAGAGTATCAAAGCCAGAATTGATTCAGGCGAAATCTCATCGATAGAGGAACTCATAACTCTTAATCTCGACATCCGCCAGTTTGCACGAGACGTAATTCAATATGCCGAAAGCCCGGATGTGGTGCGAGCATTTTGGAAGGGCATCTCAGCAATCAAGGTGCTTGATCCGGCATGTGGTTCCGGCGCATTCCTCTTTGCGGCGCTAGGCATCCTTTATGATCTTTACGACGCCTGCCTGGAGCGCATGGAACAGTTCGTCGCGGCGTCTCCTGAAGTCGCTAGCGGTCGAGCGCAACGTTTCTCCGATTTTCGTCAAGTCCTGGATCAGGTCGCCGCCCATCCAAATCGCGACTATTTCATCTACAAATCGATCATCATCGCCAATCTCTATGGCGTCGATATCATGGATGAAGCCGTTGAAATTTGTAAGCTTCGCTTGTTCCTGAAACTTGCTGCTCAGCTTGAACGCCCAGACCAGATCGAACCGCTACCCGATATCGACTTCAACATCAGGGCGGGCAATTCCCTGATCGGCTATACGTCAATGGAAGACGTTAGAAAAGCAACGAATGCTGCGCTTGATCTTGAAAACCGTGTTTCGAAAATTGAGGCGGCGTCACAGGACCTTGACGAAGCGTTCAAGCAATTTCGCAAACAACAAACAGTGCTTGGCGGCGCGGTGACGCCGGAGGACAAATCAGAACTTCGGCGTCGCCTCAACGTGCTTGAATCGCAGCTCGGCGGCTATCTCGCACATGATTACGGCGTGAAAGTAAACGACCAGAGCGCGTTTAAAGCCTGGAAGACAAGCCATAAGCCATTTCACTGGCTTATCGAGTTTTATGGCATCATTTCGGGTGGCGGATTTGATGTTGTCGTTGGAAATCCACCTTACTTGGAAGCGCGTGAGGTCGATTATTTGCCGGTTGGCTTAAAGACGTTAGAGACGAGAGCAGTACATGGTATATTTGTGGAAAGATCTGATTCATTGCTGTCGATTGGCGGCGGAATTAGCATGATTTTACCAATGTCCCTTGTATCAACTCAGCGAATGCAAATAGTGCAATCCATCATAGAGAATGGGCGAACTACATGGTATTCGAACTTTGCGTGGCGACCGGCAAAGCTGTTCGACAATGTTAACAGAGCCTTGACGATATTTGTGAGCTTTCCCACGGAAAAACCAAACACTTTCTCGACTGGCTACACAAAGTGGACCAGCGCTTCGAGGGAACAGATAATCTTTTCGATTGGCTATGTAACGGCTATGAGAGAACGAGGCTTTTTCTGGGTCCCCAAATTTAAACATGCTTTGGAACCGACGTTGCTTGAAAAGATTTTGGCTCAGCCAATAACTGTCGAGCGCATTTGTGGAGCTGGTGGGGGACGAGTTTTTTATCGAACTACTGGTGGCCTTTACTGGAAAGTCTTCACTTCCACTGCGCCAAAATTTTTCGTCAACAATGTTGAAGGAAGCTCCTCAAGAGAGACCACACTATCTCTCAGGCCGGGCGTTGATGTTGATGCCATCGTAGCGTTGCTAAGCAGTTCGACTTTCTGGTGGTGGTACACAATCACGTCAAACCTTCGGGATTTGAATCCCATGGATATACATGCGTTCAGATTAAACGAATCAATCACGACTGATCGTGTGATCAGTAGGCTTGGCAGGGAGTATCTCGAAGACCTTGAGAGTAACAGTGTGATGCTGACGCGCCAGCAAAAACAAACGGGTACGACCCAAACGCAATCGTTTAAAATACAAAGATCAAAGAGTATAATCGACAAAATCGATCAATCTCTCGCGGCTCACTTTGATTTTTCTGAGAACGAACTCGATTTTATTATAAATTATGACATAAAATATAGAATTGGGCCAGACGCGGGTGATGCTGATTAATCCGCCGACAGCATTCGGAAATCAGGCGCTGCTTGTACAGCCACAGGCAGCTTTCTTCTGCTCGCAATCCTGTCCTGGAGACATCATCCTGAAGGCTCAGGACTGGGCCAATTCACGCGGCCCGGACGACCCGCCCGTCATCGGTGGTTTCCACACAACGGTTGAGCGTGATGTTTTGCGTATTCTCCTACGCAGTCGAACGTCAGTCGTCATTGTCCTTGCCAAAACGCTTGAAGGTTGGTGCAAGCCGAAAGCACTTGCTGTAGCTTTGCGAGAGGGTACAGCCGTCGCCATATCACCGTTCCCGAATTCTCAACGCCGCACGACAGCGAAGTCCGCCGCCACGCGCAACCGATACATCCTAACGCAAGCAAAAAGTGTTCTATTCGCCTATGCTTCGCCCAACGGAAAGACGGAAGCTTTGGCGATGGAGACAGCGGCGCAGGGGAAAACGCTCATGACTTTTCAATCCCCAAGTAATGAAAATCTTGTCGGCCTGGGAGCTGTTCACGTTTAACAAAACATCTGATGATCAAAGAAAAGGAAGACGTTGATGTACAAACCTGGTGGAACAATTGCCGCGGCGCTCGACAAGATACAGCGGAAAAATTACGTCCTGCCAGCGATTCAGAGGGAGTTCGTGTGGAAACCAGATCAGATTGAACGCCTTTTCGACAGCCTGATGCAAGGATATCCGTTCGGCACGTTTCTTTTTTGGACAGTGAAACCCGAAACCAGCGGCAAATTTAAGTTTTATGATTTTGTACTGAATTATCATCAACGCGATTCCGCTCATTGCCCCGAGCTACCCATTCTTCACAACCAACCAGTCACGGCTGTTCTGGACGGGCAACAACGCCTTACGGCAATCAATATCGGACTGCGTGGTTCCATGGCGATGAAGCAGCCCAACAAATGGTGGAACAATCCGGACGCTTTCCCTAAAAAAATGCTTCGTCTCAATCTGCTTGCGTCGATCGAGCCAGATGAAGATGGGATGGTTTACGAATTCAAGTTTTTGGACGACACTCAGGTTGAGCGCGACGAAAAATCTTTTTGGTACAAAGTATCGGATATTCTTGCAGTCAGCGACGTGACTGACCTCAACGATTGGCTAGTTGATGCGGAACTGAGCGGCGGCAAGCTCAAAGCCGCATTTCGTATGCTGACAAAATTATATCACGTTATCCATACTAACCAACTCATTTATTACTATGAGGAGGAAGAACAGGATGTCGAACGGGTTTTGAACATATTCATCCGGCTTAATTCAGGCGGCACAGTCTTATCCTATTCCGACCTGTTGCTTAGTATTGCGGTGGCTCAGTGGAAGAAGATTGACGCCCGGTCAGAGATACATTCCCTGGTTGACGAAATAAACCGTATTGGAACAGGATTTGCTCTGAGTCAGGACTTTGTCTTGAAGGCAGGATTGATGTTGTCCGATATCGCGAGTGTGGGTTTCAAGGTTGAAAATTTCACGCAAGCCAATATGGAAAAACTCGAAGAAAATTGGCCGGAAATTCGTGCAGCACTCGTTCGGACTGTAGAACTAGCGTCAAGTTTTGGGTTTAACGGCCAAACACTCCGTGCCGATAGCGCATTGTTGCCTATTGCTTATTATCTCTACCATCGCAATGCGCCGCCTAATTTTGTATTGAGCAGCCAGTTCGAAGACGATCGACAATCAATTCAGTCTTGGCTTACGCGATCTCTTCTAAAAGCGTCGGGTATTTGGGGTAGTGGTCTCGATACGCTTCTCACAGCTTTACGAGAAGTCATACAAAAAAACGGAAACTCCGAGTTCCCGACAGCAAAAATTGAACAAGTGATGGATACGCGTGGAAAGTCACTGTCGTTTTCCTCAGCCGAAGTGGATGATTTACTTGTATTACGATACGGGGATAAACGAATGTTTGCGCTGTTGTCGCTATTGTTCCCTTTCGTCAATCTTCGAAACCAATTCCATATGGACCATGTGTTTCCAATCTCACGTTTTACAGCAACGAAACTTCGTAAGAGTGGTGTACCAGAGGATCAGATTGAAGACTTGGTGACAAAAGCAAATGAGCTTCCCAATATTCAATTACTTGAAGGGGTAGCGAACATGGAAAAACGCGATTCATGGCCAGCGGATTGGCTTACCAAGCAATACCCAAACGCCAGCGACAGGCAGCACTACTGCACGATTCACGATCTTGGGATTGTCCCAGATTCGATTGACGGCTTCGTTGCGTTCCATGACAAGCGAAGGGAGCGGCTACGAGATCGAATAAGTTCAATATTGGCTGTCGATAACGCTTAGGCAGTTATCCAGCACGATCAGCCGCGTTTTTTATTCGATCAACGTTGAGATCGGGCCAGCACTGATTTGAAGCAGAAGACTGAAAAGTAAATCTCGCCTTAGAGAACTTTTGTGGTTTGTGGGTCATTGCCGAACCTCGCAAATTTCTGCTTACCCGGTGCTTACCCGAGCGATTTCCCACAGATTTCGAGAATTCGCCGAGGCGAATAAGTTGTTGTTTTTGTTTGGAGATGTTGGGTGCGGGAGTAGGATTTGAACCTACGACCTTCAGGTTATGAGCCTGACGAGCTACCGGACTGCTCCATCCCGCGCCAACTTCTTCATTCAACGCCAAAAGGCTTCAAATGATCTTCAAGCAATTTTTGATTTGCCGGCCTTCGCCGGCGGGCGGACTGCTCCATCCCGCGCCAACATTGATCCCGCGGGCAAAAGCGCAAGCTGCGCGCTCATCAGCGGGAAGGGGGATATAACCAAGCCTGTCGGGTCCCGCAAGGGCTAGGGTGCAAGTATTTTGTGCAACTGCTCAATTGGCGGCAGGCAGGTCCGCCGCTGTGTCTTTTACCAGCATATCGACGACGCTGATAAAGGCCTCTTCCTCGCTGGCGCCGTTTTGTTTGGCTTGGGCGAATGTTTCCAATTGTCGGCAGGCGCTGGTGCCCCGCTTCAGGATCGTTCGAGCATGCTGAACCTCATTGAGACAGCCGAGCGCCGTTGCGTCTTCGGTGACGATTTCAATGATCTCTTCAATCAGGGCGCCGAACGGGACGCATTCGCCGCGGCCAAGATCAATCATGGATTTTGTCACGCCATAACGTTGCGCGCGCCAACGGTTTTCCTCCAACATAATTCGTGGATAAATGCGCCAGCGCATGTTTCGCTGTCGCAGCCGTGAGAACATGCGCAATAGCGACTGATAAAGCGCGGCGATACACAGGGCGTCTTCGAGGCGGGTGCAGACATCGGTAACGCGCATTTCCAAGGTCGGGAAGCGGCAACTCGGACGCATGTCCCACCACAGTTTCGACGAGTCTTCCATAACACCGGCCTGCACCAGGCGCTCGATCATGCGCGTGTATTCCGACCAGCTCTCATAGCGATCGGGAATGCCGGTGCGCGGCATGGAGTCGAAGATGCCCAGGCGGGTGCATTTCATCGCCATGTCATGCCCGCCCCAGAAGGGCGACGACGTCGAAAGCGCAAGCAGGTGCGGGAGGAAGTAACGCATCTGGTTCATCAAATCGATGCGGAGATCTTTGTCTTCAATGCCAGCATGAACATGCATGCCACAAATCAGCATACGGCGAATGGCGCCGCCCATGTCTTTGTCGAGTAGGTCATAGCGCGGCGCTGCGGTATGTTTTTGTCGGCCCCATTGCGCAAACGGATGGGTCGATGCGGCCATAACGTTCATGCCGTATTTGTCGGCGGTATTGATAATAACCGATCGCAGAGCCGTCAGGAAGTGGCGGGCGTCAGATATGTCCGTGCAAACTGGGGTGCCGATTTCAATCTGACATTTCAAAAACTCCGGCGTCACCCGTTCGCCAAGGCGGTCTTTGCATTCCTTCATGTAATCTGGAGACGGCTCGGGAACGAGGTTCCGGGTATCCGGATCAACCAGCAGATACTCTTCTTCAACACCGAGGGTGAGCGCAGGAATCATGATGCGCCTCCTTCCTTATCGCGCGACTTCTCGATCGCTTGTGCAGCAATGGTGCGAACCCCCTTCGCCAGAATGGCGGCAAGGCTGAGGATGTCGCTATCGTGATGAATCAAGTCCTGACGAACTTCGAGGGTTAAATGCGGCAGTCCGCGCGGCCCGGCATGACGATCGATGGAATAATTAAAAATGCGTGCGTCATATGGCTGATTGTTACCGATGGTCCAGTCCGTCGCTTCTTCAAGATGCGCAATCATTAGTTGTGCGCTGGTTTCGTCCTCTCGCCACAAAAGACCAACTTTCCAGGGGCGATCATCGGCGGCGCCCATCAGGCGGTTGGTGAAGCTGTGAACGGAGATTACAAAGGCGTCGGCATGGCGTGCTGAAAAATCATCGAGCGCCGCGCTCAGCCGCTCATGATAAGGCGTGTGAAAATTCTTAATCCGGCTCGACTTCTCTTCAGCCGAGAGCATCTGATTGCCGGGGATCGGAATTTGATCGCTGGTCGCCGGGATAATATCGTTTGAGTCGGTCGCCCGGTTTGCATCAATAACGAGCCGGGAAAACTCACACGCGAAAGTCTCGCCCGCCAGCGCCTCACCAAGGGCGAATGCGAGCGCCCCGGCGCCGATGTCCCAACCAATATGGGTCGCCAGAAGATCGTCCGGCATGCCAAGGCAATTCATCTCCGCAGGGATGACGTTAGAGGCGTGGTCGCAGAAGACGAAGTAGGGCGCGTCGCCAAACCGTTTTTGCGAGGCAATGTTTGTGTCGGTCATATTGCTGCATATAACGCACGGCTCAGGAGAAAAGTGCAAGAGGCGAAGGGCAAGCGAGAATCGCCGAGGGATAATTCAACCAGAAATATTATTGAGAAGAAGTCGCGCCGCCGCCCGGAGGTCTTCAAAATTTCGGATCGTTTCAATCGTAAAAACCCCGGCAAGGAAGTACAGCGCCCTGGCGTGCCGTTGTTCCAGTCCGGCGACCGTATCGTGGACATAACGGGGTAAAGGCGCCTGCATGACGGCCCAACAGATGCCGGCGCCCATTGCCATGCCAGCAATGATATCGCTCGAGTGGTGTAAGCCGAGATAGATGCGCGGCATGAAAATAATCAATATGGCCCAGGCGATGGCGATGATCCCCAGCGTTCGATTGCGGAATAATGTTGCGGTCGCGATGCACGTCATCAGAACGGCATGGTCGCTTGGGAACGAGCTGAATTGGTCAAAATCCACAGTCACTTTTTCCGGGCTAGTCACCACCAGCGGTCGATCACGATGCGGCAGCAACAGCTGAAGAAGGCGCGAAAGGAAGATTGCTATGAATATAGCAGCGCCGGATCTAACGAGATGAAGATCAAGAGAGGAGAAAACTTTCGGGCGCGATTTGATCGATGACAAAATGAGCAGCGCCATCAGAACGCCGCCTTTAAGCCAAATACAATTTGCGACATATACTATGATGGTGGTGAGACTGGGCGCCGCCTCACGGAGATCGGCAAAGAAAAAAGCGATGGCGATTTCCATAGAGTGTCAATCTCAGCATCGTCGCAGTGTCAGCGGAATGCAGGCATCCTCGGCGCAGGCGTTAAGGGATATCTAGTGTTTACAACGAGAACGGATCAACCGGATCGAGGCCGAAGGCGCCGAACTGGGTGTTGTAATCGCCGGTTCGAATTTCATAATGAAGATGCAGAGCGCCGGCTTGACCGCTTTTACCGATTGGCCCGAGCCGTTGCCCTTTTTTGACACCGACGCCTTCGCGCACGGCGCTGGAAAAACTTGCAAGGTGAGCATAGCGGGTAAAAATGCCCGATCCGTGATCGACAACGATCATATTACCGTAATCTTCACGGTAGACGGCTTCCCGAATAACACCGTCTGCAGCAGCCAACACAGCGCCGCCCTGGTCACTAAAGAAATCAACGCCGCGATGGTGTGCGTAACCGCGATGACCGTAACCAGATGAAAGACATGATTTTGTCGACGGGTTAAGGAGCAATGACACGCTGTTTACCGTCACTTCGGGTTTGAGGTTTTTGATTTGCCCGTTGCTATCGGCGGGCGGTGCGTTGGAGATATTAGTCCGACATAAGGAGAGGCCGTCGGTGGCTGATGCCCATTTCGGCGCAGCGACAACACCATCAGGTCCCGTTTTATCTGCCGCCGCCGGCGATAGTGTTGATAGCTCTGTAGATTGTG
>JAJFGC010000137.1 GCA_021776345.1 Hyphococcus sp. | reverse complement strand
TTTCGGCCGAAAGCGCTGTTTCGTCTGCCTACGGAGACACTATATTTCAGACTTTGGAAAATATTGGCCCTGAAAGGCGCGCAGTTTCGGGCCTTCGGCAAGGAGCCAATTAGGTCGTCGGTTTGATCGGACTGAATGGTGAGCGGAACAGTCCCCAGCCAACAAGTCTCCAGTACCCGATCCCCTTTTAAATGGGAATTTACAGGGAAAAGTTGCGATTCAGGGCGCACTCGAATGATTAGACAGCAGTTTATCGCACAAATTCCGGCGTTTAGCAGTCAATTGCCTAAAAAATTAACAGGGAATTTTTATCGCATAACAGGAAAACAAAATTTGATAACAGGGAATCGATATCATTCACTACTCACATGCAATTTTGTTACTGTTGAATTGTTAGCGGCCGCAAACCCGATGTGGTGCAGAATAATCCATAACTATTCTTGCTTGTACAGGCATCGATTCTTACCAAGAACAGCGCGAGTGACGGGACTCGAAACAGTCGATAAAACGTTATATTTCAGCGAGTTATAGATTGTCTCAGAAATTTTCTACCCCAATCTAAGCTTGGATTTGAGGTCACATTACCACTGTAGTCATGCGCCAGCCTTAATCGTCCGCCTGCGCTTGATCTCTCGCCCGTGCTTAACGAGAAATGCGCAGCCTTCCGGCAACGGCTCCCATCCCGTCTCATTGAGTGGCACGCTGGCAAAGAGAATTGTCTCCGGGTCCAGGTCTTTAATGTCAGCGCCGCTCGCGGACCATCGCCCTTCTTCTCCAGTCTTCATACAAAACCTGACATGCAAGCCGGGCGCGCGCGGTTCACTCAGTCCATGCGCTGTTTCATATCGCCGTCGATGGGCGTGAACAAAGAGCGCATCACCGTCGCAATAAAGGAAGTTGGCTGCGCCATGCCGCGCCATTTCGGCGGCGAATTCAGTGAAAACATCAAATCGGTCGTCAAGCGCGGGAACATCGCTTTCGCCAGCACCCAGCTTGTCTAGCCTGTCCAACAAATCCATGAAGGCGAGCTCAGAATCCGTATCGCCTAAACACTGTCGCGCCAGCCTGCCGCCGGTATGGCGTTCGATATACCCTTCAAGCGTCCCGTTATGCGCAAAATGATGAACTTTGCCATGCCGTATGCGCCGGAATGGATGGGTGTTTTCCAGGCTGGGATCGCCTTTAGACGCTCGCCGAACATGCGCCATCACATATCGGCTTGACCGGTTCATACAAGCGACCATATCGACAAGCGCGCTATCGCTTGCCGGATCGGGCTCTTTAAACCAGTAAGCATCGCGCTCCTGAAAGAAGACGATGCCCCACCCGTCCTTGTTGCCATACCGATCGCCCCCGTGTTTCGAAAACTCGTTCAATGAATAATGAACAAGTGAGGGGCTGCGGCTCGACATCGCAAATAACTCGCACATTAATATACCAGCCTAACACATACGTGTTCGTTGCCTATTTGATATTTAACAGTCAACCTTATCTAGTACATCCGGCCGTTAGCGACAATCACAGATCGGTGAATAGCGCGATTGCGATAGTAAATTTACAATGAGCAATTTCACTATGCATCTATTTAAGTCTAATTTGGAACTATGGTTCGCCGCGCGCATTATCCTCATATGAATAAATTCAACGATTATTCGAGATAAATAACGCAATAGGAGGCGACAATGTTCCCTACCCCCCGTAAACCAGCGCCTACGCTGACCGCGCCGCTAACAGATGGACGAGCCTGGACACTCAGCGAGCGAAATCCTGAATTCATGTCGATGGTTGTGTTTTATCGTGGGCTGCATTGTCCCGTTTGCAAAAATTATCTTCAAATCTTGCAGGAGCTTGCAGGCGAATTCGATAAGCGCGGCGTTGACTTCGTCGCAATCAGCGCTGACCCGCAAGATCGCGCTGAAAAAGCCAAAGCCGAATGGAATATTGCCGACGTGCCCGTCGCATACGGATTTGACCCCAAGGCGGCGAACGATTGGGGGCTTTTGGTATCGCAAGCAATCAAAGAAGAAGAAACGCGCTTTTTTGTTGAGCCGGGTTTATTTCTGATCAAGCCCGACAACTCCGTATTTTTCGGCTCAGTTCAGTCAATGCCGTTTGCGCGACCGCCACTAAAAGAAATTATTAGCGCAATCGATTTTGTTAAAAACGAAGACTACCCCGCTCGCGGCGCTTATGATGGGTTTCAATAACTCACGACACCGTGATCATAAACCGCACCTTGTCCCGAAACTGAATAGTGGTCTGAGTGTTGGCTCATAATGATATGCCGTATCGGAGGCGGTGTATAAAAAACGGGGCCCGCATCGCATGACATATTCGAGCAATTCACGGTCAACAAATTCCCTTCTCATCGCTCGTTTTCTTGGCGCCTTGGTTTTTGTAATCGGATTATCACTGCTGGGAGGCGGGATTTACCTGCTAAGCTTGGGCGGTTCAGCCTATTACGCCTGTGCCGGTCTTGGGCTCGTTGTATCGGGAGCCCTTTTGTTCAGCGCAAGAGCTCTGGGCGCCGTCATCTATGCAGGTGTTTTTTCACTCACGATCATTTGGGCTCTCTTCGAAGCTGACGGCAGCGCCTGGGCGCTCATTCCGCGGCTCTTTGGCCCTGCTGTTCTGATGATTCTTGTTCTGCTCGTCTGGCCGCTGCTTCGCGGCGCCTCCATTGGTCGGGATGCGTCATTGGGCGCGGTTGGCGCCCTACTCGCTGCCAGCATCGGCGTTGGTTTGTTTTACGGCGGCGCCGAACGACAGGAAACTAAACTCGCCGGTCTTCCTGACGCGTCCCGCATAATGATCGACCCGTCTCCATTGTCAGTAGGCGCAGACTGGCCGGCCTATGGCGGGTCCTACGCAGCGCGGCGATCATCTCCGCTCGATCAAATCACGAGAGAAAATGTTGATAGTCTTGAACGCGCATGGGTCTTCAAAACAGGCGATCTACCGTCTGGGGATCCAACAAAAAGCAAATATGGCGCAGAGACAACTCCGTTGAAAATTGGCGACAGCCTTTATCTTTGCACCGCAACCAATATCCTTATTGCCCTCGATCCCGGAACAGGCCAGGAGCGCTGGCGCTACGACCCTGGTGTAAAAGAAGAAAATATTCCGTACACAGCCGCCTGTCGCGGCGTCGCCTATTTCGAAATGCTGTCCGACAGTCAGGCGCCCAACAATAATCAATGCGCGGCGCGAATTATTGAGGGGACGCTTGATGGCCGCCTGATTGCCGTCGATGCGAAGACCGGAAAACCCTGCACTGGCTTTGGCGATAATGGCGAAGCCGATATCACTATCGGCATGGGTGCGGTTGAACCCGGCATGGTCGCCATGACATCTGCGCCAACAGTGATCCAGGGCGTTATCGTCACCGGTCATCAGGTCAAAGACGGCGTCTCGATCGACGCGCCATCGGGCGTTCTGCAGGGTTTTGATGCAGTTACGGGCGCGCATCTTTGGGCCTGGGACATGGACCGGCCAACCCTCACCGGCCGCCCCCAGGATGGAACGACATTCGCCCGCGGCACGACCAATATGTGGACGACGGCGTCAGGCGATGAAGAACTCGGACTGGTATACATGCCAATGGGAAACTCCTCTGGAGATTATCTGAGTGCGGATCGGTCAGCAGCGGAAGATAAATATTCAACAGCCTTGGTCGCTCTTAATGTTAAAACCGGAAAACCGGCCTGGCATTTTCGGACGGTGGATATTGATGTCTGGGATTATGACCTTGGATCGCAAGCTACACTGATCGATTTTGAAACTAATGACGGCCGCGTGCCGGCGCTCATCCTGCCATCCAAGCAGGGTGATATCTATATCCTTGACCGGCGCACGGGCGAGCCCCTGACGAAAATTGAAAACCGGCCCGTGCCTCAGGGCGGTGTCGAACCCGATGAGCGCACAACTACACAACCTTTTTCCGCGTACCACACATTGGCGAAACCACCACTCAAGGAACGCGATATGTGGGGCATGTCTCCACTCGACCAGATGATCTGTCGCATTCAGTATCGCCGTGCTTCCTATGAAGGGATGTACACGCCGCCGACTACGGACCGGCGCTGGATCCAATATCCAGGATATAATGGCGGGTCCGATTGGGGCGGGATCGCGGTTGATACACGCCGAGGCGTCATTATTGCGAATTACAATGACATGCCGAACTATAACCGCCTCATCCCACGCGAGGTCGCTGACAAAAAACTGGCCGGCGCCGAAGGGGGCTCACATTCCGCCCTGGCGCCGCAAGCCGGCGCGCCCTACGCGATCCATGTCAATGCTGGCTGGCGCATGCCGGTCACAGGTCTCCTATGCAAGGAGCCCCCCTATGGCGGCATCCGCGCGATTGACCTTGGTAGCGGAGAAACACTCTGGGACCGACCCTTCGGAACCGCCCGGCGAAACGGCCCGTTCGGCATTCCCTCCATGCTGCCCTTCGAAATTGGTACGCCCAATAATGGCGGTCCAACCGTAACGGCGAGTGGTCTTATTTTTATCGCCGCGTCGACCGACAATCTCATCAAGGCGATTGATCTTGTTACTGGCGAAACGGTCTGGCGGGACGTTCTTCCGGCCGGCGGACAAGCTACGCCAATGACGTATGAGCATGACGGTAGACAATACGTCGTCATTATGGCCGGCGGCCACCACTTTATGCAGACACCGATTGGCGACAGCCTTGTCGCCTATGCGCTGCCTGAAAGTAATTAAGTCATGGTTGATTCTCTTGTTGAATTGTCTGCAACCGGTCTATCGTCGCTCTACGATCTCGCGCTCTTGATAGCGCGGCTCCTTGTCGGCTTTATGTTTGCTATCTCAGGGTATTATAAGATCTTTCGCGCCAAACGGCGTGAAACGATGATCGAGACAATGCAAAGCGCGGACATTCCCAAACCCAAAAAAACCGGCATGTTTGTCGCCGCCAACGAACTCATATTTGGTTTGTTGCTGGCTTTCGGTCTGTTAACATTGCTTGCCGCAACGGTTTTGCTGATCATATCAGCCGTCGCTTTTTTTACCGTCGGTTACGAGCCACAGAAGGACAGAGATGCGCCGTTCTGGTGGTCAATGCTGTTGATCAAACACCAGGTTCTGATTGCGGCGATCCTTCTCCTTGTTATTGCTGGCGGTTCCGGCGATATGGCCCTGGATGCGATATTCGCATGACGACGGCGTTTCACCTTAACATCAAGGAAACATAACTTATGCGTGTTGCTGAACTCATTCTTGAAGTCCTCGCCGCCCACGGTGTGAAACATATATTCGGCGTGCCCGGCGATGCCATCAATGACATCACCTTTGCGCTGACAAAGCGTGATGACATGGAGTTCATTTTGGTGCGCCATGAAGAAGCGGGCGCTTTCATGGCCTCGGCGCAAGCAAAACTCACAGGACAGCTCACAGCGTGTGTCGGCACAGCCGGCCCGGGCGCCATCCATCTGCTGAACGGGCTTTATGACGCAAAGCTTGACCATGCGCCCGTCATTGCCATTACCGGCCAGACGGCAACGCAATATATCGGCACCGGCTACCATCAGGAAGTCGATACCGAACGGCTGTTTTCAGATGTCGCTGAGTATTCCAGAACGATCATGACGACCGAACAAGCAACACCGATGATGCTTGAAGCCTGCAAAGCGGCAATTTCAGCGCCGGGCGTCGCCCATATATCCATCCCGACGGACATCGCGGGCGAAAAACTGAACTCTAAACGCACAGACTTTCACCTGGGTTCTGAAAAAGGCGAGATGCGCCCTTGTGAGCCTTCTCTCAAGGAAGCCGCGCACCTTATTACAAGCGCCGAAAAACCCGCCATCCTCGCCGGCATCGGCGCAGCAAATGCGCGGGACGAACTGATCATGCTTGCCGACAAACTGGCCGCACCGATTGTCAGAACATTGCGGGCAAAAGACTATATCGATGAATGCGATGACCTTTGCATCGGCGGGCTCGGATTGCTGGGGTCGTCCGCGGGATCGGCGGTGATGGATGATTGCGACCTTCTGATTATCGTCGGCGCCGACTACCCTTATGTAAGCTTCTATCCCGACAACGTGCCGATCATCCAGATTGAGCCGAACCCATCGCGAATGGGACGCCGGGCGCCGGTTGCCGGGCCGCTTCGGGGACACGCCAAGAGCACGTTGCAGGAGTTGCTTGAGCAGCTTGCGGCAAATCCATCCAGGCGATTTCTCAAAGACATGCAAAACGAGAAGAAAAAGGATCAAAAGTCATATCGGTCCAGGGAACAATCGAACGCGACGCCGATAAAACCACAGCGAGCGATTGCGGATCTCTCGGCCATTGCGCCGGATGACGCAATTTTTCTGTGCGACACAGGAACGTCTACAGCATGGACAGCGCGGCATCTTCCCATTCGCGAAGGCCAGCGTTATACGCTGTCATCAGCGCTCGCCTCAATGGCCTTCGCCATGCCCGCCGCCATTGGCGCGCAATTAACATTTCCAGACCGACCGGTTATTGCAGTTGCCGGCGATGGCGGTTTTGCGATGCTAATGGCGGATTTTGCAACCGCTGTGAAATATAAATTGCCTATAACTTGCGTCATTCTCAATAATAGCAAGCTCGGTTTTATTGCGCTTGAACAAGAGGCGAAAGGACTACCGGAGCATTCAATTGAACTTCACAATCCTGATTTTGTGAAATTCGCTGAGGCCTGCGGAGGGTTAGGACGTCGGGTAGACAACCCGAAAGATCTGAAAGACGCTTATGAATTTGCTATTGCTTCCGACAAACCCGTTATCATTGACGTCATGGTTGATCCGGACGAGCTGATCATGCCGCCGAAAATAACGCTCGAACAGGCATTAAATTTCGGAATCGCAAAAGTGCGAGAGAAGCTTTTTTGATGCGTTTTATTTCACGTTACCCATCGCAACAATAAAGGAGATTGAAAGATGGTAAAATGGCTGGCGATAGCACTCGGACTATTCATGGCGTTTATGGGCGTTCAAAAATTCATTGGCGATGTGCCTGTCTTTCATATAATTGAAGCCAATCTTGCTGACGACTATGGAGTCGCACTGCCTTTCATTGATCCTGTCGTAAAATATCTGACAGGGGTTCTCGAGGTTCTTGCGGCCGGCCTGTTGATATTCGGACGCCGGTTTGAAGGCGCCATTCTCAGTCTACTGATCGTCGGCGGCGCCATCATTGCCCATTTGACTGTGCTTGGCATTAACACTCCGATGTCTGGCGCGCCCAATGCAGAAACAAGTCCGATGCTGTTCTTTATGGCGATTGGCGCGTTTATTGTCGCCGCTCTGGTGACTTATCTTGAACGGTTTCGTTCGTAACTTGCGGTTCAGGTTAACAATCCAGTTAGAGAGTGGAAATCAATTCATTCATGCAGCGCAAACACATACGAACCTCCAATGCCATGAGCACGTGAAATTTGAAAACATTTCTCATTCATATGCCTAGCTCCCCTTAATAGGCGCGCCGATCGATCATATGTAGCCATAAGGGTCCTTGAGGACACCATAGCGATCACCCCAGAACTGATCGCCGAGGGGCGCACCGCGCATCAACTGATCGAGGCCTTCGCCTGGATCGATACGCCCAACCGCGCCGAGAAGCCCTTGGCAAAACGCTTATGTAGAACGTGTTATCGGTTCCATCCGCAGAGAATGTCTTGATCACATGATCATTTTGAACGCTGCGCATTTGCGGCGCGTGCTGAAGGCTTACGTCAAATACTACAATTGTTCGCGAACCCATTTGGGTTTGGGTAAAGACGCGCCCGTTGCGCGGTCAATTATGCGCTCAGGAAACATAATAACGATCTCTCATCTCGGCGGATTGCATCACCAATATGTCAGAATCTAGTTTTTGGTAGGGACAGGCGCATCTCCTAATCTGTTTGAAGCGATGTCGGCATACGCCTTTACTTACGATCCGCCGCTTCATTGAGGCGCTTGTATTATTATCTCAACATGGCTGCGTTCAACGAGTTTGGGTCACCGAATACGAAACGAATTACACTCGGGATTAGTTGCACTCATTATCGCCCGTAACCTCAATTTTAAGACTACTTTTATTTTCAGCCAGGCTTGTGCCTGGATACTGGGATAAAGACACATTCACAGCATTCAAATCGTTGCGCAACCTGACTTCTATTTCTTCACTGGATGCACAGCTAATTTCTCTTTCTAGCCGCTTGGCCTCTAACAAGTAAAACGTGCGGCATGCCCCACGTGGGTTTTCTTGATAATAGCCGCACGCCTCAGAAATTTGCCCGGTAACAGTAGGGGCAATAAGATCAGCCGGTATAACGCGATAAAAATGAAACTGTTCCAATATCCAACGCGGATGCGCTTTGGACTGCGCCTTCGCAGCGTCACAAGCTGTTGCCGTAAAATCAGATTCTCAGCTTCGATCGATCGGCGTGACCTGAACTGAAGCCTTATCCATTGAATTATGATCAATAAAATCCTGAGCATCGCACATTAACGTGCAACGATTCTCTCAAGACTCACGCAGATAGAGTTTTTGGTAGGCACAGGCCTTTGCGAACTCATTCTCGTAAATACGGCCAGACCGCCTTAATGGTGGCGCATTGCTCTTCGCTTAATACAATCTACACGCTTATATCAAAGGCCTAAGTAGTCGTGACAAGCTGCGGCTAAATATAATGAGGGACTAGGTGATACACCAATGTCGTTTGAAAAGTTCATAAATTCTAGACCATATGCAGCGCTGCGTATTTTAGTGTCTGGACCATTTTTTTTGCTTAGAAAAAGTACTGACCCATGCGCAAATGAATCAAGTTGAGAATTAACAGTCTGCTCATCAACGAACAGAAAGCATGGGTTTTTGTTTATTGACAATGCGACATCGCCAGGTGGGATGGAAGACCGTTTTACCCCGTCAATATTTGCACGCAGCATCGTCCCTACGCCATTTGAATCTATAGCCCCGACAATAACCTGAGAAAAAGATGCCTCAGCATGGATAAATAAAACATGTTCACGAAGAGCAGAGTCCGTACCGCGTACAACTTCATCAATCAGAGGTTCAATATTAGCATTGTCTGCTAGAAGCCCCATAGTGGTTCTAAAAATATATCGATGTTCCGGTTCAATCCTTTCGTAATACTCTTTTTCTTGCTGTAGAAATTCTTTTTGATCAATATTTGACATTTTTAGTCCGTGAGCATGTTCGCACCCATTAGTTAAAACAAGCACCAAAAAAAACGCCCCAAGACTCATAATTTTCTGATTGAAAGCTATTTTATACATCACCGACAATGCCTTCCGTTGCCTTTACATAATAAGAATTCTCTAAACTTCCGTCTCCGAGGTAATCCTGCCTCTTCTCTTACTGCATTTTCTATTGCAACGGCAAAGGCTTCAGAAGGGGGAGTATATCCGCCATTGTCAACTTTGGTTGATTCTCCACGTAAATTCTGCACAGCATGACCCAGCTCGTGTGCCAGGACAACAAATGCGGGTGCGTCTCTTCCCCCACTCTCGTTTTGTACGCTTGATACAGCATATGGATCAAAAAGGATTACTGATCCTGATCCTTCACCCGTACCTGTTATAGTTTCTCTGGTGTTTGGATTATAGTAAGTTTCCCCCTTTTTAGTAGCAGCTGCCCCATCGCGAGCAGCAGTAGAAGGTGGATAATTCCTGCCTACTATAATCGTAATTAACTCATCCGACTCTTCTAGTTCTGATAGAATGGCGGCCCCGGTCTCACTTTCCTTTCTGATTTCTTCGAGCTTAGCTTTCGCTGCTGCAACGTCCTCTTCGCTACCCTCAAACTCAATCCTTTCACCACTCGGATCAATTCTATTCACCGGATCGTTGCCCACATAGGCATAGAGATTCATTTGGTCTTCGTAGCCAATGGGGTCAGTCTGCAGGAACCTGCCAGTTTCGGGGTTGTAGTAGCGGGCTTTGTAGTAATAGAGGCCGGTTTCCGGGTCGAGTTTTTGGCCGGTGAAGCGGTACGGAAAGCCGCCATCGCCCTCTGACCCGCTTTCTCCGTAAGGGGAGTATCTATAGGTCTCGACAACGTCTCCGCTATTATCCGACACCGCCACAACCGAACCCAGCCGGTTGGCGTGGGGCCAGCGCTGTTGACCGCCGCTCAGCGTCAGATCGACCATAAGAAAGACTTCGTCGACGGACCCCGGCAGGCGCAGATAACGCCGCAGCAAAGTCGATCCATCGTATTCCGCAATCTCCTGGCAGCTCTCCGCTATCGGGTCACAATCATAATAGAACGTGCTTGTCGCCCCGCCCGCGGTTTTCGACTTGCGCGACCCATCCGCATAATAAGCGTAAGCGCCCAGCGCCGCGCCGCCATTATCGTTCGCCGCGCGCAACACATTCTCCGCATCGTAAATGAACGTCCGCCCAAGATTGTCGGTGGTGATGTTGCCGTTGCCATCATGGGCGATGGTTGACGCCAACTAATCTAACAGTGCGCACGTTTAGAAAGTTAAATCAATTATCGCGTGCGTTCCTGTTAATGAACAGACGGTCCATTGACGCATCTTGAGTGCGATCAGAAATGGGCAAGCTGATCGAAGAGCATAGAAACTAAAAGCCTGTAGAATTGATAATTTCAGTTGCGGCACGCACTGCATCAAGATTATTTGTTTTTTTTAATTTATTCAACAAACTTAAATACTTTATATTCGTCGTATCTGAGAATAACAAACCTAGAAGATAAGCTTTCACTACAGGGTCAGCTTCAATCATTGCCTGATCGTGCATTTGATTTATTGGATAGTCAAAATCATTGCTAAAGAGTAATCTTGCACAAAACCTTCGAACCTCTGCAATCTTCTCAATATTCAAATATGGAAAAAAATCATTGAAAGTGGTGTCTGGAATTCGAGAAGCAAATTCGTCCAACAATAATATGTCTAAATTTCTACTTGAGTCCTTCCGGGCTGCAATTTTTCGCAGGGAATCCAACGTACCCTTAGTACGAACTTGTTCAGAAAGCTCAACCGCAGCAGTTACCAAGACAATATCTTGTCTTTTAGCAGCTTCAGCAATTAACGCTTCAATTTCACTTTCCTTAACTTCTAGACGTGTTTCATCTAATATTTCAAATACTATGTCATGTAGTTGTAAGTCATCCAAATTTTTGAAGCTATCGATCATTCTAAATCACAAGATTTGCCTCATGCAATCAAAATGCACTGATGGTGTTGGCCTAGTAGACTTTTGTATTATTCTACAATCAAAAAAATAAGGGGCTGACCTAGGACTTTGATGATTTGGCGTATGGTTTGAGCCATTCGCGGAGGGTTTTCAAGAGCTGATCGGCGGCTCCATAATTGAAGCGCCACTCGCATTCCTTGAGGTGCAGATGAAAGTTCTGCCGCGGGATGCCGTTGTATTTTCGCAGATGGCGCTTGGCCTGGTTCCAAAAGTTTTCAATGCCGTTTATGTGGTTTTGTTTGTCAGCGAAGAGCTTTGAATGATTGATCCGCATGTGGTGGAAGTCGGTGATGTCGAGCGTGTCATAGGAGCGATAGCTGTCGGTGTAGACGATGCTGTCGGGCTGGACTTTACAGGCGATTATGGGGATCAGCGTATCGGCCTTGGTGTCTTTCACGGCGATCGTGAACACATGACCGCCGCGCTTCAAGAGGCCGAAGACGGGGACTTTTCCCGCCGCGCCGCGTCCGCGTTTGCCCTTCCGCACGCCGCCGAAATAACTCTCATCGACCTCGATTTCGCCAGCCAGTTCGGCGGCTTCTTCGACGAGTTTGTCAGCGATGATAACGCGCAGGCGATGATAAAAATTCGTCGCTGTGATTGACGAAACCCCGATGGCGCAGCCAGGTTTTATGTAACCATGAGATTGCTTTCAATGGAAGGATCTGGCGGGCGCTTCCACATTGCGGAAGCGAGATCAGCCGGCAGAATGGTCACTGGCGCTGGTGGCCTGTACCCCAACGATGAGTGTGGGCGGATTGTATTGTAGTGCCGTCGCCACATTTCGATGATAATTTTCGCCTCCATCAGATTGTTGAATAGCTCAACTTTCAGACACTCGTCGCGCAGGCGTCCGTTGAAGGATTCATTGAACCCATTCTCCCACGGTGATC
>JAJFGC010000136.1 GCA_021776345.1 Hyphococcus sp. | reverse complement strand
AAATAATGAATGCCCACGTCCCAGGTGAAGCCATCGCGGGAAAAGCTATGGGTCAGACCGCCAAGCTTCTTGTACTGCTCAAGAAGTAGAACCCTGTGCCCGGTTTTTGATAGACCCGCAGCAGCTGTCATGCCGCCGATGCCTGATCCAATCACGATGACATCCCAATCATTAGCGGACTGTTCGCGTTTACCGTCGCCCATCGTTCACATGCCTTTTGTTGCTCCATTGAATAAATACAAGCCCAGTAAATATCATCGATCGAATTTGATGGTTTGACGGAGGTCAATTTCGGTACGACAGGGGCGGGATTTGAATTGGGCGTATGCGCCAACAGATCGACGGGGATTCTTTGACGTCTATCAACTCAGCGATATCTGAATAGCTCTAATGTGAAATGATGGTGGGACCAAAAGAGAATAATTCAACGACTCAGAGTTCTATTCCGTATATCGGTGTTTCTTTGTTGGCCGTCGCAATGGGAATCATCATGGCGCGGTTGGCATGATGCGCACCCTAGAAGAAAAAACGCTTATGAAAGCGTCAGTAAACACACGATACGGATCGCCCGACGTATTATCAATCACGGAGGTTCGTAAACCGGCCCCGGGACCGGGTGACGTTCTTATTAAAGTCCATGCGACAACAGTCGGTCGCACCGACGCTTGCGCCCTTCGCGCGCATTCCTTCTTCATGCGGCTGGTCAGCGGAATTTTGCGGCCAAAACGCTATATCCTCGGGCTCGATTTCGCTGGCGTTGTCGAATCGACCGGATCGGAAGTGACGTTGTTTGCGCCCGGTGATCGCGTATTCGGGCTGACTCCAGGCGGATACGGCGCGCACGCAGAATACTTGCGTATGGCTGAAAGCGACTCAATTGCAATAGTGCCCGAGGACTTGCCATTTGAACAAGCCGTCGTTTGTGAAGGCGCCTGGTACGCCAATACGTATTTAAAAAAGTTCGGCCTCAAACCTGGACATAAAATCTTGATTTACGGCGCCTCCGGCGCAATCGAGTGGTATTTCCACTCCCGAAAAGCGGCAAAAGCGTTGTCGAGTTTATAAGAGCGCGTCTTGAAGGAGACGAATTATGCGCTGTCATTGACCGAACCTATCCGTTCGAAGAAATCGCCGACGCGTTTCGCTATGTAGAGACGCAACAGAAGACGGGTATCGTCGTTATTCAATTTTAATGAAAATTGGTTTTCTGCAGCCGAGGAAAGCTCGCATCCTTCGTTTGTGCTATTGCGCGGTAGATAGTGTCGCTAATTAACGCACTTAAATCGGTCTGTTTGAAGCAAAGGGTAGGCGCCTATAGGCGAAAGCCCGAGACGGTGTCGCTCCACGGTAAAGTCTCCTTCTCCGCGCTTGCGCCATCCGTCACCGGGCTCCGTCGCATTGGGTCATCGCATTCCCGTCTAATCAAGCCGCCGATCCATGCCAGCGTGGACATTTCACGACTTCCTTTTATCGGTGCAGCTCACCTCTGCAGGCATGATGAACTTAGCTGTGGCGCTCCCCTCAGAAATTGATACAGATCAACTACGCTTAATTTTTTGAAAAATTTTTGCGGCGTTTGCACGCTTGTGAAGTTGACGCTTTCGGGCCTTCGCGATGAAAAGCCCTCAATTGCAGGCAATTGATCGAAGTCAAAGTGCTGCAATTGCAAGCGCGCTAGCGTCGACCAAACAGGAGCATTTATGCACAGTGTTCGATTTTGGCTTGCAGTAGCCCTTGGCGCCTTTTTGGCGCTGTTCGCTGTTCAGAATATGGGTGTCGTAGAGGTGAACCTGGTATTCTGGACATTTCAGACAAGCCGGTTCTTCGTCATTGCGACAAGTTTTCTTTCCGGCGCCGTGATTGGATGGATTTTCAAGTCATTGCAACGGTCCAAGCGCAGACACGCAGACCCGAAAATTTCAAAATCAGAAACCTTAGTTTAGGAGAGTTTGAACAGGATGAGGGCAATCAGCGCTGTCATCTAAACACTCCACACAGCAAAATTAATGCGCCGAGACTTTTTAGCCGACCGCTTTTCCAGCCAGGTCCGCGGGCGTACGCCTTTGAGAGTAAACACCACTTGGCTGCCGATATTGACGCTCACGACATTTGGCCGCAAGCAATATGGCGGCGTGTCCAGCAAGGCCCGCTTCTCCAGCGCCAAGAAACAGTGCAATAGCGACCGAAGGCGGCAATAAGGCGACGGCGACCATCACGCCCGACAGGCCGGAAGCAAGTGACAGTGCGGCTGCAGCGCCGGACGCAAGCGCTAATACAAGACTGTCGAGACCAATATCAGTGCGTCCAATAAGTTCGGGACTGTCGAGGTTGATATCGATAAGCGCCCCGGCGCAAAAAGGGTTGCGCCGCCGGTGGGAGAAAACGACCGTCTTGTTGGGATGGTTGTCCTGCCCCCTATACGTGAGCCACAGATTTTGTATTTCTCTACGAAAATGGTGAGATATTTGAATGGCGAGGAAGCGTTTCAGCGATGAAAACATATTGAATCTGCTGCGTCAGGTAGAATTGAGCTTAGCTTCAGGCAGTGACGTAGCATCAGCGTGTCGTTCTGCAGGTGTGAGCGATGCGACTTATTACAATTAGCGTAAGCGGTACGGCGGCATGGGACGATCTCAATTACAAGAGTTCAAGGCGATTGAGAAAGAAAACTTCCGGCTGAAGAGTGAACGGATACAACCGCGGTTGTTGAGCTAGAGCTGGACAAGCTGATCTTGAAAGAAAGTCTCGACTTTTTAAAGCTCAAGGTCTGACGATTGCCAATCTTCGCCAGGCTGTCATCCATGTGCGTCAAAAGTTTGGCTTCTCTGAACGGCATACATGCAAAACGATTGGCATGGCGCGATCCACACATCACTATAAGGCCGTAGAGCAGGAAGATGACAGCCTTGGAAAGGCTTTGATCCGATTGGCCAAGTAATATGGCCGTTACGGCTACCGCAAGATTGCTGAACTTCTTCGCGTTGAGGGCTGGAAGGTCAATCAAAAGAAGGTCGAACGACTGTGGCGCGAAGAGGGTCTGCAGCCACCGCATCGCTACAAGAAGCGAAAGCGGCTTTATCACAAAGACAGTTCCGTAATCCGTCTGCGCCCGAAGCATCCCAACCACATTTGGAGCATCGATTTCGTTCATGACAAACTCGGCAATGGCAGATCGTACAAGATGCTCACCGTGCTTGATGAATAAACGCGTGAAGCGTTCACCGTCACAATAAAGCCTAGAGTGGGCAATGCGGACGTGTTGGAAGCGCTATACCCGCTATTCCTTAAACACGGAAAGCCTGAATTTATTCGGTCTGATAACGGCCCGGAGTTCATTGTTGAGGCTTTCCAGAAATGGCTCACTAAAGTTGGCGTCAAGCCGATCCGCATCTATCCGGGATCACCTTGGGAGAATGGCTATAATGAACGCTTCAATAGCACGCTACATCGAGAAGTTCTCAATGCTGAATGGTTCTCGACAACAGACCAAGCGAAAACAGTCATCGGAAAGAGGCTCAAGCAGTACAATCATATCCGCCCGCATCAGGTCCTAAACATTCGGCCGCCCGTGCCCGAGACTTGTTCAAAAATTGGTACATAACGATGGGGCTGGACATGCCGCCATAGAAAGTGAGGCGCAGACCATTCTTCTGATTGCTAGCGTAGCGCCAACAGATGAGGCTTGGCGCACACCCAACGAAGGTGAGCTGATGATGGTAAGCAATGGAAATATTATTTCACCGGATGCTGATTCATTACTGATATGAATTTTACCGGTTGGCAGCGAGAGTTCAAAATTGCAGAATATTGGTTACTATAGCGTCGCTGTTATATGGCGCGATTATAATTTGGAATAATAATTATGGAAGATCCGTATAAGATCCTGAGTGTCGCAAAAACTGCGTCGGACAGCGACATCAAGAAGGCTTACAGAAAGCTGGCCAAAAAATGGCATCCTGATTTGAATCCGGCGGATAAAATAGCTGAGGAACGATTCAAAGAAATATCCGCCGCATTCGATCTTCTAGGCGACGCAGAAAAACGGGCGAAGTTTGATCGCGGCGAAATCGATGCGAGCGGCGCAAAACGACCGGAGCACCGTTATTACAAAGAGCATGCGGGCGGCGAAGGCGCCAGGCAGTATCGCTCAAATGCAAACTATGAAGATCTAAGCGGGATTTTTTCGGATCTGTTCGCGCAAGAGCAAGCGAGTGGCGGCCGCGAATTCAAGATGCGAGGCGGCGATATTCGCTACCATCTCGCCGTTAGCTTCCTAGAGGCTGTCACCGGCGCGACAAAACGCGTTTCCTTGCCAGACGGGTCCTCGCTTGACGTAAAAGTCCCGGAAGGCGTGAGGGATGGTCAAACCATCCGGCTTCGCGGGAAAGGGCAGGCGGGCTTTGGCGGAGGGGCCGCCGGCGATGCGTTCGTTGAAATCGCG
>JAJFGC010000135.1 GCA_021776345.1 Hyphococcus sp. | reverse complement strand
AAAGGTGATGGCCGTAATGGGACACGAGGCACCATGAAGTTCAATTGGATCGTTATTCTTTGCGGCGTTGTTATGGTTGCCGCCACATTTTCAATTGCTTTTCTTGAGGGTGCAAAAGCGGCTGCCGGGCAGGACGATGAGCGAGCCCGCATCGAGACGCGCTAGCGTTGCAAAACGAACCGGCTTAACGGTTTTCATTGTGCGCATTTTTATTTCATCTCTGCTCTTTGCGCTGATGATATCGGCGGCGCCGGCGCTTGTTCCGGCGTTGGCCGCCGATGAAAAGATCGCGGATCTCAGAATCGCGTTTCAGCATTTTAACGACGGACAATATGAGCGATCGATCGAGATTGCGAAAACCTTGGCCGATGACGGCGACGCCGATGCCCAACATTTGCTGGGCCATCTCTATGAAAAGGGCCTCGGCGTCACAGCCGATCTGGCTCGGGCAATGGAGCTATACGCAAGGGCCGCGCTGCACGGCCAGGCGGATGCGCAGTTTGCCCTTGGCGAACTTGCGTTACGGGGTGATCAAGTCAAACCGGACCCAGCGCGTGCGGTCGCCTGGTTTAAGCTTGCGGCGTTGCGGGGCCATCCTGGCGCAAAGATGCGGCTCGGTCTGATTTATGCGGAAGGCCTTGGGGTTGAGAAAGACCTGGCGGCGGCGGCTGATTATTTTGAAGCCGCCGCCGCGTCGGGCGATGCGGACGCACAATATCACCTCGGCGCCATGCATTTGGCCGGCGAGGGGCGCGACCAGGACTATCAAAAGGCTGCACGCCTTTTTGAAGACGCGGCGAACCAAGGCCATGCTCGCGCGCAATTCAACCTCGCTTTGCTTGCCGACGCCAATGTCGGGGCCCCGCCACAGGACGCAACGCTGGAGGACGAAAAGATTGTGCGGTTCATGCGCGCGGCCGCCGAGAATGGCTTGCCGGATGCGATGGTGGCCATGGGCCTGCTGACCCATGATGGCCGCGCTGGCAAAACCGAAGAGATCGCTGCCGACTGGTTTGAGCGCGCCGCCCTGACGGGCAGTGCGCAAGGGCAGTTTCTCTATTCTGTCTCACTTTCCGAAGGTGACGGCCGGGCGAAAGATCCAGACCAGGCGCTGATCTGGGTCGAGCGGGCGCTCGCCAACAAGGCCGGCCTCGATGCAGAGATGCGCCATGGCGCAGAGGCCCTGCAACGCCAGCTAAAGGCAAAATAGCCAGGCGGCGGCTTCATCCATTAACGAAGTTTCCGTTTCGTTCTCTCGCAAATCCGGTCATGTTAGCGCCATGAGCGAAGTGATTCGGATATTCGGGATCGATCCGGGGTCGGCGGCGACGGGCTGGGGCGTGGTTGATTGCGCGGGCGTGCGCCTCTCCTATGCGGCGTCCGGCGTCATCCGAACCAGGCGCGGGCAAAGCCACCCGGAAAAGCTGAGCCATATATTCACGGCCCTGCAGGGTCTGATCGAGGAATATAAACCCGATGAGGCGGCGGTGGAAGAGACCTTCGTCAATGCGTCGCCGCGCGATGCGCTGGTTTTGGGGCAGGCGCGCGGCGTGGCGCTGCTGGCGCCGGCCGAGGCGGGATTGCCCGTGGCCGAATATGCGGCCAACACGGTGAAAAAATCTGTTGTCGGTCGCGGCCATGCGCAGAAGACCCAGGTGCAGGCGATGATCAGTGTCCTGCTGCCAAAATGCGGGCGCCTCGCATCGGATGAGGCGGATGCGCTCGCGGTTGCGATCTGTCACGCCCATCACGGCGGATTAAGAAAACTGGAGGCGGCGTCATGATCGGCAGACTTAAGGGAACAGTTGTTTCCGTCAGTGAAGACACGGTGCTGATCGATGTGATGGGCGTCGGCTATGAGGCCTATGGCTCACCGCGCACATTGCAAAAGATGGTTGTCGGCGAGGGCGTTATCCTCTCTATAGAGACGATTGTCCGTGAAGACATGATCCGGCTTTATGGCTTTGACGGCGAGCTTGAGCGGCAATGTTTCCGGCTGCTGCAGTCGGTGCAAGGGGTCGGCGCCAAACATGCGCTGGCGATCCTGCAGGTCTTGCCGCCGGCCGATCTTTATGACGCGATTGCCGCCGAGGATGTGACAGCGATTTCCAGAGCCCATGGCGTCGGCAAAAAAATCGCCCAGCGCATCGCCACCGAGTTGCAGTCAAAAGTCGGATCGATTGCCGGAACGGGCCGCGAGTTTGCGGCGCTTTCAGCGAAGAATGCGCCCGCCGGCAAAGAGGGTGATGCGGATATATTTATGGCCACACGCGCTGACGCCGTTTCCGCGCTCGCCAATCTTGGCTATGAAGGGATCGAGGCGAGGCGCGCCGTCGCGCAGGCGGCAGAAGCAATGGACAGCCCCGGCGTCGAGGCGCTGATCAAAGCGGCATTGAAGGAACTGGCGGCGGCGTGAATGTATAGCGAAGTTGATAATGCCGTGACGTTCGTCAAAAGGAAGCTTGAAGTATCTGTTGACGGAAAAGTTGTGGATTGTGAAGAGTTTGAATTCGAGTCATGTGCAGTTCAATTACTAAAAGATTATTGCGAAAATGCGTGGCGCTTATGCGGATCTGCAATCTTTAATCAGAAAGCTGCAAACCGCTTCACTATATCAGGTACTCAGCAAAATAGTTTAAGCTCTGAAGGTGACCTGATTGACGATGAAGCATGGGATGCGGGTATGCTTAGATTTCGTCCGCTCGTACTCCAAAAAAAAGAACCGTCAAACTTTTACCGCGCGGCTTCAATAATTGCGGAGCGGATTAAAAATGAAAATGTTCGCAATAAACTTAAGACACTAAGGAAACAATTCCGTGGTGAGCTAGCGTTAATGCGGCTGCATTGGTTCGATAATGGCAAAAAACTGTCCATGGATGATATATTCGACCTGTGGCTAAATGCGTTTGAATACCATCGCGATCAGGACAAAAGAGATTTCTTTCAGAGAACCGAAAAATTGGCGCCTGAGCTGAAAATGCGGCACCATATTTATATGCACGCAGTCGAAAAGCTTCGTGCGATAATGGGCTTATTTCAACTAATAGTCGATCTATTAGGAGATGATTTTAAACCAGTGGAGCTCAGAGAGCTCGAGGCAAAACGTAGGTCTCAAAATGTCTGAACCAGTCTTCAACGACGATCGCCTGATCGAGCCGGACCGCAAGCCGGAAGATGCGGATGCGGCGTTGCGCCCGAAGCGGCTGGATGATTTTGTCGGTCAGCCCCAGGCGAAGGATAATCTCCGCGTGTTTGTGCAAGCCGCGAAAACGCGGTCCGAAGCGCTCGATCATGTGCTGTTTCATGGGCCGCCGGGCCTCGGCAAGACGACGCTGGCGCAGATCATCGCCAATGAACTTGGCGTCAGTTTCCGCTCGACCTCGGGTCCGGTGATCACCAAGCCCGGCGATCTTGCGGCGCTCCTCACCAATCTCGAAGCGGGCGATGTGCTTTTTATTGACGAGATCCACCGCCTGACGCCGGCGGTCGAAGAAGTCCTCTATCCGGCGATGGAAGATTACGCGCTCGATTTGATGATCGGCGAGGGCCCGTCTGCGCGCTCGGTGAAGATCGACCTGCCGCGCTTCACGCTGATTGGCGCGACGACCCGCTCCGGGCTGTTGACCAAGCCATTGCTAGACCGTTTCGGCATTCCGGTGCGCCTTGAATTTTATTCCCATGATGATCTGCGCGCGATTGTCTCGCGCGGCGCGGGCAAGCTTGGCGCCGCGATGTCAGAAGACGGCGCCATGGAAATTGCCCGGCGCTCTCGCGGCACGCCCCGGGTCGCGGGGCGCTTGCTGCGCCGAGTCCGCGATGTCGCGACGGTGGAGGGCTCGAAAATCATCGATGAGGGCGTCGCCGATAAGGCGCTCAGGCGCCTTGAGATTGACGGGCTCGGTCTCGACCCCCTCGACCGGCGCTATCTTCGTCTGATTGCGGAGCATTTCGGCGGCGGCCCGGTCGGCGTTGAGACGCTGGCGGCGTCCCTCGCCGAGGCGCGCGATGCGGTGGAGGATGTGGTTGAGCCGTTCCTCCTTCAATGCGGGCTTATCCAGAGGACGCCGAGAGGCCGCATGCTTTCGACGAGCGCATGGAAACATTTGGGCTTGCCTGCGCCTGCGCGCATAGGCGATGAATTGTTTGGTGAGTAGAAAAATGAAAGGAGTGTTTACGACGAGAATTGATCCGTCTTATGATGATCTTCCAGAAACACAATATCATTTTCCGCATACATATTTGAATCAAGTCCAATCTACGGTTGGCGACCAAATAATCTATTACGAGCCAGGCCGAACAAATAGTTCAGGTGCGAGAGGTGGTCGCAAAGCTTACTTTGCATGTGCTGAAGTTTTGGAAGTCGTTCCTGATACTTCCACAGCCAACCATTATTATGCGAAAATAAAACATTTTTTAGAGTTTGATCGCGCCGTACCTTTTAAAATCGGTACGCAAACGTTGGAGCGAGGCCTTCAGAAGGAGGATGGCTCCTACAATAAGGGTGCATTCAGGCGGGCGGTTCGAAACATCTCTGACATAGAGTTTCAAGCAATTATGGCTGCTGGGTTTGCGAACGAATTATTCGATTTTGTGCCAGATACTCAGGCGGACAAGAGCGACCCTGAGTCCGGATTCGCCGAGCCGCCTGCCGACTTTGAACGACCCATTATCGAAGTGACTCTGAATAGGTTGTTTCGCGAGCGAGCTTTCGCCCGCAAAGTTAAAGAAGCTTATGACCGGCGTTGCTCATTTACCGGGCTGAAAATAATCAACGGTAAGGGGCGTCCGGAGGCGCAGGCCGCGCATATAAAGCCCGTTGCATCTCATGGCCCAGATTCGGTTCGAAACGGGTTGGCTCTATCTTCCACGATTCATTGGCTATTTGATCGCGGACTGATTTCTTTGTCCGATGATTTCGAATTTCTCGTAGCAAAAAACAAGGTTCCTTCGGAAATTTCACAACTTCTGAACAGAGATGGGCGAGCAATTGTTCCTAATGCTGCTATCGAACGACCTCATCCGAGTTTTTTAAGGCATCACAGGGAAGTCGTATTTATAGGATGATACGATGCGGGAGACGTCACCATGGGCGGTTCAATATTCCTGACGCTTTTCCTCGGGCTGTTCCTTGCCACTGGCGTTGGCATTCTCGGCTTCGGCTTGCGCTCCCTGCATATGTCAAAGCAAGCAGAGCAATCGCAGGCCGTTTCCGGGAAGATTGCGTCATCTGACTTTGAGACCAACTCCGACAGCGAGGGCGACACGACCTATCGCACCGACGTGTCGTACACGTATAATGCGATGGGCCGGAAGCTGACGGGCAAGAAAATTGCTTTTGGGTCCTCGCCTATCGCGCGCCATTGCAGTGCGCGGACGATTGCTTAGGTCGTGAGCTGCTGAAAATCGCCGCCCGTCGGGTGTTGGAACACCCGCAGATCAAATTCCGGAACGGCGGCGAGAATATGATCAAAGATATCAGCCTGTATGCTCTCGTAGATCAGCCAGTCGGTTTCCAGACTGAAAACATAGATCTCGATCGGCAAGCCATGTTCGGTTGGCTGTAGCTGACGGATCAAAAGGGTGAGGCTTTTGCTGATCTTTGGATGGTTGCGCAGATACGCCTCAACATAGGCGCGAAAGGTGCCGACATTGGTCAGGTGACGGCCATTGACGAGCGTCGAGAGATCCGCGTTGGCCGCTTTATTGAATTCACCGATCTCCAGTCGCTTTTCTTGCACATAATCGGCGATGTACTGAATTTTTGAAAACCGTTTTAGCATTTCCTCGTCGCAAAACCGGATTGACGAAAGGTCGAGATATATCGACCGTTTGATCCGCCGGCCGCCGGTCTCTTGCATGCCGCGCCAATTTTTAAAGCTGTCGCTGATTAGCGACTGCGTTGGCACGGTGGTGATGGTTTTGTCAAAATTGCGGATCTTCACGGTCGTCAGCGCAATCTCCATCACATCGCCGTCAACGCCGAATTGCGGCATTTCAATCCAGTCGCCCACCGCCACCATCCGGTTGGCGGAAAGCTGTATGCCGGCGACAAGTCCAAGGATCGGATCTTTGAACACCAGCATTAAAACGGCGGTAAGCGCGCCGAGGCCAGCGAGAAACGTCAGCGGCGACTGGCCCAGGATCAGCGACAGCACCGTAATAAAACCCAAAAAATAGATCGCCAGTTTTGCAATTTGAGTGAAGGAATTTATCGGGAAGTCCTTTGAGACCCGATAGGTGCCGTAAATTTCAAGCCCCGCGTTGATCAGCGCATCTACAAACAACACCCCAATGACCACCATGTAGATGACACTCAGTTTATCGACAAAGCTTTCGGCCGCCGGGTAATCGCCGAGCGCCAGCGGCGCGAGTGCGTAGATGACCAGCGCCGGCGCAAGCTGCGAAAGACGTTCGAATACCTTGCGCTGCGCGAAGACATCATCGCGCTGCGATGTTGATTTTTTTAGCAATCGGTTGATCAACGCCACAATGCCATATTTGGCGATGATGTTGGCGACAATCGCGAGAAGGACGATCCCTAAAAGGGCGGCCACAACAGCGGCCATAGGCGCATACCCATCAAGGATTTCAAATTGCGTAAAAAATTCGGTAAGGGCGTTCATGGATAGACAGACGTCTTTTCGTGGCGGCGAAGATATCTATCGCCAACAATTGCTAATCGGCGGTGCACATTTCTCCGCGTGTTCGTGGAACAGGTACAGCGTTGGTGAGGTAAAGTCTCCGTTTGAAAATTCAATAACCTGTTTGGGGCCCAGTCAGCGATTCGGCGATAAACACCGAAGCGGCGTTTTTACCAGAATGTGTCATTTCTTATATTCGTCTGAATGGCTGCTTTGGCCTCAAAAACGGTCGTAAAATTTTAAAAATAAGGCGCCATCCATCTGTCGAAAGGCGGCGGGGTCAACCGTCATTCTAGTATATCTTGAATAACCAATGATGCGGGAGCGTTTCCATGAACATGTTAAAATCCCTTTTTGCCGCGTACTTCTTTTTCGCCGCCGCCGCGCAGGCGGAAGATAAGGTTGAGATCAAATCGCTGGCCGAGGACGGCGTCTCGCCGCCGGCGAGCATTGAAGCGCTTTCCTGGATGGTGGGTTATTGGGAAGGCGAAGGTCTTGGCGGCAACGTCGCCGAGCTTGTTGCGCCGCCTGCGGGCGGGCAGATGATGGCCTCATTCTATCACGTCAAAGAGGATGGCGAGCTCAATTTTTATGAGTTTTATACCTTCGCTGAAATCGATGGCTCGCTCGTCTTACGCATCAAACATTTCTCACCGGACCTTGTCGGCTGGGAAGAAAAAGACAAGTTCGTCGAGTTTCCCTTGGTCACGACGGAAGAAAATGCGGTTTACTTTGACGGCCTGACTTTCGCGATGACCGGCCCTGATACGATGCAGGCGGCGGTCAATATCAGCGAGCAGGGCTCGGCGTATTTCACCTATCAGCGCACACCGCTTGAATAATTATTCCGGTCACGTGTCAGTGAGGGCGCGGCGAACCGAGCCACGTGAACGATAAGTCGAGCGAGCCTTGCTGCGCCGTCATTGTGTCCAAGCTGGGCGTCTGCGATCGTACTGATCGTTTTGACGGACGCCATTTGCGAGGGTGGGCAAAGCAATGCGTAATGGCTTACACGGATCATATTCTGTGCCGCAATTTGGGTTCTTGATGATCCTCGTTGCGACCTTTCTGCCGGCTTTTTTGAAGGCATTCGCCGGCATTGCCGCCAGCAAGGCGACGTCGCTTCCAGCGGGTGTCGGTATCAGCGCCTATCTGTTGTTAGAAGCGGTATTCTTTGTTGTGATTATCTACGCCTTGGGGCGACGCGATGGCGCCTTCGACCTTAAATTCGCAATCCCCTATCAGGCGCGCGTCAACCCGGTTTATTTTTTGCTGTTGCTGGCGGCGGTGACGGCTTACGCAATTTATTTTCGTGATTTTTTTCGCTGGGCGCCGCTGATGAATTTTGCAAGCTATCTGCAACAGGCGTTATCCTTCTGGCCGCCTGAATGGCTTTCCCGCCCAGGGTTCGCGTTTGATGATGCGAGCGCGGCAACATCGACACGCATCCTGACGCTGATCCTGGGCATGGTGTCGATTGGCGCGGCGTCCGCCATGCAAACGATTTATTTTCGCGGGTTCTTGTTGCCGCGCATGGAGTGGTTCGGCTGGGCGGTCCCGTTCATTAATACGGCGCTGTTTGCAATGTTTCATATTCACTCGCCAGCATTCTGGCACTTGTTCTTCATCTTTACGGTCGGTTGGGGCGTTGTTGCCTATGCCGTCCGTAATGTCTGGATCGTCGCGATCTCCCATGTCATCTTCAATACTTACTCTTTTGTCTTTCGGTTTGCGGATCTTGCGCCACACTGATTGTTGCGCTGATCGGATTTGACAATCATAGTCTGACGCGGTGAAAATCCGCCCATGATTTTTACCATTCCTATCCGCATTTATTATGAGGACACGGATTTTTCCGGCGTTGTTTATCATGCCGCTTATTTGAAGTTCTTTGAACGCGGGCGAACAGAAGCCCTGCGCGAGTGCGCCATTCATCATTCAGAACTTTTGACCCGCGAAGAGCCGCTCGCCTTCGCTGTGCGCAAGATGACAACGGAATGGGTCGCGCCGGCGCGCATCGACGACATGTTGGAGGTGCGTACAAAATTCACGTCGGTAAAGGGTGCGCGGATGTTTCTGGATCAAGAGACGGTGCGCGAGAAAACGTTGATTGCTCGCGCAGAGGTTGAGGCGGTCTGTATGAACCTTGAGGGCCGCCCGCGGCGACTGCCAAAAGATATCTTAGAACGCTTTGGCGACCGCAAAACGCTTTAAGCCCTTGTTAACCAGCCATTAAACTTTGTCCATTGCCATCATTCAGGCTTTCCAAAGCCGCGCAAATGCCCAATTTGCGCGCAAAGAGGGATTGGGTGAATAGCCCATCGATGTTAACCATGAATTTGCTGTCGCGCCGGCATAAAGCGCGCAGCTTTCGTTTGCGCCAATCTCGGCGTCAGTGTTCGTTCGTTAAGACCCGTTTGGCGGGCCCTACAGGGGATAAGAATAACAATGGTAGCAGAAACCGCAGCCGCCGTTTCGATGGGAGGCGATTTCAGCCTCTGGAGCTTGTTTCTGAAGGCTGACCCGATCGTCAAATCCGTGATGGGCATCCTCGTCATCGCGTCGATTTGGTCATGGGCGGTGATGATCGACAAATCGCTCACCTTCGGCAGGCTGAAGCGCAAGTCGAATGTTTTTGAAAAGCTATTCTGGTCGGGCAAGCCGCTCGACGATCTTTTCCGCAAAACCCGCGATAAGGACGACCACGCGATGGCGCGGGTTTTTACCGCGGCGATGGAAGAATGGGCCCGGTCAAAGGATTCAGGGCGATCTGAGTCTCTTGTCGTCGGCGCCAAAGATCGCATCGATAAGGTGTTGCAGGTCTCGGTCTCGCGCGAGCTTGATAAAGCCGAAAGCGGGCTCGGTGTCTTGGCGACGGTTGGGTCGGCGTCGCCGTTTATCGGTCTCCTTGGCACGGTCTGGGGCATCATGAACGCCTTCCAGGCGATTGCGGTGACGAAAGACACCAATCTTGCGGTTGTGGCGCCCGGCATTGCTGAAGCGCTGTTTGCGACCGCGCTCGGTCTTGTTGCGGCGATCCCGGCGGTTATTGGCTACAACCGCTACTCAGCGGCGCTCAACTCTTTTGCCGTTCGTCTTCATGGTTTTGCCGATGAATTCTCGGCGATCCTGTCGCGCCAACTCGATGAGAGGGGCCGATAAATGGTTGGGTCAGTCGCCGGCGGCCGCCACAAACCCGGTCGCACCAAACCGATGGCGGAAATCAATGTGACGCCGCTCGTCGACGTCATGCTGGTGTTGCTGATCGTCTTTATGGTCGCCGCGCCCTTGCTGACGGTTGGCGTTGCGGTTGATCTGCCTGAAACGGCGGCGGATCCTATTCAGGATACCGGCGAGCCGTTGACGGTGACGATTTCGGAAGACGGGACGATTTACGTTCAGGATACGGTGATCGAATACGCCAATCTGGTGCCGCATTTAGAGGCGATTGCCACCGCCGGTTACGACCAGCGGATTTTCATTCGCGGCGATCAGGATCGCGCCTATGGCGACGTCGTGCGTGTGATGGGCCGTATCAATGCGGCCGGCTTTAATCGGATTGGTCTTGTGACCGATCAAGAGCTGCCGGATGAAGCGCAATAGCCGTTAACGGAAAGGTCGCCTAGTTCCCATGCGTTTTGGCGTCTTTGCATCCATTCTTTTGCATCTGGCGATTGTCGGCGGGGCGCTGCTTTTGCCGATGGCGACCTGGCGTCCGGACGTTCAATCGGAGCCTTATATTCCGCTGGAGTTGATTGCGCAGGCGGAGCTTGACCTCTTGACCAGCGTGCCGGCGGCGGCGCCCGAAGTCGTGGAAGAGCCCGAGCCGGATTTGCCTGAACCTGAAGTTGAAGAAGAGCCAGCGCCTGAACCCGAACCTGCGCCAGTTGAACCCGAGCCCGCGCCGGTCGTTGAAGAAGCGCCGGAAGAAAAAGAGCCGGAGATAAAGCCGGAACCGAAACCGGAGCCGCCGAAGGAAAAGCCCAAACCGCAAAAGACAGCCGAGCTCGATTTAGACGCCCTGTCGCAACTGATCGACAAGGAGCGCGAAAACGAAACAGCAAAACGCCCGAGCGAAACGGCGTCAGCGCCGAGTGAAACGGCAGACCAGCCGCGCGCAGCAATTGGCGCCGGGGACCGCTTGACTGCAAGCGATGAAGCAAAAATGCGCGCCGCCGTTGAGCGTTGCTGGAACGCCAGCGCGATCATCGGCGCGCCGGAACCAGAGAAGCTGGTTGTCACCATCGACATTGAATTAAATCCGGATGGAACGCTTGCAGGCTCGCCAAAGGTGGTGAACCAGTTGCAAATCAATCTATCAGGGAACCGATTTTGGAAGGTGGCGGAGCAATCGGCGTTGCGGGCGGTTGTCGGTTGCGCTCCATATGATTTTCTGCCCCAGGATCGTTACGACACTTGGAAAGAATTTACGTTGAATTTTGATCCGAGCCAGATGGCCGGGTTTTAAGAAAGTTTAATTTCAGGGGGCCTGAAAGCGAGTAGGTAGATGCAAAGATTATTGATGATATTGATCGCGGCTGTTGTCGCGGCAGCGCCATTTTCGGCGTCAGCGAAAGTGACCATCGACATTACCCAGGGGAATGTCGATCCGATGCCGATTGCGGTGCCGAATTTCCTTGGGCCCGATGAGGGCACGTCTGAATTAAGACGGGATATCACCGGCGTTCTGATGAACGACCTTGATCGCTCCGGCCTGTTCCAGGTAATCGACCAGCGCGCCTATATCCTGGAAGATGATATGGGCGTGAATACCCGGCCCAAATTCGCCAACTGGCGCATCATCAATGCGCAAGTTCTCGTTGTCGGTGAGGTTGAAGAGTTGCCCGACGGGCGCATTCAGGTCTCAACCCGGATTTGGGATGTTTATTCCGATGAACAGCTCGGCGCTGTCGCGTTTAAGACGCCTGCGGACAATTGGCGGCGCGCCGCGCACAAGGTCGCCGACTTTGTTTATAAATCTCTGACCGGCGAAGACGGCTATTTCGATACGCGGATCGTTTTCATTCATGAGACGGGCCCGAAAGAAAAACGCATCAAGCGGTTGATGATTATGGATCAGGACGGCGCCAATCCGGTGCCGCTCACTGACGGTCTTAATTACCAGGCGCTGACGCCGCGTTTTTCTCCGACCCAGCAGCAGATCACCTATATGGCGCTTTTTGATGATCGTCCGGGTCAGGTCTATCTCTTCAATATCGAGACCGGCGAGCAGGAACAGCTGGGGACGTTCCGCGGCATGACCTTCGCGCCGCGCTTCTCGCCCGATGGCCGTCAGGTCATTATGTCGGTTGAGCGCAATGGCAATTCGGATGTGTTCAAGATGGATCTGGCGACCCGGCGTCTGACACGGTTGACGGATCATCCGGCGATCGACGTATCGCCGACCATGTCGCCAGATGGACGGCGCATCGGCTTCACCTCCGACCGGGGCGGTTCACAGCAAATCTACGTGATGAACGCGGACGGCGGCAACCAGAAGCGCATCACCTTCGGTGAGGGGCGATACCAGACCCCGGTCTGGAGCCCGCGCGGTGATCTCATTGCCTTTACCCGCCAATATAAAGGCCAGTTTTACATCGGCGTCATCCGCCCGGACGGCACTGGCGAGCGACTTCTTACGGAAAGCTATCTCGAAGAGGGCCCGACCTGGGCGCCGAATGGCCGGGTTTTGATGTTTTATCGTGATACGCCCACCCGCCGAAACGGCACCGGCGGCGGCGCCTCTTTGTGGTCTGTCGACCTCACAGGCCGCAATCTGCGCCGCGTCAGGACCCCTGGAGACGCCTCTGACCCGGCCTGGTCGCCATTGCTGCCTTGAGGGGAGCGCTGGCGAAGGCTTTGTTGTCCGATAATTCATTCTTGTGCCGGAACAGCCAAGCTTGATCGGGCGCGCGGACACCGCTACGATTCATTAGTTGGTTAAATTTTAGGGATTGGCTGACATAGATTCTAAAGGTGGGCGTTTTATTATTTTTCGAAAACGTGGCCCGATCGCACGAAAATGACGCTTTCGGGTGCTAAATGAGTTGAGTATCAACAGGTTAAGACGGTTTAGGCCGTACCGGACAGAAGCATTGCCCGGCCTGCAACTAAGATTTCTGGCCAGGTAACTGGGGAAGTGGAGCAAGAGAGAATTATGAAAACACTATTGAAAATAGCGGGGGTTGCGGCATCGCTTGTGCTTCTTTCCGCATGTGCGAGCAGCAATGGGCCGGATATTGACGCCTCAGCTGGCGCCGGCACTGATGTTGGCGCAGGCCCAAGCGGCCCGGTTCCGGGCAGCCAGGCTGACCTTGAAGATGCCGCCGGTCACCGCGTCTTTTTTGGCTATAACCAATACACGCTGACCCCGCAGGCACAGGCAGTTCTGTCGCGCCAGGCGGCCTGGTTGCAGGAATATCCGGAAACCCGGATCAAGCTTGCCGGCAACTGTGACGAGCGCGGCACGCGTGAATACAACTTCGCTCTCGGCGCTCGCCGGGCGGAAGCCGCGCGCGCCTATCTCGTCAGCCTTGGCGTCGATGCAAACCGCATCACCACGGTTTCTTATGGCAAGGAACGTCCGCTTGATCCGCGTTCGACCGAAGATGCATGGTCGCTGAACCGTAACTCAACGACGACGATTGCGTCCGTCGGGTCCTAAAACCTCGACGCGCATTGCCGACTTTTAAGAGCGCGCCGGCGAAAATCGGCGCGCTTTTTTCATATTTCGCCTTAGTTTTGTCGCCTGAAACGGGTAGATTACGCGTAGAAAATGTTGCGCAAGGACAATTAACGATGACCAATAAATTCCTTCTTTCCGGGCTGATTGCTGCGGGCTTTGCAGTGGCGGCGGCCACGCCAGCGGTTGCCGGCACAAAAGATGATGTCCGCAATTTGCAGGAACGCATGGTGCGGGTCGAACAGGCGGCGAACGCACAAAGCGCAGCCACCGTTCGCCTCAGTCAGCTGGAACAGCAGAACCAGGAATTGACGGGCCGTATCGAAGAATTGACCTACCAGCTTGATCAGGCAAGCCGGCGGCTCGATGCGATTGGTGCGGCGTTGTCCGGCGGAAGCCTCGGCGGCGATTTGTCGTCCGGCGCTGTGATTGACGATCCCGGCTTCCAACAACAGGGACCGATCGGCCTTATCCCGGGTGATCAGATTGCGGATCAATTAAGCCAGGATGGCGCCGGCGCGTCTGCGCAAGAGTTTAACCCCGCATCGATTGAGCTGCCGCTCAACCCGGATGCTGCATTTAACTACGCGTCAGGGTTTTTGCTTAAGGGTGATTATCAGCGCGCCAAAGCGGCGTTTGAACTTTATGTCGAAGCTTTCCCAGACCAACCGCGCACGCCGGATGCGCGTTTCCGTCTGGGAGAAATCCACCTTGCCCTTGGTGAGAACGCTGCCGCCGCTGATGTTTTTATCGCGCATATTCGTTCCTATCCGAACGATCCGCGCGCGGCTGAAGCCTATCTCAAGCTTGGCGCGGCGTTTGCGCGGCTTGAAAAATCAAATGAGGCCTGCACCGTTTTCAAAACAATGAAAACGAAATTCCCGAATGCCCCGCAGCCGGTGGCGCAGCGCGCCGACCTTGAGATGTCGCGCATCAATTGCCGGTAGCACGGGCGTTGACGGGGAACGGCGATGTCGATCCGGTAACCAATGAAGAATTCGCGGCGCGTCTTGATGCGCTGTCGGTGGGCGATCGCTTTGCCGTTGCCGTGTCCGGCGGTCGCGATTCCATGGCGTTGGCGCGGCTGGCGGCGCTCTATGCGCAAAAGACTGGCAGGCAAGCGCTTGCCTTCACCGTTGATCACCGTTTGAGGACGGGCGCCGCTGACGAGGCCGACCAGACCGGCGCCTGGTGCAAAGCGGTTGGGCTCGTCCATAAAACTTTGGTGTGGGAAGGCGAGAAACCGGAAACCGGTATTCAGGAAAGAGCCCGCAAGGCGCGCTATCGCCTGTTGGCGACGGCGTGTGTTGATGCTGGCGCCAGCGCCGTCTTGACGGGCCATAGCAGTGACGATCAAGCAGAAACAGTATTCATGCGGCTTGCGCGCGGCGCCGGGCCCTCTGGTCTTGCCGGCATGAACCACAAGATCGTAATCGCTGCCGGCGCCAGCGCGCCGATCCAATTGTTGCGGCCCTTGCTTGGGTTTTCTCGCGCACAGCTCACGGCGAGCGTTGCGGCTTTTGATCAGCCCTATATCGATGATCCAAGTAATGATGATATTGCGTTTGAGCGTATTCGCGTGCGCCGCAAACTTGCAGCGCTTGAAGGCGCTGGCGCGATCGACAAAGCAGCGCTGATTGAGCTGTCCGCACAAATGCGATCGGTCAGCGACCGCCAACGGTTGCAAGAACAGGCGTTATTCCAAAAAACCAATGGTTGTTTTTATCGATGGGGCGGCGCTTGTGTCGATTTGGCCGCCTTTCCGGGTGGTGATGATGACACCGCGACAGGCCTCGCGCGGCGGCTTATTCATGCGGTCAGTGGATCGGCCTATGCCCCGGACTATGACGCAAGCGCGGGCTCGTTGGCGGCGGCGCTGAGGTCCGGCGCCGCGACCATTGGCGGCGCGCTTATCAAAGCCGCCAAAGGGCGGTTGTGGTTTCTGCGCGAGCCGGCCGCTGTCCTCGGTCGCGCCGGCGTGTCGGCATCGGAGCCGGTTAGCACAGCGTCAACTGGGCCTATCCTTTGGGACAATCGTTTCATCATTCATGGAGCGCCTAGCGGTGAATCTGTCGTTTTGAGGCCGCTAGGGCCTCATGGCGTTGATCGCCTCGGCCCTCAAAGCGCGTTGTGTGAGGGCCCGCAAGAGGCGCTATTTACGGCTCCTGCTATTTTCCGCGGCGAAACATTGATTGGCGCGCTGGCGGCCCTATCTGGAGGGGCAACTGGGTTTTCCGCCCGATCCCTCGCGAAGGAACGATTTCGCGGCGGTATTATTAGGTATTCGTAGGTTTTGCGCGATTTCTCTAAGGGGCATGGCGCCGGGCTTTCTTAACGCCTATCTACTAGGTTGAAGCATATATTGGCTGGCCGCATGCGGCCCGCCCCAAAGCAAGGAAAAACGAATGAACACGCGCAATATTGTGATTTGGGGCCTGGTGGTCGTGTTTTTCCTGGTCGCGCTGCAAATGTTCGAATTTAAAAGCCCCGGCCCGGAGCCGGTTGAGCTCACCTATTCCGAATTCGTTGAGCGCGTGAGCAGTGGCGAAGTTCGCTCTGCCGACGTCGCGAAAACGCAAGTGACCGGCCAGCTCAGTGACAATAGCAGCTACGTCACCACCATCTCGGAAACCGGGCAGACGGCAATTGCTGATCGGCTGAACGAGGCCGGGGTCGCGACCAAGATCGAGAAGGAAGAAGAGCTGCCGCTGATCCTCTCCTTGTTGTTCAATATTTTGCCGCTTCTCATATTCCTTGGCTTTTTCTTCTTTGTGATGCGTCAGATGCAAGGCGCCGGCGGCAAGGCCATGGGCTTTGGTAAGTCACGCGCCAAGCTTCTCACCGAACGCCAGGGCCGCGTCACCTTTGACGATGTTGCCGGTATCGATGAGGCGAAAGAAGAGCTCGAAGAGATTGTCGAGTATCTGAAAGACCCAATGAAGTTCCAGCGCCTCGGCGGCAAGATTCCGAAAGGCGCGCTGCTTATTGGTCCGCCGGGAACGGGTAAGACATTGCTTGCGCGCGCAATTGCTGGCGAAGCAAATGTACCGTTTTTCACGATCTCCGGTTCCGACTTTGTCGAAATGTTCGTTGGCGTCGGCGCATCCCGTGTCCGCGATATGTTTGATCAGGCAAAAAAGAATGCGCCCTGCATTATCTTTATCGACGAGATTGATGCGGTTGGTCGTCACCGCGGCGCCGGTCTCGGCGGCGGTAATGACGAGCGCGAACAAACCTTGAACCAGCTACTTGTTGAGATGGATGGTTTTGAATCAAACGAAGGCATCATTCTGGTGGCGGCGACCAACCGCCCCGACGTGCTCGACCCGGCGCTCTTGCGTCCCGGCCGGTTCGACCGGCAGGTGGTTGTGCCGAATCCGGATGTGGTCGGCCGCGAGAAAATCCTGCAGGTCCACATCAAGAAAGTACCGTTGGCGCCGGACGTAAATGTCCGCACCGTAGCGCGCGGCACGCCCGGGTTTTCCGGCGCCGATTTGGCAAACCTTGTGAACGAGGCGGCGCTTCTGGCAGCGCGACGTGGCAGACGCTTTGTCACGGCGAAAGAGTTTGATGACGCAAAAGATAAAGTGCTGATGGGCGCCGAACGCCGTTCCATGGTTATGACCGAAGACGAGAAAATGCTGACCGCTTATCACGAGGCCGGTCACGCGCTGGTCGGCATTTCAATGCCGGGTAACGACCCTGTGCACAAAGCAACGATTATTCCTCGGGGCCGCGCTCTTGGCATGGTGCAATATCTGCCTGAGCGCGACAGCTATTCCATGAGCCTTGAGCAAATGAAATCACGTATCGCGATGGCGATGGGCGGGCGCGTTGCCGAAGAATTGAAATTCGGCAAGGAAAAAGTCACCTCCGGCGCCCAGTCCGATATTGAACATGCAACAAAAATTGCCCGCGCCATGGTTACCCAATACGGCCTGTCCGAAAAATTAGGACCGATCGCTTATGCTGAAGATGAGGGCGAGGTGTTCCTGGGCCAGAGTATCGCCCGGTCAAAAGCAATTTCCGGCGATACCGCGAAGACCATTGAAGATGAAATCCGCCGCTTTGTTACGGACGGGTATGAAGCCGCGCGGCGTGTTCTGACCGAGCGGAACGACGATTGGGAAACATTGGCGCAAGCGCTGTTGGAATTCGAAACACTGACGGGCGACGAAATCAACAGGCTTCTCAGCGGCGAGAAAATCGTTCGTGAAGACCCGAATGATACGACCGATCATACGCCGCCTTCGTCAGTGCCGACTGCGGGCGCGCCAGTTGGTGGCAAAAAGGATTCTGGAACTGGCGGTATGGAGCCCAAACCGGCGTAATTCTGGCGCTTTTTCACAACAATTTTTATGGTAAAAGCCTTCCTGTAACAGGAAGGCTTTTTTCATGCGTATTTTCCTTGCAGCTATTTTTTCAATGGTCACTGTCTCAGCTTTTGCCGAAGACGAAAGCTGGAAAGCGCCCTTTGATTATGCAGTGGCATTTCCAGAGATGGTCGCGCCGTTCGAGCCCTTCCGCGTTATCGGCAATCTCTATTATGTGGGCACTGAGGGGCTCGCGGTTTATTTGATTACAGATAAGCCGAGTCACTTCCGCGAAGGTGAAGAGCGCGCTCATATTTTGATCGACGGCGGGCTCCCTGGCTATGAGCACATTATTATCGACAATATCGCCAAGCTTGGCTTCAATATCAAAGATGTCAAAATACTCCTGAACACTCATGCGCATTTCGATCATTCCGGTGGGCTGGCCGTGTTAAAAGAAGCGTCAGGGGCGGAATTGATAGCAGCCGAAGGCGATGTTTCCGCGCTCGAGGGCGGATTCTATCTGGGCCATGAAGATAACGAAAACTTTTCGGCGCCGCAGGTTGCTGTCGATACAACGATTTCGGTTTCGGGCGATTACTTGATATTTCCCATTGGCGGCGCGTTCCTCACAGCACAACATACACCAGGCCATTCTCGTGGCTGTACTTCATGGCAGGTTCGCGTCAAGGAGGGGGCCAAACACTATGATGCCCTCATATTTTGCAGCGCCACCGTCGCAGCGAACAGTCTCGTAAATCCGCCGCAATATGAGGGCATTGTCGATGATTACCGGACAACCTTCGAAAAAACCAAAGACTGGGACCCGGACATTTTTCTCGCCAATCACCCGGAAGTATTCCACATGAAGGAAACCCGCGAGAAACAAAAAGCCGGCGACACCTTGGCGTTCGTCAATCGCGGGGCTTTCCAGAAATACATCGCTGAAAAAGAACGCGCCTTTGAGCGGGCGCTTGCAGAACAGAAAGCTGAAAGCAAAAACGACTGACGCCGCCGCTTACGGCTTGGAGAGCGCAAGCGACGGCGTTTTTGGCGCTTTACTGAGTGCAGAGCGCCGTCAGTTCAGTGTGATGCTGGTCTGATCCTCAATCGCCCCGGCCCACGCCCAGCCGCCGAACGTTTCGGAAACCGCTACCAGTAGCTCGTTGTCTCCCTTTTTTAGATCAAGGCCGACCGAATCGAAAAAACCCACTGTCCCAAGAAAACGGTAATCACGCACTGTCCAACCGGCGTCGCCGGCGTAAACACGCTTACCATTCAGGTATATTTTTACGCGATCCGAATATCCAAAGCGCATCGATTTCATTATTTTCTTTGAAGCGCGAATGTTGGTTTTGATGAAGACCGTCGAGTCGTTGCCCGGTAGGCGCTCATGTAACTTTGAGATATTGGCGATACCGTTTGTTTCAACATCAAGCGGCGCCCATGCGAGGTCTTTTGTTATGTCTTTGGGAAGTTGCAACACTGGGTCGATGATGGTTTCAGAGAATACTGACGATACCGTCCAGCGCGTGATCAAGCCGTCGGGTAGGGGCTTTTCTTCCTTTGCCGCGCCGACGACGCCCTCGCCGTCGTTGAGCGGGCGCACCGAAAAATTACTGTAATACGCAGTGATGCCGCTTTGCCCTGAGGCGCGCAAGCCAAGCGAGCCGGAAGTGTTGTCTGTTTTGAGGTCTGGAACATGCAACGAAGGTTCATCGCTGTTAAAATAAAAATCTGCTTTGTCACCCGCCACAACAAGCTTGACGCGGTTCCAATCGTTAAATTTCTGATTGATCGGCGCAATTGCGTTCTCGTCTGAAAAAATTTGCCAGGCGGAATTTCCGTTTTCTACCGGCGTGTATTGAACGGCGTCTGACTTGTTGTTGAGGTGAGAGCGAAAGTAGATTTCTTCATAGTTTCGGTCGTCCGCTGCACGCCATAACGGGCCGATAAATCCTTGAGTTTCTTCATAGGCGACATCAAATTCAATCACGCCGTCCGTGAATTCAATATCATCGAGCCTAACTCGTCCGCCGCTGAGGGCTAATGCGTCCCGCCCAAGGTGTTTCTCGACAACTGCGCTGCGTGCGGCGACGCGCCATTGCTTGCCTTCAAAGGAAATGGTTGTGTCTTGCGCGAATGCGCTGGAGAACATCACGGCTGAGATGAGAGCGGCTAGGGGGGTGGTGGAGAGACGCAAATTATTGCTGAGTTTCATGTTTGGCGGCCTTTACATCTTGATACCGAGTGTTGAGTTAGGGGCCGGCAGGCGTCGCTGTATTGGAAAAAACGGACAGTTTCCGGCGCCGCTTATGCGCTCTGCGCGGCGTCACCCCTGTCATTGCATTAAAGTCTGCAATCATATGCGCCTGATCATAATAGCCGGAATTGACGGCAATTGACGCCCAATCAGGTAGAGCGCTTTGATCGGCGAGAACAGCCGCATGCGATAGGCGATGCTGGCATGCATAGGTTTTGGGCGATACGCCCATCGTGTTTTTGAAACGCCGTCTTAGTGTTCGTTCATCGGCGCCGAGCTGGGCCGCCAATGTCGAGATGGAGACAATCCCTTTTGACTCGCGAATGCGATAAGCTGCTTCTGCCTCGATCGTTTGCTTAAATGCGCCGCACCGGTTTGCAGCCAGCAGATCGTGAAAAAGCGCTTTGGCGATGTCGGCCGTGCCGCCAGTTTCTGCCGCGCGCCGCGTACGGTCTGCGTCGCCAACGATAGGCGCGCCAAGAGTGGCGACGTCCGTGTCGTAGATCTCGCCCAAATCAAGTTGGAACGCAGCCGCGGCGAATTCCGGTCTCAAGCGGAACGCAATCAACTCGGAATTTGGCGAGGGCTGATGCCAGCGCGCGCGCTTTGTCGGGCCGCAAATCACAATTTTTATGTCAACGACAAACCCAAACCTGTCGCGCTTGCGCATGAGCGCCAGACTTGGTTCACCGTGAGGCAATATGAAGTGAGGCTCGGCGTTGGTCTGGCTGGCGGAGCTCACCCAGAACCGATCAACCGGTAAGCAATGTGATTTCGCCAGTTTCCAGATATGAAAATCACCGAGCTGCTGCTCTGGTTGGGTATGGTCGGAAAACCCATTGTGAAATTGGCGCTCCATCCCTATGCGTATAAAGGTCATAGCCTGAGCGGGCCCGCAATATGCGGTGAACCGACAGGATATATAGTTGAACGGATTGCAAATCAGTGGGCGAGGACGCGATAACAATGGGTGGCGGCGCCGATGTAACAATCATGGGCATTGTCAATGTGACGCCAGATTCTTTTTCCGACGGCGGACAGTTTGGCTCGGCGCAGGCGGCGGTTGATCACGCCATGCAACTCGCCGAAGACGGCGCTGGCATTTTGGACATTGGCGGCGAGTCCACCCGGCCGGGCGCGCAGGCGGTTTCAATCGATGATGAAATATCGCGGGTAATGCCGGTGATAGAAGCGTTGGCTGGCAAGACCGGCGCCGTCCTATCGATCGACACACGCAAACCGGAAGTTGCTCGCGTTGCCGTTGCTGCCGGGGCCTCGATGTGGAACGACGTATCGGCGCTCACTTATAATGAGAAAAGTGTTGAGACAGCCGCCTCTCTAGATTGCGATGTTGTCTTGATGCATGCGCAGGGCGATCCACGCACGATGCAGGAAAACCCTTCCTATACCGACGTTGTCGTCGAAGTCATCGCCTATCTTGCGGCGCGCATAGAGGTCTGTGTCGCCGCCGGCGTCGCGCGCGAGCGGCTAATTGTCGACCCAGGGATCGGGTTTGGTAAAGCTCTGGACCACAATCTCGCGCTCCTCGCCAATCTGGAGCGTCTTCAGGCGCTCGATTGCCGTTTATTGCTGGGCGCCTCGCGCAAGAGGTTCATTGCAGCGCTGGACCGGGACGGGCCGGCAAAGGATAGGCTCGGCGGCTCCTTGGCGGCGGCGCTTGCCGGATATGCCCGCGGCGCCAGCATTTTCAGGGTTCATGACGTGGCGGAGACGCGACAGTTGTTAAAAATTGCCCATCGAATCGCCCAGACCATAGGAAATCCCTAATTCTCGCGTTAAGGCATTGGCCAAATGGACATGCTAGACTTTGGGTCTGCGATTTAACGGGAGAACGGCGCCATGCGAGGCGACGACCAAATGACGGGCAAACGAGAAATTTTTGGGACTGACGGGGTCAGGGGGCTTGCGAATGCGGGCGCAATGACGCCGGATCAGATTTTGTGTCTTGGCATGGCGGTTGGCCGTGTCTTTAAGAATGGCGGCCACCGTCACCGTGTGGTGATCGGCAAGGATACGCGTCTGTCCGGCTATATGCTTGAGCCGGCGCTGACGGCTGGTTTTGCCGCGTCGGGAATGGACGTCTTTTTGCTGGGGCCATTGCCGACGCCGGCAATGGCGATGTTGACGCGGTCGATGCGCGCTGATCTCGGCGTCATGATCTCCGCGTCACATAATCCGTATTATGATAATGGCGTCAAATTTTTCGGCCCTGACGGTTTCAAGCTTTCAGATGAAACCGAGATGGAAATCGAACGTTTAATGCGCGCAGGGCCCGGTGTCGGGCTTGCAGCCTCGGCAGATCTTGGCAGGGTGAAGCGGATCGATGACGCTGGCGCACGTTACATTGAATTTGCCAAAGCCGCTTTTCCACGGCGCTATTCATTAGAAGATTTACGCATCGTTATCGATTGCGCCAATGGCGCCGGGTACAAGGTTGCGCCAACTGTTCTTTGGGAGTTGGGCGCGGATGTTAAACCGATTGGCGTTGATCCGGACGGGTTCAACATCAATCACGAGGTCGGTTCAACATCGACGGAGAAGATGCAGAACGCCGTGCACGAATATCGCGCTGACATCGGCATTGCTCTCGATGGTGACGCGGACCGGGTTATCATCAGCGATGAAAAGGGACAGATCATCGACGGCGATCAGGTATTGGCGCTCATCGCCAGCTTCTGGCAGGGACGCGGCCAGCTGAAAGGCGAAGGCGTGGTTTCGACCGTGATGGCCAATCTTGGGCTTGAAAACTACTTGCAAGGCGAGGGCATGGCGCTGCACCGAACGAAAGTCGGCGATCGTTATGTCGTGGAGGAAATGCGGGCCAAGGGCATCAATATTGGCGGTGAGCCTTCCGGCCATGTTATTTTGAGCGATTATGCGACGACCGGTGATGGTCTCGTCACGGCGTTGCAGGTGCTTGCCGTGGTTGCCGCTGAAGGCGCGAAGGTGAGCGATGTCTGTCACAAGTTTGATCCCTTCCCAAATATTCTGAAGAATGTTCGCTTCTGCGGCAATAATCCTCTTGAGGATGCGAGCGTGCAAAAAATGATCAAAGCCGGCGAGGAAAAGCTCGTCAAGAAAGGCCGCCTCGTTATTCGCAAATCCGGCACCGAGCCGTTAATCCGCGTCATGGGCGAAGGCGAAGATGCAAAACTGATCAATGATGTCGTTGATGAGATATGCGGCGCTGTCGAGAAAATCAGCCAGACCTGAAACACTCAGAATAACGGCCACAAAAAACCGCCGGCAAGATA
>JAJFGC010000134.1 GCA_021776345.1 Hyphococcus sp. | reverse complement strand
CATATATTTAGCAACGGTCGATTGCGCGATATCAACGCCTAGCATTTTTAGCTCGCCATGGATACGCGGTGCGCCCCAGAGTGGGTTGGCGAGACTAATCTTGCGAATAAGATCGCGAGTTTCTCGTGAAATCCTTGGCCTACCGCCACGCGGCCGAGACTTCCATCGCCATAGCGCGCGAAACCCCATGCGATGCCAACGGATGACTGTTGCTGGCTGCACGATATGCACCGCAGATAGCAGATTTGGAAAGAGCCGATGGAAGGCAGTAAAAAATAATCGATCGAAACGCGTGACGATCAGTTGTTTGGTTGCCTGCCGTTGCAAGATTATGACTTGATGTCGCAAGATCGTATTCTCTGCGAGAAGCGACGCGCGCGGTCGAACCAAATCGAGCAACCCTGCGAAATGTATTCCCAGCCAATCAAGCATTCAGAAAACTTGGCGGGCGACCGACAATTATGCAAGCTTACTTAGGAATCCGATTTTCGGTAGGGACACCTTGACAAACGTACCGCGCATGGTACATATATGGAGACAGGCGGAAATGGCCAAAAGCCCGAAGGCAAAGAAGCCGCCGAAGAAAATACAGGCGTTCTTCTATGCGACGCCGGGCGGCAAGGAGCCGGTTCGGGATTGGTTGAAAGACCTTGAGGATGACGACCGCAAGATTATCGGTTTCGATATCGCAACGGTTGAATATGGCTGGCCGATTGGCATGCCGACCTGCCGGGCCATGGGTGACGGGCTTTTTGAGGTGAGAAGTTCGCTGACGGGAAAACGGATTGCGCGGGTGTTGTTTTGTACGGCTGGGGAGAAACTGGTGCTCCTGCACGGCTTCATCAAGAAGACGAGAACGACGCCCAAAGAGGATTTAGCGCTCGCGAAAAAGCGCAAAAAGGAGATTGAAAAATGACCGCGAAAACAAAAAAAGCTGCGAAGAAAACTGCTGCGAAACGCGCCTCAGTCGGTTCCAGCTTCGATGATTTTTTGCGCGAGGAAGGCGCCTTCGAGGAGACGCAAAGCGTCGCCATCAAGCGCGTCATTGCCTGGGCGCTCGCTGATCAAATGGAAAAGAAAAACCTCAGCAAAACCGCCATGGCGACGCGCATGGAGACCAGCCGCAGCCAGCTTGACCGGCTCCTTGATCCTGAAAACACCGACGTAAAACTCGACACGTTGAGCCGCGCTGCGCGCGCCGTCGATTGCGAATTGCGCGTTGAACTGGTCGCTGCGTAAGCGTCACTCCTCGCGTGCGAAATGCGCCTTGAAGCGCTCCGCCATCGCACCAGAAGCATCATTATAGACGCCTTGATAAGTGGTGATCGGGATGCGCCCGACGCTGGTGACGCCCTTTGATTTGAGATGCTCCGCGAGCAAATCGACAAGCTCACTGCCGTAGTTTTGACCACGATATTTTGAATCGATCCACCATGCAGGCGTGGTCAGATAAGGCGGCCCCGAAGCCTCCGCAATGCCGACCGGCGCACCATCTTGTTCATGAAAAAACGCATAGAGCGTTGCGGCTTGATACGTGTTCCAGACGCCCGGAGGGCCTTCGTCGCGTTCATGTTCCGGCGCTGCGAGACGCTTATTGACGAGATGGTTTTGCGCGTCTGAAAGCTCGGATTTGGGGATGATGACAAGGCGGTTTTGTGACATCGGCAGTGCTGCTTTAAGGCTTGATCTAAGGGGGCATGGACGCCGGAGCCGCGTCAATGGTGCGCGTGCCGCGCATCCCTTCGGGACTCCCAAGATGTGCGCTTTGCGCACGGGGCCATTGACCCGCCGCCGGACGCCATGCAGAGGGCTCGGCAAGCCGGAAATGGAGCATTCCCGGTTCGAAAAAACAGCCGGAATCAGAACAAGAATCTTCTTCTTTAGCTGCTTAAAAACGGGCCGCGCCGCGCGTGAATCCGGTAGAGGTTTTGGTGAAAAAAGAGCCGCAATCGATGCAGAATCACGCGAAAAAACCGTTGTGCCTACCAAAAACTCTATCTGCGTGAGTCTTGAGAGAATCGTTGCACGTTAATGTGCGATGCTCAGGATCTTATTGATCATAATTCAATGGATAAGGCTTCAGTTCAGGTCACGCCGATCGATCGAAGCTGAGAATCTGATTTTACGGCAGCAGCTTGTGACGCTGCGAAGGCGCAGTCCAAAGCGCATCCGCGTTGGATATTGGAACAGTTTCATTTTTATCGCGTTATACCGGCTGTGTTTATCAGAAAACTCAATCACCGGAAGAATATCCTGTTGGCCAGAATGTGTTCCCTGTTCGTCTAAAAGTATTCCCTGTAATTATTCTTAGGGAATTTGCGGGTGAGCATCAGGTTTCACGTGGTAAATTGAAGTCAAATGGTCGGCTTGGTGGCAAAAAACAAAGAATTTCCCTGTAAATTCCCATTTATCAGGGAATTGGACGCTCGAGACTGGTTCCCTTGAGACTGCCCCGCCCACCACGTAGTCCGTTGTTATATCTCGCTATTTCAATTTTTGCATTTGAGGTTCGAACTCTCGACCCTTTCGAGGAGGCGGCTTACTCAGTGTAGAGATAAAATTCGGAGAAATTCGGTGAATAGGTCGCAGAGATATTCAGTCATATTTATAGCGCAAATTTCTTTAATGAGTTCCGGGGGTTACAATTGAGAGGGTTGCTAGTTCGAACCGTCTGTGCGCCACCATTCAGTCCCGCGAAAATAGCGACCTATTCAGGTTTCACGTGAAGGCCCCGGCTTCCGTGGGATTCGGGCCTTATCCGCTCCAATATCGGCAAAATTTTGTCTCCGTAGGCAGACGAAATAGCGCTTTCCGGGAAAAGCCTCCAAACGCCATTTCCGCCGACCTATTCAGCAAACCAACACGTCAAGAAATACCCAAAGTGCGTCATAGTATGGCGCTACTGGAAAGTCGGCTACGCGCGCAAAAGCAGTCATTAAAAATGGCGGCTTGACTGGGTGTTTATGGCCCATTTTCGTCGTAGCGAACATACGTTCGAATATCAGTTTTTTATCCGAACTCGGACTCCGGTTTTGGATTAACCGCGCTCAGGCGGCTCCGGCCATGCCAATAGAAAAATGTCGGTGGCCAGTTGTTTTGAAAGTGATCTACTCAGCTGGCAGTAATTCCATGAGGCCGACCCTTTGTAATAAGGCATCGAATCGCGGGTCCTCTCGAAGGCCATTCATCTCGGGCGCGACATTCAGCCAGGCTAAAGACCGGCTACGGAGATCGTAAGCCTCTTCCAACAACGCGAACGCCTTGTCGTTGTCGCCGAGAGCGGCATGTATGGTCGCCATATGATATGGCGAGACATAGCTAACAACGCCTAGGGTATTGAGTTTGGCAAGAGCGTCTTCTGCCTCTTGAGCGTTCCCTGAAACCGCATAGGCGTAGCCAAGTGCGCTGATTGGCATTGCATGCCCGCCGCCAGCGTCATGTGCTGATTGAAAAGCTGCAATGGCCAGATCACTCTCATTCATGCGCAAGTGATATTGCCCGATTCCCCAGTGCACACCCCAATGATTAGGATAGAGCTCTGCTGTGCGCTCAAAAGTTTGCAACGCGTCTGAATATCGAGCGGCCTGTAGATACTGCCATCCCAAGTTGATATTTGTTTCGCGGGACAACGGATCTAGGCTTCTTGCGATTTCCGCCTCGCGAACGGCGGCTTCTTTGTCGCCCATGGATTCGTGGTAGTAGCTGTAAAATATATGAGCGCGGGCATAGCTGGGATTAATCTCGATCGCCCGGTCGAAAGAGTCTTTTGCGCTTTGCCAGTCCCAATCATATTTCAACCGGATGATTCCTAAGAATGCATGTGGTTCAGCTCGCGCATTATCCAGTCTTAGCGACTCCATGATCTCTTTTTTTGCATCCAGCATTCCTTCGCTTGGTTTCACAATTTCAAAACCGTGACCACCTAACAGGCAGTAACACACTGCCAACCCGGAATGAGACGGCGCATATTCCGGGGCCGTCTCGATAGATTGTTTGAAAAATGCGATGCCTTTTCTGAAACCATCCTCCGTCATCATGTTGAGGAAGAAGCGTCCCTTGAGGTGGGCCTCATAGGCAGCCGGATCAATGTCAGGCGCAATTTTTGGTGTGCTCGCGCGTCCAGACATCACTTGTTGCGCAATGGATGAAACTATGCGGTCAACGACATCGTCTTGCAGACGAAGCACATCAGACATGCCTCGCTCATAACTCTCGGCCCATAAATGCCGATCAGAAACAGCCTCTATCAATTGAATAGTAATGCGAACTTTGTCGCCGACCCTCATTACCGATCCTTCGACAAGGTGGGTGGCGCCCAATTGTTTTGCAATTTCGGAAATTGGTTGATTGCTGTCTTTAAAAGCCATGACAGACGTCATAGATGTCACATTGGCAACACGTTCTTGAGCTAATCTCGTTATCAACGCATCTGTCATGCCGTGGCTGAAATAATCTTCAGCGGGATCGCCGGAAAAATTGCGAAGCGGTAATACCGCGACCGAAAGCGTTTGTTGTTTCGATGCCAGACGCTCGGCCGCTCGATCGGTCATTGGCCAAACAGTAAATACGGCGGCAGCTATCAAGACTGCAGCTAACAACAGTAATGAAATCGAACAGACGAGGGTGAGGTTGCGGCGGACACTGTTATGAATACCCGCCTTAATGGGTTCTAAAGCCTCGCCTGTTTCATCGCTGGCGCTGCTTTTACACACAATCGAGAAATTCGGAACATAGGCGCCCGCCGGCAATTCTATCCGAACTGGATCATTACGGCCGGCAATAGCGTTATACTTATCCAGTTTCCCGCGCAGCCGACTCGCTTCGACGCGAACAATAGAGCTTGTTTGCGGATCGAAAGACTTGTCGCGGTCAAATACGTCAACGGCAATAGAGTATTCCTTCAGCTTACCGGCATTGCCAATGAGTGTCTCGGTAACAATGTACTTTAGAAGCCTTTGCAGGCGAGATGAGGAGGCAAAATCAGGGCTTGAAAGAATCTGCTCAAGCTGATTTAAAACCTCAGATTCTGATGGTGTAACGGTGCTTGCTATAGAGTCACCCGAACTTTTCGCGTCATGATCAGCTGGCCCGCCCATTGCCCGGCGCCTACCTATCTCTATTGTGCAACAATGATTGTACGCTTTCTCCTACACTGTGCGTTACTCTGGTCAAGGTACTGATACTAATAGAGTTTAATACGACCCACGCAACGTGCTTTTCCCACTATTCCCCATGTTACTCCCGGTTAGAAACTTCTTCTACTGAAGAATTTGACAGAGATTGCCAGTGTAATTGGCCAATTCGTTCCCGCAACCCACCGAGTTGACCAAAGCCACGTTAGGGAGAGCAAAAATGCGACTGAAACCATATTTAGCGAGTCTTGCGCTGATCTCGACATCATTTACAGCTATGACGAGTGCGCCAACCGCTGTAGCTGCGGAAGCCACCGAAAAATCACTCTACGAACGGCTTGGCGGCTATGCAGGCGTATCTGCGGTCGTTGATGAATTCGCCGGTCGGCTATTCACAGACCCAAAGATAGCACAGTTTTTTGTCGGTATGGGCGATGACACACGCGCATCATTCAAGCAAAAAAACAAGAATCTAGTCTGCGCTGTGACTGGCGGGCCATGCAAAGTTATCAGCCGTGATGCAAAAGTCGTCCATAGCGGCTTAGGAATCACTGCAGCTGATTTCGACGTCGTCGCCGGCCATTTGAAAGACGTTCTCGTCGAATTCGAGGTTCCAGAAGCTGAGCAGGATGAGCTTTTTACTATTATCCTCTCACTGCGTCCGGCGA
>JAJFGC010000133.1 GCA_021776345.1 Hyphococcus sp. | reverse complement strand
AGGATGGCGCCGGACTCGAAAACCCGTGTCGGCGTTGGCGTTGAATGATCCATTAACGCCGGAATTTTGGAATTCGGATTGACGCCGACAAAGCCGCTGGAGAACTGGTCGCCCTCGGTGATCCGGATCAGATGCGCATCATATTCAGCGCCTTTATGGCCAAGGGCCAGAAGCTCCTCAAGCATCACCGTCACTTTTACGCCGTTTGGCGTCGCCAGCGAATAAAGCTGCAGGGGGTGTTTGCCGACCGGCAACTCTTTGTCATGGGTTGGGCCCGCGATAGGGCGATTGATATTGGCGAACGCGCCGCCATTTTCGGCGTCCCATTTCCAGACTTTTGGCGGGGTGTAGGTTGAGGCGTCGGTCATTTGGCGGGCTCCGGTGTGAAAAGTGTGAAGGCGCACATCTAGGCGTGGTTTGATGTCATGAAAAGGTCGTTCCGGATGGTATCCCCCGACCTCGCGCATGTGTTACTGTGAGGATAGTTACGCTAAACGGGTCGTTAGCGCAGGACGAAAGTGGTTGATGGAGTTTACTTCCGCTTTGCGCGCAGGAGCGGACGTTAGAATTCTATAGCGAACACGAGTGTTTCGCGGGCACCAATTGGGCGAATGCTAAATGTTCTGTGGACGGGCAGAAATGTCGGTTTGTAGGGTTCATTCAGGCCGCTTTCCGCAATCACCGGTAACAGGCGTCTGAATAGTGCATTGTGCTTTGTTTGATGCACCATACCTTGCGATATTGAATAACGGTTTGCCCTTTTCAAGGGATCGATAATACTTTGGCACACTCCTCAACCACATATTCGGGCACACTTTCAAATTCATGTGGATTGAGCTGCATCACATACTCATTTTCGATATGATACGATTCATTGATAAACTTCGTGATGATGTCGTCTTGGTGCTTGCCGTTGATTATTCTGAATAGCTGGATCTTCTCGTAGCCAACCTCCGTATCAAAAAAACTTTTCTTCATCAGAGCGTCGTCACTCACCTGAGCCACAAGCGTGTCGTAGTCGAACGAAGGTATCATTGCTTGAACCATTGTCTCCGTGTCAGTTTTTTCTTGCGCGCTCATCTCACGGTTTTCGGTCGTAGTTATGATAGTCGGAGACGCCCGTTTTTTAAACAAGCTTGCAAGGAGATTGTACTCCAAGCCGACGTTATCTACTATTTCGTAGTGCCGACGGAGGTAGATAGCCTTGATTACATCGTCGATGTCTTCCGAAAGAATGTCAGTACATATATTCGCAAACGTGCGGATATCCTCGCTTGCGATGAATGTTTCTTTGACCTCACCTTGCCTGCAGGAAAGGAAAGTTGCGGATGGGCGTGGGTCCTTGAATTTGTGAGCCATGCTTTTGACAATATCGATAGCTGGCTCAATATCGTGTGTCAGCATTAGTGTAGTTCGGTCACGAAGACTGCCTTTTCCTCGGAAAAGCTGATGCAAGATTGCGAATTTTTTGTTCTTGTCGAAGGACGAGATTGGATCATCCAAAATAACGATGTCTGGGTTTTCGCTAAGGACTTGGTGCATGAAAAGAACCAGCGCAAAGGCATTCTTCTCACCGTAGCTTAGATGATTTGAGGCCGAGTCAATGAAGTCCGAAAGATCCTCATGCTCCAACTTCATTTTGTACGAGTCGGGCTCGGATATAATCTTAACAGAATACTTGTAGCCCGCTGACCTCAAGAAGCCGTTGATGCTCTCTTGGTTTTCTTCAATGGTCTTCTTGATCTTTGCTTTGTGCTTGTTGATCTGGCCTTTAAGGTTGCCAACCTGCTCGATCAATTTGTCTAGTTGAGTGTTGATTGGATCGGTGACAGCCCGCGTCTCACCGGAATCAAGTTTGTCGATCATCCCGAGGTCGATTTTGAGTAGAGGCATTTTCTTGTCGATTTCATCCACATCTCGCAACGAAAAGAACGAGATGGTTCTTAGGCCTTCTAACTGCTGTATCAACGCTTCTATGCTGTTTTTTAGGTCACTTAGGAAGGTCTTTTGAGGTGCTGTCAGCTCTATCTTGGCTTTTGTGATTTTCGCCAGGTTTTCTTGGCAACCATTACTGAAATACTTACCCAGACGTTCGATGACTTCCTTCAGATTGTTGAGGTGACCGATGGCCGTGGCATCATATTCTTTGGCGACGGCCAGTGCAGTTTCCTTTTGCTCTGGTTTGGGCAAAGCCGTTGCGCAATAGGGGCACGTGTCGCCTAGCTCTAGAAACTCTTTGCCTTTTATCTGCCAACCTATCCACTTTGAAGGGTTCGCACTTTTTACGAATATCTCAAAAGGCTTCAAAGCTTCTGGAACGTTGTCGATTTTGTTGCCCGAGCCAAATGCTTTGAGCACTTTGCTGGATTTCGCGATTGAACCATCTTTATTCGGCTTGCCGAATGCGTCTCTAAGGTCTTTGAGGTCCTTTGTTGCTTGCTCGATTTCAGGTCTATCAGCAAAGGCTTTCTTGATACCATCAAAGAGTTTTTCAATATCCGCCATCGCGGTGTCGTACTCGGGCGTTTTGACGAAAATATCGAAGCTGTTTTTGACAACTTCATCTTGCTGAAAGGCGAATAAATTTACATATGCTTCATCAAAAACCAGTGCTGAATTTATGTCGTCAATTCCGTCAACTTTCGGCTGCGCCGCACCGGTATTTCCACGGCTTTTGAATGGTACAAGCTCAGCCAATGTCCCATCATCGCGGGCTTGGCTAACTATTGCCTTAGCGATCGTACTTTTGCCAAGTCCATTGGGTCCGAACTTAATATTCAGACTTCCCTTTTTTACTCCGATTTTTGCGGTGTCAATATTGTTACAGTTTTCAATTGTAATCTCGTAATCGGTCATGTGGTCCTCGGGTTCACGTTTCAGCGATCTTATAAAGTCCCAAGAACCATTTGTAAGCTGCTGTTGAATAATATGAAAAATTTGCCACCAACACTCTTGCCTTGGAGCCAATGCTGCACTTGGCGTGAATAACCGGCCTTGGGAACGGAAACAAACATAGCCTCGAGACTGGAACGGCAATAGTGGGCCGAGAACAAAAACGATCTATGAAGCGTATGCCTGAGACCATCACCATGATGATTTTGTAGAACGTTAGCATTAGGCAGTTATTCGCTGCTCAGAGTTTGCGTGGCTAAGGTCTCCTTTGACGATAAACCAGCCGCTCAATTGCACCTTTCAGCGATCGATAGTCCCGCCGCCTCAGGTCCGCCCAATCCCGTGCTTCCGCGCGATCCCGCGGATCTGATTATAAGTCAGCGACAGGGCTTTTGCGGTCAGTTCCTGCTTGCCGCCGTGGCGGGAGAGCTTTTGGTCACGAGTTCTTTTTTGATGTCATCGAAATAATACGACATTCACTGATACGACTTCAAAACGAATATTCGCAAGCGCCGCCGGACCAGCGCGCGGGCAGGTTTTTGCTGAGTGTTATGTTCAAGGATTGATTTGATGTCCTTTTCTTTCGCGGTGCGCGCTGCTATGGCTTAACGCATTCAATTATCGCTGCGAGGGGAGCGACTTATGGACCATGTTGTAACCCGCCGCACTGTCGCCGGTGCTCTGGGCGCCGGTTTGGTCATGCCGCCGCTGGCTTTGCGCGCCAACGAGGCGGATAAATTATACCGCATCCGGACAATTACAGCGGGGGTTTCGCTTTCCAGCCTCCGTGATCTTGATGAAGTCGAGAGCGCAATTGGTTTTCTTAAAACCGCGCAAGGAATATACGAAGCCGCTGGCCATGAGGTTCAGACGGTTCGGATTTCAACCGAGTCCTTACCAGCCTACGCGCCGGACTGGCGATCGGACGGTGTGTTCGAACGGCTTCAGGCGCTTGATGCGCTTTGCAGCGAGCATTCGGTCTCTCTGAGCATCGGTCAGTTGGTTCCGGGCGACGTCTTTGACGACGAGTTTGCATCATGGGCGGTGCGTCTTATCCAGAACACTGGCCGGATCAGCTTTACCGTGAATATTGCGTCGGACGCTATCGGCGTGCACGAGGCATCCGCCCGAACGGCGGCGGCGACGATCGAGCGGCTGGGCGCTGAAACCGAAGGCGGCGAGGGGAATTTCAGATTTGCAGCGACCGCTTATTGCCCGCCCGGAACGCCATTCTTCCCGGCGGCGTATCATGAAGGAAAACGCGCTTTCGCCATCGGGCTGGAAACGCCGCGTCTCCTAAGCGCCGTCATTGACGAGGCGAGTGGTTTCAAAGATGCAAAGCGCGCCCTTTCGGAAGGCATGAATAAAGTACTGAAACCTCTTCAAAAAATCGCAAATCGCATCGCAAAAGACGAGCGCCGGCAATATTTGGGGATAGATGCATCGCCTGCGCCGGGCCCAGACGCCAGTATCGGCGAAACTATCGAGAAGATGACAGGCGCGCCGTTTGGTGAGGCGCAAACGCTCTCCGCCTGCGCCGCCCTGACGGATGTTTTAAAGACGCTCGATGTTAAGTTGTGCGGCTATTCAGGGCTGATGCTCCCGGTTTTGGAGGACACGGTCCTGGCCAGGAGAGTGGTCGAGAAGCGCTATGGCATTTCCGAGCTTCTCTTATATTCAAGCGTTTGTGGAACCGGGCTCGATACCGTGCCTCTCCCGGGAAACACATCGCCGGGTATGATTGCGAAGATTATCAACGATGTCGGATCTCTTGCGCACAAATATCGCAAACCGTTGTCAGCGCGTCTTTTCCCCGTCAGCGGCAAGCAAGTTGGCGACGCTGTGACCTTCGATAATCCATTTCTCACCGACGCGATCGTTATGGCGGCGGATTAGGGCGAAAAACTGCCTTTAATTCTTGGCCTAGGCTTGCCGAGCGAGCCCGTGTTTTTTGACGATCCCGCGGATCTGATCATAGGTCAGAGACAGGGCTTTCGCCGTGCGTTTTTGATTGTCGCCATTGCGGGCCAGAGCAGCGGTTACAATCTCTTTTTCGATGTCGTCGAGATAGGCGCGCAGATCGAGGGTTGCCTCGCTCAACGCTTGCGGTTTTGGTCTGTCAGGTATTGTCAAAACGGAAGCGGGCTCGCTTGCCGCGCCCATTGAGCGCGCGGATTGTTGCGCCGTTTCGATCAGCTCCGGGAACGGATCGAGAATAATATCATCCACTGGCCCGGCAAAGTCATTCGCCCGCCAGCGATAAAACGAGCGCTCTACGGCATTCTTCAGTTCACGGACATTGCCCGGCCAGTCATGGGCGACGAGCGCCGCCATCGCTTCCGCTGTAAAGCCGTCATAGGTCTCGCTCATTTCGCTGGCCATGTGCGACGCGAAATGACTGGCAAGTTGGGCGATATCTTCGCGGCGCTCTCGCAACGGCGGGGCGGCGACAACATCAAAGGCAAGACGATCAAGCAGGTCCGCGCGGAATTTTCCAGCGCGGGCGCGAGCGCGCAGATCAACATTGGCAGCCGCGACAATACGCACATCAGCGGTAAGGGTTCTGTCGCCGCCAAGGCGTTCATATTCGCCATATTCGATGATGCGCAGAAGCTTTTCCTGAACCCGAAGCGACGCAGACGCGATCTCATCAAGAAAGAGCGTGCCGCCTTCGGCGCGCTCAAATCGCCCAAGGTGTTTTTTCTGTGCGCCGGTAAAGGCGCCGGCCTCATGACCGAATAGCTCGCTTTCCAAGAGCTCTTCATTCATCGCCGCGCAATTGACCTTGACCAGCGGACCTTCCCAGCGGGGCGAGAGAAAATGAATGCGGGCGGCGAAAAG
>JAJFGC010000132.1 GCA_021776345.1 Hyphococcus sp. | reverse complement strand
GCATCTCGCCTTCGCCGGGCGTATCCGGCAGTTCTTCCGGCGCGCCGGGTTTTTCCCGGTCGCAGGCCGCAACCGATAGGACCGCGACGCTGGCGGTGATGATCAAGAAGTTACGCAAATGAATTCTCCTGTCAGAATTGAATTGGCCGGACCCTAGCCTAGTCATCAGTGCGATCCAATGCGCGAAGTTACCCTAAACCCTACAAATTGGTCAGGCGTTGAGCCTTATGAACATATAGGTCGCGTAGATTGTTCCCCAAATAAGAGTGAAAAACCCCCATACAAAACGCCCGCTTCCAATCAATCTCAACATTGAAAGCCCGGCGACAAAAAGACTAATCGCAAGCGCGAACCGCGCTAGCCTGGCGAAGAATGAAACAATCGCAAACAAAACTGGATCGATCCCGGCAGCGCCAGCCTCCACCGCATAGATTTTATAGGGTGCACCGGAAATAGCGCCGATCATAAGATTGGTTGGCCAGACGCCGGCGATCTCACTTTTGACGCGCAACACAAGATCATCGCCAAGCAGCGGCACTGACAACAACAGGGCCCGCGCGGCGTCCGTATCGCCAGCGCCTAGGCCCCACATCACCACGCCGCCGAGAACAGCGGCGCCAGCAGCGGCCAGCGCCAGACGGAACGCCATAGCCACGCCAACCGCAATAACCGCCGCCGTCAGCAAAAGATCCGGCACAACAAAAAAGACCGTGGCTTCGGTAAAGCCCCAAAAGACGGCGCCCGCGACCCATAGACGCTTGTCACTCATTCCCATGGTTGAACATGACCTTTGCTTGCGAGCGCATTCATTTTCACTTCGAGACTTTCCATGAAGCCTTTCGGGTCGCCTTCCCATTTGAAGGGCGCGCCGGCGACGACGTCGCAATTGAATGGCACGAGGATAAAACTGCCTTTGGGCAGCGCTTTGCCGAGGCCATGCATGAAAACCGGGTGGACCGGCGTTTCCGACCGGGCCTTCGCTAAAAATGCGACACCACGTTTAAAGTCTGAGCGCTGTTCGGGTTCGCCGCGTGAGCCTTCCGGAAAAAGTATAAGGATATCGCCACGGTCAAGCGCCGCCTCAAGATCGGCAAGCGGGTTTTTTTTGATGCCGCCACGATCAAGCGGAAGAATGCCGATAATGTTCAGGGCAAACCAGGAGAGGAGCTTGTTTTTTAAAAAATAATCTGCGGCGGCGACCGGTCGGAGCCGTGGAAGGTCGCGCAATGGAAAAAGCGCCAGCAGCGTCACCGTATCGAGGTGGGAATTATGATTGGCGACGATAATCGCCGGGCCTTTTGTCGGCAGGTTTTCGCGGCCGCGCACATTCATGCCGAGCACAATCAAGAGAACCGGCCGCACGACAAGAGCAAAGAAAGCGATGCGCAGAAACTTGACCATTAGATGCGACCGCCAAAAACAAAGAAATGCATCGCATGATAAAACACCGGGGCCGCATAAGTCAGGCTGTCGACGCGATCGAGAATGCCGCCGTGACCGGGGATAAGCCCGCCGGAATCTTTAACCCCCAGATCGCGCTTGAACGCCGAGATGGTAATATCGCCGAGAAATCCGGCAATCGCAATCATTGCGCCAGACGCTGCTGACCAATGCATCGGCATCGGCGTCAAATATGGCCCCGCAAGTGCGGCAAGCGCGGCGGTTGAAACGAGCCCGCCCAAAAACCCTTCCCAGGTTTTCTTTGGACTGACAGCCGGCGTGATTTTGTGTTTGCCGAAGAGCTTACCCCAGGTAAATTGTGCGACGTCGTTAAACTGTGTCAGCGCCACCAAAAACAATAACAGCCCCGCGCCGCCAGCCGGCCCCGCCTTGTCGCCCGCGGCCAGCAGCATCGCCGTATGACTTAGCGCAAAGACGGTGATCATCATCCCCCAGCTCAACGTGCCGACCGCGCGCAAAAATCCTTCGGTTTTGCCCGCCAATGTCATCGCCATTGGAAAAAACAGGAACATCCAGACTGGAATAAACGTCAAGAATAATCCGTACCGGTCCTGATGGGCAAAATAAAACTGCACAGGGATCGCCCAATAGGCAAACAGAAGGATCAATCGATCGACCCGCCGCGTCGGGATCAGGGACAAATATTCCTTGAGCGCCAGATAGGTCATGAGGCCAAGAAAAACGGTGGAGACAATCCGGTTGGTGACAATGGCGATCGTGAAAATCGTGATCATGAACCACCACGACGTCACCCGCCGGGAAAGTTCCGTCGTCGCCTCGCCAGGTGATCGGCGCTTTAACACCGCAACCATGATGCTGGCGAAAATCAGCAGGCCATAAATCGCGCCGATTGCCCAGAAAACGCGGTTGGAAAGGCCGTCAATGATTTCCATTTTCGGCTTCCTTCAATGCGCCCCGTGCACGATTAAATATAGTGACCACGCCAAGCAAGGCGGCAACCGCAAGGAGGCCGTCGCTCCATAAACCCGGCGTGACGCCGAAAGCCAAAAGCATCGCAACCGCGCCAAAGAAAAACGCACGGTCGCTTTTGCCGAACGGCCCATCATAGCGCCGCGCCGCGCCAATTTGAACGCCGATGACGCCAGTCATTTCCGCGATAACGCCGACAAACACTACCGCCGTCACCAGCACGGCATCAACACCGGCGAGGAATGCAAACGGCAAATACAGCGCCGTATCGGAGAGTACGTCTGTTAGTTCGTTCAAGATAGCGCCGAGCTTTGTCTTTTGATTATGTTCCCGCGCAAGCATGCCGTCGATAGCATTCATTGCCATACGAATGAATAATACTGCGGGTAACAAGAACAGCACCCAGGCGGCGCCGTCCGTCACAACATTGATGACGCCATGAACAACGCTGAGCGCAAACGCGCAAATGGTGACTTGATTAGCCGTAACGCCAACATTCGCCCCCCAGGCACACAAAGGCCGCAGCAGCGCCTGAAATTCCGGTTTCAAGTCATAGATACTCGCCAAGGCCCGCCTCGCTAATCCGCCGCGCCTTGCTTACTAGGATTCTCACACAAAGTTTAAGCGCTAATCAGTGAAGACCAAACGCGCTGACAGATCGTAGTTCCGCAGTAGAGATGATCTGCCGTCCCGCTACGCGAACCGAATGGATCGGGCCCTCAAGCTCTTTGCGCCAGAATGTCAGGAATTTCGTTAACACGGGATATGAAGGCAGCAAATCATAGTCCTGCCATACATAAGACTGCAGCAGCTGCGGGTGATCCGGCAGGTGATAGAGAATTTCCGCTGTCGCCAGACGGTAGCCCTTTATCTGCTTCATCAGTGCGTTGTCTGTGGCCATGGAGCGCGCGCCCTTTTTACGAATACTTCGGCAACGATAACGCCCGATCATAACAGACAGGTTGATATTTTGTCTTTAATTTCAATATATTGGCAGCCTATTCGGGCAAGTGCTGATAGGCTGGCGCGGCAAAACCTTTTCTCAATTTAATTATTCAGACGCCTAAGCCCATCGTTTTCGCCAATCCCCGTTAACCGGATTTTTGGCTCAATGGCGGCATTCTTCACCCAACACTGTCGCCGGAAAAACCGGCGCAGTGGTTGTGGGTTTTCAGTGAGGCGATAGATGCCAGTAATTGCGCGGCGCTTGGGCAACATGATCAGTGACGATGCGAAACAACGCATCTCGTCTCTGAAGCATTACCCGACCATTGACACCTGGCGAAATCCGTTGACCCGGAGCATTGCGCGGCGCCTCACCAATGATGCATGGCGCAAAACCCTCGATGAAATCGATTTTGAATATCGCTTGTCACCGCTCGAAATCGATCAGGTTTCCTGTCTGCAATATGAGACAACGGGATCGACAGCAGAACGACCACTAATACTTTATGTTCACGGCGGCGGCTTTGTTGCGGGATCGCCTGAAACAAACGCTGCAAATGTGCTGCCGATTTGTCACCTTGGCGGGTTCGAAGGCATCGGTGTTGACTACACGCTTCTACCTGACGCACATTTCCCGACACAGATCGACGAAGTCGACATTGTCTATCGCGCAATATTAGAGACGACGCCACAACGCAAAATCATTCTCCTATCGGATTCAACTGGATCGGCGATCGCGCTTTCCGCATTGATGCGCTGGCGCAAGGACGGTGTTTTGGCGCCGGCGGGCGCGATCTTTTTATCGCCATGCATTGACGGAAAAGGCGCCAGCGACACGCAAATAACCGCCGACCATCATGACCCGCTCATCCGCTCAATGGGCGGCAAGTTTGCGCGCCAGTTATTTAAGTTTTACGCCCCCGACAAAGACCTCAAAGACCCGGCAATCTCGCCGATTTACGGGAAGTTTGATGGCCTGCCGCCGATTATGATTCATGTCGGCTCTCGCGAGGTTTTGCTGGGCGACGCTGCGCGGCTGTCTGAAGCTGTCCGTCAAGCCGGCGTTGAGGTGACTTTGCGGGTCTTTGACGGTATGTTCCATCGTTTCCATATGCATTGGAAAATCGAAGAAGCCCGCAACGCCCACGCCGATCTCGCGGACTTTATCAACACGCTATAGCGGTAGGCGTCGCTTACGCCTAACTGGATCTCGCGCTTCCAATATGCAGGGCAAAAATCCGGTAGGCCGCACACGCCATCACATATAAAAGCTCTGCTTCAAATGTTCTGTTCAGAAATACTTGGACCCAGTAAGCGCCAGGTCCAATCAACAACGTGTAAAGATGATAGAGAACCAAAACTGAGTGCAGAAAGAAGAGCGGAACCGGGAACCAGCTTCCCCGCGATAGTTGAAAAAATGCCGCCGCGAATACAATTTCTAATAGCAAATATACGACAACCCGTTCTGGGCCATCTAAAATAAGCCAGAGCTGCAGCGAGAACCCCCAGCTAATTGCAATTAAACGAGCGGCCGCCGCAATTTGCGACGACCGCGACTGGTGGGAGATAATAAGGGCGCCGAAAACTGCAGCGCCGTAAACTAAAATTACTATCCAATCCCAAGTATTGATGCGACCACCGCGGGCGGATCCTTTTTCGGCAATCCACCCCCCACTGCCTTTAACAAGGTTGCGCCATATTCCATCGCTTTCACGTTCAGAACATCATGCGCATGCCCAGTAACCTCGGCGAGGTTTATGAGCGCAGCCTGCATTTCAGAGTAGGCCGCGGTGGCGTCATCTGCATGAAGTTTGCCATCAGCCGCCTTCGCAGCCGTTGCGCCAACCGCCAGGGTCGCCGCGAGGCCTGCAATTTGCTTCTCAATACGCAACAGCACCAATTGTTCTTTTCGGAGATCTTTTTTTTCGCAGTTTTTGGTCATTTTTCATCCTTATGGAATTAATGTGGTACTCTTACAGAATTACAACTTTAACGTGCGTTTATGCGAAAACAAAACAAAATTCGCCATAAAGGCGAAATCAGATTCGGCGCCAGGGCAAAAAGGAGCGTCAGTGACGCGTGAGGAAGACATCTACGCTGCGCGGATTGGCAGAAATATGTGGCGCCTCGCCAAGCGGCGCGCCCTGGAAATGCAAGGTCGCCAACTGGTTAGGGCGCAGACACCTCTGAGCGGTCAACATTCCACGATTGAAAGTAAAGCTGCGTCGCCAGTTCAGCACCGCGATCAAGCGCAGACGATAGCGGCGGCGACGCCGAATACTCTCGCAGAATTTCTTCGAGAACTGGCCGCAGAGCTTGGCAGAGACGATCGCGACCCTGACGCGTCGTAACCGCTGACAGAGCAATATAGGTATTCACCACCGCCTCGGCCCCAAGCTCAACCGCATCCTCGGGTATATCGGGTTTGTCTTTGGGTGAAAGGTGATTAACCACAATCGCAAGCGCCTGACGCACACGCTCCTGAATTAGCGGCGCACCATCTTCCGGCGGGGTAAATCTGAGCACCTCACCACCATCAGCATCCCGTCGCTGATAGAGCACATCAAAAGAAACAGCGCCCCCGGTCGCTTCAACAATCCGTCTCGCCAATGGCGGCTTTGGCGCCTGGGTGCCGCCGATTATCCGATAAAGTGTTTGTCTCGACGCGCCGACACGGGCGCCGAACTCGACAATCGATTCCTTGACGTCGCGGAGATAGGCTTTGAGCGGATGCATAAGCGGATTATCCCGTGTTGCGCGGCACGCACCATTTCGACGACTGTGTCACGTGACTCGCAACATTTTGTTAATTTACGCTGCACTGCAAAGAAGTTGTTGCCCGCCATGGCGCCGCGACGATAGGGTCCCGCGATGGCTGGTTTTCTTCTCTCTTTAACGAACATTTCGATCACTTTCGGCGGCGACGCGTTGCTCGAACGCGCTGGTCTTGATGTCGAACCGGGCGCGCGTATCGCATTAGTGGGCCGAAATGGGTCAGGCAAATCCACCCTGCTTAAAATCGCCGCTGGCGCAATCGAGGCGGACCAAGGCGATCGTTTTATCCATCCGGGCGCAACGGTTCGGTATCTGCCACAAGAGCCCGACTTTTCAGGGTTTGATACAGGCGAAGACTATATTGCGGCAAGCCTTGCCGATGAGACAGACGCCCATCTCATTTCAGTACTGACGGATGCCTTTAACGTTAAGCCCGAAACAGATCTTTCGACCTGTTCTGGCGGCGAAGCCCGCCGGATCGCTATTGCCGCTGCCTTGATCTCAAAGCCGGATGTTCTTCTATTGGATGAGCCGACAAACCATCTTGATCTCCCAGCGATTACACAGCTTGAGGAGCGGTTGCGGAGTATGTCAGCCGCAATCGTTTTGATCAGCCACGACCGTCGATTTCTTGAACAGCTGACGACCAAAACGGTTTGGATTGATCGCGGCAAAACGCGAACGCTGTCGCGTGGCTTTAAAGAATTCGAGGCATGGCGCGACAAAACCCTGGAAGAGGAGGAAACTGCGCGTCACAAACTCGGCCGCAAAATCGCGGCCGAAGAGCATTGGGTCCGGTACGGCGTCACTGCACGGCGCAAACGTAATATGCGTCGCCTAGGCGAACTCCACACCATGCGTCGGAAATTACGCGAGGAGCGCCGGCCGACTGGAACGGTGAAATTTACTGGCGTCGAGACAAACCAATCCGGCAAGCGCGTGATTGTTGCAGAAAACATCGGCAAATCCTTTGGCGAGAAGAATATCATCGAGAATTTTTCCATCGAAATCACACGCGGTGAAAAAATCGGCGTTGTCGGCCCTAACGGCGCAGGCAAAACCACCTTGGTCAATATGCTGACCGGCGCATTGGCGCCCGACAGAGGCGACATTCGCATCGGAACCAACATTGACCTTGTCTCCCTTGATCAACGCCGGGCCAGTCTCAAACCGGATATGCGGCTTGCCGATGCAATTGCCGATGAGCGCGGCGATTGGGTGACGATCGGCGGCGCCAAACGCCATGTTGCAACATACTTACAGGATTTCTTATTCGCGCCGGAACAATGGCGCGCGCCGGTCTCATCCTTGTCGGGTGGTGAACGCGGTCGCCTGGCGCTTGCGGCGGCGCTCGCCAAACCGTCCAACTTGCTTGCGCTTGATGAACCGACAAACGATCTTGACCTGGAAACTCTCGATCTCCTCGAAGAACTGCTTGCCGCTTATGACGGCACGCTGTTGTTGATCAGCCATGATCGAAGTTTTCTCGATCGTATCGTGACATCGATTATCACAACCGACCCTGACCATGCCGGTCAATGGCGGAACTATCCGGGCGGCTATGAGGATATGGTTACGCAGCGCGGCGGGGCGCCGGGAATTGAAACAAAACCCGGCGCCAAACCAAAATCAGCGCCAAAGACAAAAGACCAAACAAAGACGGCAAAAACAAAACTCAGCTACAAAGAAAAATACGCACTTGAAACGCTACCGGCGACAATCGCCGCGCTTGAGGAAAAAATTACAACGCTGAAATCAGCCCTTGCGGATCCTGAACTTTATGAGCGCGACCCAGCAACCTTCAACAAAAAGGCCTCAGCGATAGAACAAGCTGAAGCCGGCCTCGCCACCGCAGAAGAAGAGTGGCTTGCGCTGGAACTCAAGCGTGAGGACTTAGGGCAAGGCAATTAGTCGATGTTGCTCTGCAATATTCGTTGTCCCCCAACACAAGTCACGCATTACGCAATTTCAAGTGGAAATGCTTTCAGTCTCACTCGCTCGTGATCAGTGTTGAATTGTATAGGGAGGCGACCTCTGTAGGGTGAAATAAGTCAATGCACGGGAGTGTGCATACACTTATGTTTCAGCCAACAGGAGAAAAATTTATGGACAAATCAACTTTAACGAAGGCCGCAATTGCGAGCGCCTTTACCGCAGCGCTTGTCATTTCGGCCCCTGCAAATGCAGGCGCCAAAGAGGGCATGGAAAAATGTTTCGGTGTTTCTCTGGCCGGTGAAAATGATTGTGCCGCGGGGCCCGGCACCTCCTGCGAAGGTACGTCAACGGTTGACTATCAGGGCAACGCCTGGTCACTCGTGCCAGCTGGCACCTGTGATAGCATCGACTTGCCTGACGGCCGCACCGGCAGCCTTGACGAACTCGATCGCGATCTGCCGGAAGCTTAATTTCTTGACGGCGAATAAAATTACAAATCTGGTTCCGGCGCCGACGAGCATCGGAATCGGTTTGAAGCCCGCTCACTATCGCGACGTACTCTCCCCCGATCGCGGACGCATAGGAGCGGGTGATCCGCTTTCCCATATTGATT
>JAJFGC010000131.1 GCA_021776345.1 Hyphococcus sp. | reverse complement strand
CGCCGGCATTGACGATTCCAGATTCTGCGCCGTTATCTTGTAAAAACTGAACCGCTTCATCGACGGCGAAGCCTTTGGCAATCCCCCCTAAGTCAATCAGCAGCCGTTTTGTGAGCCTTACATGGGTGTTATCGACGATTTCGATATCTGCGCTTGTTGCTTCGCTCGCTCGGACGTCGCCTGACTCCGGGAAGGGGAGGTAACCCCACTCAACGAGCTGAGTTGCGATTGTCACGTCGAAGAGGCCCTCAGTAAGATTGTAGAGTTCGAGTGCGGCTCGTAATACGCGCACCGTATTGGGGCTGACATTGACAACATCTTTTGCTTGCGCTCGTTGCAACTGGGCGAGATCGCTAGTTTCCGAGTGAAACGACATTGTGTGGTGAACATCGGCTATCTTCTGAAAAGCGCCGTCGATCAAGCCAGCCTGCCGCGCAGGCGCCTCAATCTCGACAATCGTGCCCAGCCAGGGCTGAGCACGCCGAAGGGAAGCCTCAGCTCTCATGGGCTAATTCCATCGTCGTTAGAACGCGTTTCACACCTTCGGTGATGTGAACGCAAGACAACGTCGCGCCCGAAATATTGGCAATATCTTTCTTAACTGCCAAGACGTCGCCTGCACGTTTGCCGTTAAACTGAGCGCGCCATGCAGGATTACGAATCTCGTCGCCGTAGGTTTCAAGGTACCGCATGATTTCAATCTGGTTTACGGCGTAGTCCGGCGTTAATGCGATCGCGTAGGTAATGAATTCGTGTTTTCCGTAAACTTCATCGATCACGACAAAGCCAAGAAGTTTATCGGCGTCAATCGCGTTGAAGAGCGTCATTTTAGCGGAACGCACACGGACACGCGCCTTTTTGGAGACGGTCTTTTTCTGGTCCTTGGACAAGGAAAAACTTGCATCTTCAAACACGGTTGCCTCTGGAAAGAGCTGGTGGTTGACTTCATCAAGCGAAAAATAGTCAGTCGCACGGGCGGTGCTGGATAACGCGACGGGCGTTGCAGCCATTCCTAAGGTCAATGTGCGGCGGGTCAGTTTCATTCGGATCATTCCAGTTCTATAGATTGACGCCGACCCGGAAACGAAACTCCGTTTCATTTGCAAGGCGGGTCAGATTGTTGGCGTATTGTAGCGACATTGGCGGCGCGTAGATCGAACTTCCTGCGGCTTGCCAGAACATGCTGGCCGTCGCATACCAGCGTTTATCGCCATAATGAATCGTTGGTCCGATAAACAGGCTGCCCGGGCTGTCGCCGTTTTCGGTATATTTTTTCCGATAGAAGGTTTCGGCGCCAATATTCCATTTGGGCGCAAATCGATAAGCGGCGCCAAGGGACGGCCTGAACTCGACCTCGTTTCGGCAAATGTCTGGGCCGATTGTCGGTGCCGCCGACTTTTGGCAACCGTGGCGAAAATTTGCGGAAACAACAGCGCCAAGATTAAGCGTGTCATCTAAAAAGTTTTTTTGGAAAATCAGCGTGGGCCGTATGCCATATTGTTTGGCCTTTGTGTTCGCGGAATCGTCTTCGAACCACTCAAACGTTGCGTCTGTCCGCACAGCGAAACCAAAATAGTCGGTGTAGGGACTCAATATACGGCGTTGGACCCCGATCTCGACCCTTGATAATCGCTCTTCAGAAAACGCAGGAATGATTGGAGCGGGCGCGCCGCTTGCATCTGGCGCCATCCCAAATGCGTTGTCGTCAGAATTGATGTAGAAACCGCCGAGACCAGCAGTTAAGCTGAGATTGTCGCCAACCCCGCGCTCATAGGCGCCCGAAAATGTCACGGCCGTGAATGAGCCGGAGCGCTTACCGCCGAGAGCTGCCATCCCCAAAGCAATTTCCGACTGACCCTTCGGAAGCGTATCGACACCAAGGGTGAAAGCGAAAAGGCTTTCTGCGGCAAAAACGCTCGTTGAAAATATCGTTGCTGCGCAAACGCCAACCAGCAGGTTCTTTTTTATAAAGCTTGCCGACATACCTACCGCAGTTCGTTTCGCCAGATTCACAAATTACGCGCCGTGCGCAAAGAGGAACTATCAACGATTGAAAATTGCCTTCTCGAGGCCTTAACAATTTATGGTTAGGATGCGGTTAATCTTGCGATTTAGCGCAGCGTCACAGCGCGCATTGAAGCTGCCGTCCCCGGCACCAGCAACACTTTGAACTAGCCTAGTTCGGGAATTGCTCAGGAAGTTTGAAAGAACAGACGGCGTTGTTTGAGGCAAACATTGCTGCATTAGCTAGTTGTAATGATAGTTTGCTTTCGACTATCGAGGAAAGCGCCTTGCCTAATGTTCAGACTGATGAGAGGCATTTTCAGGATTAGTCCGATGTCGGCTGAGATAGAGTTTCTCAAAAGCGAAGATCGCAGCGATGGAGAAAAATGCGATAAAGATGATTGCGGGGTCCGCCATCCCTTTCATGATAAGAAATGCGCCGAGTGCGACGGCGTCGAGTGCAATCGCTGTTATTAGAATCCACGCACTCGCACCCACATCCTTTCGCAGATGGCGGAAGACGCCCCAGTGGATGACAATATCCATCACCAGATAAAAGATCGCACCGAGCGATGCGATTCGGCTGAGGTCGAAGAACGCTGCGAGAAAGGCCGCTAGCACGACTGTATATACCAGCGTATGTTTCTGGATATCGCCGGGCATACCAAAATGTTTATGTGGTATGAGGTCCATGTCGGTCAGCATTGCCAGCATCCGCGAGACAGCGAAGATACTGGCGAGAACGCCGGAGGCTGTTGCAATAATCGCAATCGCCACCGTGAACCACAACCCCAGTTTGCCGAACGCCGGACGCGCTGCTTCAGCAAGGGAGTAGTCTTTGGCTTTAACAATTTCCTCGATGCTGAGCGTCGAACCGACGGCCCACACCACCATCAAATAAACGATCAGGCAGATCGCAAGCGAGGCAATAATTGCACGCCCGACATTTTTCGTAGGATCTTTGACTTCACCGCCGCTATTCGTGATGGTTGTAAAACCTTTGAAGGCAAGGATCGCGAGCGCGACGCCGGCGATGAATCCGCCGATGGATGTTTTGTCTCCAACGCCGGACGCGGCGGGTTCAAAGGAAAAACCGGCTGCCCACAGCACGGCGAGCGCGAAAAGCAAAATCCCGCCAATCTTCAATGCGGCGGTCAGCTTGGAAATGCTTCCGATCACCTTGTTTCCTGCAATATTGACAAGAAAGGCAAAAACGATGAGCCCGACAGCAAGCAGTGCAACGAGCCAACCGTCGTCATCGATATTGAATAACTGAAGCGTGTAGGCGCCGAAAGTCCGAGCAACGAGGCTTTCATTAATCACCATCGAGATTGCCATGAGGAGGGAGGCAGCGCCGGTTATGGTTGTGGGGCCGTATGCCTTTTGCAAAATCATCGCGATTCCGCCGGCCGACGGATATTTGTTTGAAACCTTGATGTAACTGTAGGCGCTGAATCCGCTGATGATGGCGGCGATCAGGAAGGCGAGAGGGAACAACGTCCCTGCGAATTCCGCCACCTGGCCGGTCAGCGCAAAAATCCCGGCGCCGATCATAACGCCGGTTCCCATAGCGACAGTCCCGATGAGAGTCAGGCTTCCTTTTTTATAGGTCGTTTTCATTGATCAGCACACCCTTGTTATTCATTATGGTTTTTCGCCAGAATATATTGAGATCGTTCCCGTCAGTGTAGGGATTCTAGAGACTTCACAAACATCGGTGAAGCCGGTTTGTTCCAGAAGTTTCGGAATGATTCCCTCCGCGTTTGGTTGCGTATCTGCAACGCCGTCCAAAGCCTGGACGGTGATACGGAATAATAGGCGCATAAGCCCCGGCTTCTGGTAACCATAATCTGCGATGTGGACTTTGCCGCCGGACGCCAGCACTCTAAACATATCAGTGATAATCTGCTTTTTCCCTCCAAGCGGCACTTGATGCAGAACGAGGCTACTGATGACCTTATTCGGGGTCGAATCTTCAGGTAAGCCATTCGCCGAAAAGAAACCGAGTTCCATACGCGCCTTGAGTCCGGCTCCTATGATTTTGGCGCGCGCCCGGCTAAGGGCATCGGCGTCCGGGTCAATGCCGAGATAGTCCGTGCGTGGCTCGCGCTTGAGAATGGCGACGGCGAGGCTTCCAGTCCCACATCCGATATCAATGATTCTATCCGTCGGAGATGGCGAGATCTCATTTATAAATGCATTGCGCCACGTTTTCTCGCGAGTGAGGTATGCGATAGTGAAATCATAAAGCGGCGTCAGCACTTTGTATCGGAGCGGCGGTTTGTAGGCGCTCGCGTCGTTCCAAGGCTCTTGTTTTGTCATAGGTTGTACCTCGCTTGATTTGCAGTGCTATTTTTAAAGTTGCACTCGTCATCGAAAATAATAATTGGGCGCACTCATATGTTATCGTGAAGGCGCTAGTACTAAGCGTATGCCGACTACAGCGAGCACTGCGCCGCCGATGGCTTGCAAAGTTATTGCTTCTTCAAAGTACAACGCGCCAAGCAGGATTCCCAAAAATGGAACAAGAAAGCTGAATGCATTGGCGCGCGACAGGTCCAAGACCTTCAATGCATTCTGCCATAACCAGAAGGCGAGTGCCGTTCCAAACAGGCTGAGTCCTAGAAGGCTTGCGATGAACTCGGGCTCCCATGTGATGGCGAGAGGGTCTTCCGTCAAAGCGGCGATGAGCGCTAATGGCGCAGCGCCGATAAGGAGCTGCCAACCCATGGCGGCGGTAGGGTCCAGCTCGCTCGCAATTCGCTTGATCGCAACATTGCCGATGCTTACGCCGGTCGCGGCGAGAAGTACATAAGCGACGCCCTTTGCCGTTGATGCACCGTCATCCGAAAAAAGACTTGGCGCCGCCACAGTGACGACGCCAAGAAAGCCGAGCGTAAGACCAATATGAGCACGCGCACCCAGCCGCTCCTTTAAGACCGCATACGCCAAAACTGCGGCGATCAGCGGTTGCGAGTTGGCGATCACTGTTGCAAATCCCGGCGCCACGAATTCTGCGGCGTGAAACATGCCGAGATAGCCCAGCGTTGTCGCGCCAAAGCCTGCAATGCATAACCAGCCCCAAACCTTGCGCCCACGTGGCAACGGAGCTTTGATCAACGCGGCGACAATGAGCAGCCCCGCGCCGGCAATTCCGGCACGTATGGCTGCAAAAGTCAGGTGGGGCGCATAGGCTAACCCCGTTGTGATCAGCGGATAACATGCCGCCCACAACCCCATGACAACGATGACGGCCGCTGTTGCGAGGCGTGTGGGCGACGTTTGTCTAATCCGCCTATACAAGCGCTGCAAGACTAGGATGTGTGCAGATGGCGTATCCGCCAGCCGTCGGCCGTATTGACCAGGATCGCGGCGCCCTTGCGGTCGCGCGAAATGTCTTCGCCTTTGATGGTTGCCTCAAGGCTGATTTTGAATGTCGCATAGGCGAGCATCGGCGTCGCCGAAACGAAAAATTCATCATACGTATAAAACTTGAGCGTAAAATCCGATGATTCGAATTCGGGTTTGAGATGGTTGTCACGGTAATCAGTCCAGCCCCAGTTCGGGTGCGACCCCTCAACGATGGTGAAGCCGTCGGACGGAACAACATAGGCCGCCATGCCGTCTACGCTGCTCTGGGCGGCGGCGGCATATCCAGTGAGCGCCTGTTTGACAGCATCGGCATGCTCACCCGTTGTCATAAAATGCGGCATGCCGTCCATCATGTGATGCTCAGCCATGTCCGTTGATTCCATTTCGGGCGCCGCTTTATGTTTGTGTTCACCGTCACCATGCTTGTGTTGTGCTGAAGCGGTCGATGCTGTGAACATCAGGACGGCCGCCAGCACGGGAAAAACCTGCTTATGAACTCTTGGCGTCATTATTCATCTCCTTGTTTGTGTAGGTGCGTATCGATTTCTTCAGCGCCTGTTACATCGAGACAGGTGTTTTCAATTTGCAGCGTTGAAAAGTAGAAGTTGAATTCATCGCGCAAAATTTGATGCGCCTCTTTGAGGACGCGCGGTGCGACAGCTGTGTTTTTGACACGTAAATGCGCGGAGAATACATTTCGATTTGATGTTAGCGTCCAGGCGTGGACATGATGGATGTCGTCAACATCATTTATTGTGAGCAAACCGTCCAATATCTCGCCGAGATTGACGTCGGCGGGGACAGCTTCCATCAACACGGCGAAGGTTTCTCGAATGATGGAAAACGACGCAAGCAGTAATACAAAACCGAAAACAACGCCTAGAATCGGATCAATGGCTAGAAATCCCGTGAACTTGATAACGACGGCTGTAATGATAATCAGTATGCTCCCGACAAATGTCTGAATGACATGCCAGAAAGCGCCCCTCATGTTGAGATTATCTTTTTGGCCACGAAATAATAAGGCCAATGAGATGACTTCCGTGAAGATACCGCCGCCCGCCGCAATCAGCATTGGCGTGGTCGATAAATCAAGGGGTGCGCGCAAGCGCATAAGCCCCATTCCGATTACGAAAAGCGCCATGAGCAAAAGGAAAAAGTCATTGAGCATTGCGCCGAGAATTTCGGCGCGGGCATAGCCGAATGTCTGTTCAAGCGTCGCTGGGCGGCGGGCGATCCGCGCCGCCAACCACGCGAGTAGGACGCCGCCGACAGCTGAAAATGTGTGAAACGCATCTGAGATAACGGCGATGGAGCCGGTCGCAAAGCCAATCGCCAGCTCAATCAGGAAATAGACGCCAGTGAGCCAGCCGGAAATTACAAGCGCGCGATCATTACCGCCGCCATGTCCGGCTCCGTGACCAATTCCATGCTGCACGTTTTCAGACCTCTTCAGGCGGATTTAGCGGTGCGCTTTCCGTCAAAAGGACTTCTACGCACGGCTGCGCTGATACCCTCACATTGCACATAGAGATTGATGCAGACGCGTCGCGATAGCCGGTCGTTTGTTCAAGCGCACGGACGAAAAACCAGCAATCATTGGGTGGTAAGCCGCAGGCGCGCTGTCATGCGCGCAAACGAGTTGCGCTGCGTAGTGGGCATGTGGCTCGTTATCTCCCGCCGGGCCGCGATACAAAGCCCATCCGTCGCCTATCACCAGTCCGCCAGTCCATCACATTTTATTCAGCCGCGTCCAAAATAAATAATGCACCGGCGAGGTCATAATATCTGGCCGAGACGGGCAATCGCATTTTCGCGCAATGCCTCGCGTTACGGATCAACATATCGGTTCAAGTCTAGCAGGCCGCCTTTCGACGGATGCTCGCCAATGGCGATATCCTGGAAATAATCCGCTGTTTGCCAAAATAGCGGACTTGAGCGCCTGACTCCAAAATTCTCAACAAGGGTACGCCAATCTTCGTTCGTGCGCACCAATGAAAGGGACTGGGCGAAACCATCCAGACTATCCTCGTCAACAACCAAAAATAAATTAGGATAGCTGCCGAGTTGCCCTTCCATAATCGTGAGCGTGTCCTTTTCCGGCTCGCGCCGCAGATCTTCTGCAAAGAGAAAGGCGACATTGGTGTGAGCCTTGTTATGGATCAACGAATATACGTGATCTTCAGCACCGGTATTTTTGACCTGCAACAAGGATAAGTCCGGTAAATATTGAACCCACGGTCCTGGCTTTGATGCGAGTAAGGTCAACGCCGCGATATCTGCTGGAAGGTCAGCGCGCCCGCCGCGAGCGCGATTAAGTGGGTCCGATCGCGGTTGGCCGGTTCGGTCTCGGTTGAGAACCTTGAGCAAAAACTCAGCTTTCGGATTGTTGCTTGTAAAGTCTATTTGGGTGTCGTGGTCTATGTCTATCGGGCGACGATGCAACAGGATCCGAATTTTTGTATGGCCGCCGCGGTACCAGTCACCGTGGAGATCGCGACGATTTTCAGGCGGCAAGAACGTCAAAAACAGATCTTCGCTCTCCATACGGAGAAGGTCCATATAAACACGCCTCGACACTTGATGTCCGACCGATCCAAAAACATCAAAGCCGGCGACAAGATTGTAATAAATGCGCTCAAGCGTCGGGAAATCGATCACCCAGGCAGTTTCCGGAATATCGCCGTAAAAACCGTTGACAACGGTGGCGTTGTCGAAATGGCGAAATACCGTGAGTAGCGCCGCGCCGGCTTTGCGCTCTCCCGCCCAGATTGCATCGAGGGAAGGGCCGGCCATCTCAGGGTCAGCTTCGTTGTATCGATTTTCCCGCAGCTCAGCGTATTGGCGGTGATGATCGAGAAAGTCTGGAACAAGCCGCTCAAATAATGGCCCGTCTGCATGCGCGGCCGGAAGGCCGAGATAGGGCGTCGCTTCGGCGAGATAAGCAGCGTCGCTGATCGACAAGTCGGCGTCTGGCGCCAAAAACATCACCCAGAACCGGTCTTCAATTACATTCACCGCAACCTGACCGCGGCAAACCGGACCGCGAATGAACGTGCGGATAAAATACTCCGCGTCGTCAAGCAAAAAGTTATAGCGCACACCAGCCGGAATGGCGGCGAATGCCGCGAACGGATTCGACGCTACCGATGGTTCAAATGAAGGAAGCTCCAACACACTCCAGTCGGCTTCCAGAAAGAGTTCGCGATAGCGCGACAGTCGGCGCTTTCCGATCTCGTATGTGATGTGGGTCTTGTGAAGAATAGTTTCCGTAACTGGCGATAGTCGATAGTAGAAGTCATCCGTCCCAGGATCGTCATACGGGCGTCGTGTTGCGATGATGTGGATCGGTTCGCCCGGCGGTGTTGTGGAGCGGACAATTTGAAAATAGGTCCTTGTTTCGGTTCCTGAAAAATAAAGATGCGCCAGGAATAAATGCTCGTATAAATAACGTGCAACAAGCTGATCTTTCAGCCTATCGCCGTTCAAGAAAGCTTCCCAGTCAGCGACCTGGCCAGCATGTTCGGCAGTCAACGATCGGTCGCGTTGGAGCGCCGGCGCTCCAGCCGTGATCCAAGCGGACATTGCGTTCCATTCATCGTCATCCATCGGCGCCATTGCGTAGGGCATGCCGCCAAACGGATTTTTACGCTCATAGCGATCAAATTCAGCCGGTGCGGGACACGTAAGATCGCGCGTTATATCCAGGTCAATGGAATTTGGAAGCGGTGAACCTTGAGGAATCGGGTGTTCTTTTGCGAGAGCGAGCATGCGCCACAAAAGGGATTGTGCTGGATCCGCATCTTGCAGGGTTGGGGCTACATTAAAAAACTCAAGATCTCGCCACGCCTCTATTGATGAGGCGTCAATGCCGAGCCGCGTCAGGGGCGCTTCGTTGACCCTTGATGAATTGTATACGAGTTGTTTGCTGGCGCCTCGCGATATTCCTTCTGCAGAGGACATATTAAACTGACAAGGCGCGTCATAGCA
>JAJFGC010000014.1 GCA_021776345.1 Hyphococcus sp. | reverse complement strand
GTCCCCGGTCCCGGCAACTCCGTTCCAAGGACCGCCGAAATCAGCGCGCCGCCCCACATGCCATGGGCAATCACTTCATGAAATCGGCTTGCCGCCGCATATTCCGTATCGAGATGGACGGGATTAACGTCGCCAGATGATACAGCAAACAGGCTGATGTCTTCGGGCTTTAATATCCGGGAAATTTCCGCTGTGTCTCCGATTTTAATTTCATCGAAGGTTCTGTTTTCAATATATTGCAATCTATCCATTCCTGCCTCATGACATGACGTGGTATCCGCCATCGATATATGCGATATTGCCGGCAACGGCGCGCGCTTCATCCGACACGAGAAAAGCAGCCATTGCGCCGACATCTTCAATGGTTACAAGCCGGCGTGACGGCGCGCGTTTCGCTGCTTCGTCGATAATTTCGTCAAAGTGGTCGATGCTGGACGCGGCGCGCGTGTGAACCGGGCCGGGCGAGAACGCATTGGCGCGAATTCCCCTGGGTCCTAAATCTGCAGCTACGTATTTTACAGTCGCCTCAAGCGCCGCCTTGACTGGTCCCATAACATTATAATGGTCGATAACTTTCTCGGCGCCGTAATAGCTGACAGTTAACAGGCTCCCGCCACTTGTCATCAACGGTTCAGCCAAGCGCGCCATACGGATGAATGAATGAACGGAAACATCCATCGCGCGGGCAAATCCGTCGCGGGAACAATCAACAATTCGACCATTGAGATCTCCCTCGGGGCAATAGGCGATCGAGTGAAGAACGAAGTCGAGCCGGCCCCAGGTTGTTTCCATCCGCTCAAATACGCGTTCAAGCGCGCCCTCAGCCTCCATGTTGAGCGGTTCAAAAATTGAAGCCTCAACCGACTTGGCGACAGGTTCTACAAATGGTCTCGCGTTGTCGTTCAGATAGGTCAGTGCGAGGTCCGCACCGGCCCGGTGAAATGAGCGCGCGCAGCCTGCTGCGATCGAACGTTCATTCGCAACGCCGACAACCAGACCTTTCTTTTTGCTCAAATCCAACAATTAAAAATCTCGTTCCTACTCGCCAAAGACATAGACGCCGGGCGCATCGCATAACGGCGCATAGCCTTTAGCAGCGGCGCCTATTTGGGGAGGATTGACGCACGCACTCGATCGAACAGCGAGCCAGCGGGTCCAATCCATCCACCATGAGCCTTCTTTCTCACGCGTTGCTTTGATCCAACTATCCGGATCCATATAACAATCGTCATGATGTATTGTCCTGATGCGGTTGCGGCGGCCGGCATGGCCCGGTTCTGACACAATGCCCGCATTATGGCCGCCGCTCGTCAGCACGAACGTCACATCCGTGTCCGCAAGCAAATGGATTTTGTAAACTGATTTCCATGGGGCGACATGATCCGTCTTCGTACCAACAGCGAAGATCGGCGCGCGAATGTCAGACAGCGCAACGGTCTGACCGTCAACAGCAAACTTTCCTGTCGCCAACTCGTTATTGAGAAAGAGTTTTCTCAGATATTCAGAATGCATACGGTATGGCATGCGCGTAGCGTCGGCGTTCCACGCCATAAGGTCGATCAACGATCCTCGTTCGCCCATGAGGTACGCACGCACGGCGCGCGACCATATCAGATCATTCGAGCGGAGAATCTGGAACGCTCCCGCCATCTGCTTGGCGTCGAGAAAGCCTTGTTCCCACATCAGGTCTTCAAGATAGGCCACCTCGCTATCATTGATGAACAATGTCAGTTCGCCCGCCTCAGAAAAATCGGTCTGCGCAGCGAGGAGACTGACGGACGCCAGCCGGTCATCGCTATTGCGCGCCATGGCCGCCGCCGCGATTGAAAGCAGCGTTCCGCCGAGGCAGTAGCCGACGCCGTGGATTTTTTCAGAACCTGTAATCGCCTGAACCGCGTCCATGGTCGCCATCGGGCCGAGATTGAGGTAGTCGTGCATTCCCCGGTCGCGGTCTTCAGCACCCGGATTTTTCCAGGAGATCATGAACACGGTGAAGCCCTGGCCCGTTAGATATTTCAACAGCGAATTTTCCGGACTCAGATCAAGGATATAGTATTTCATGATCCAGGCCGGTGTGATCAGGATCGGTTCCGGTCGCACCTTATCAGTACACGGTTCATACTGTATGAGTTCCATGAGGTCATTTTGCAATACGACCTTGCCGGGCGTCACCGCAAGATTGCGGCCCACTGCGTATTCTTCAGCGTCCGCGGAGGTCTGCCCGAACGCAAATCGCCGCCAATCCTCATAAAAATACTGCGCTCCCCGGAAAAAGTTCCGCCCCGCTTCATAGATGGATTTTTCAATCACTTCCGGGTTTGTGAAAGGCGAATTCGACGGCGAAAAGACATCGAGAAGTTGGCGTGTGGCGAATTGAGCGGCGCGTTCATGTTGCGGCGACACGCCGCGGACCCCTGTTACAGCCTTATGCCACCATTGCTGACGCAAAAGAAAACCCTGATATAGCAAATTGTACGAGAGTTTTTTCCAGGCGTCGCCCTTGAAACGGCGGTCTTGCGGCAATGGCTCTATGCAAGGATCGGTTTGGCCGCTGGATAGAATTGAATTGGTTGCGTATTGCCAGAATTCCGCCGACTTCAGGAATGCATCTTCCCAAAGCTCCAATCGCTTGCCGGGCGCAGCGCCCATATGAACCGCCCAATCTGACCAGACTGCGTAAAGCGTCGCCGGAGAAAGGCCTGATGTCCTTTTGGCCATTGCGGCCCGCGCTTTGCGGTCCATGACCTCAGCGAATTCAGCTCTGTCACGACTACTCAGTTCACTGTTCGATGACGGGGATCCGGATTCGCCGCGGTCATTGGCGGGCTCGATCAGATAGTCATGGCGTTTTCCCGGCGTTCCAACCACGCGCCTTAATAAATCCGACATCCACTGCTCTCCTTTTGCTTTTGGCTACGAACAGGTCGCATCCGCATCTGTTGTTAATTCAATATAGTACGTTTGTACTTAATTCAAGAGCGCGGCTGGCCCAACCAGCCCCAGGACTTATGAACTTACAATCTCCATGGCCTTTTTATGAGCATTTATACTAGCTATTTGACCTATTTTGATTGCAGTCACGAGGGGCGGCCTTTGCCGCATCGCAACGTCGAAAAAATTATTCCATCAGCATTCTTGACATTTTCATACGCTCGTACTATTATATCTCTTGTAAAGACGATGGCATTATAGCCATGAGCCGGTCATGCGAACTTGATTTAAAACAAAGCGATGGAGTTGAACGATATGCATTCTACGCGTTGCGCCGCTGACGAACTTTCCGCGGAACTCGATCGAATATCAGCCATTACGCCGGGCGCCCTGCAAAATTTTCGCGCCCTGCTGACCACTGGTAAAATGGGTGCGCCGTCGAGCAATCTGGCTCAATCGAAGGCGCTAATAGGTTTGGCGATGGCCGTCGCGCAACGCTGTGATTGCTGTATTGATCGTCAGGCGCGGTGCGCGGTGATTTCGCGTATCGACCGCGGCCAGATCGTCACCGCGATACGGCGCGCGATCCTTATGGCCGATGGTCCTGCTCTTGCCTATGGCGCTCACGCACTGACGACATTTGATAAACTATCCGCCCAGTCAATCGGCAGATCCAAGCAGCCGTGTACTGATGAGTCGAGGCAGCCGCTGACCGATAAGCCGGAGGAACAACCCTGTTTCACTGCACAAACGGCAAGCGGACAAAGCGATGTCAATCAACGCTCAGGAAATATGGCCTACGGATGCGAAAAGCGTTCGCACAGACATTATACAGTCGGCCGCTGCTGAGTTTACCGTCTGCGCGTCCCTCAAGGGAGAAGTCGCTTATGCCTAGAAAAATTCTGGCTGGAGCCGTTATCGTCGCTATTGTGGCCCTTGGCGGTTTTTTTCTCATGTCCCAGACAGGTCGCTTCAATACTGGCGGCGGCGGGGCGCTGGTTCTCTATGGCAATGTCGAGATTCGCCAGGTTGAGCTGGCGTTTCGCGTTTCCGGCAAACTCGAAGAAGTGATTTTTGAAGAGGGCGACGAAGTGACTGCTGGCGATTTCATCGCCCGCCTCGATGCAACGCCATATTCAGATGCGCTGAAAGTGGCGCAAGCCGAAGTTGCGGTGCGCACAGCGGAGTTGAGCCGCCTTGAGGCCGGGTTGCGCCCTGCCGAGATCGACCGCGCGCGCGCTAGAGTCGCCGAACTAGAGGCCGGCGCTAAAATGGCGCAGCAGAATTATGACCGCCGGGCGGTTCTCGTGAAATCCGGCGCCGTTTCGCAGCAGCTCTTTGATGAAAGCGTCGCCACGCTCGGCGCCGCCGATGAACGGCTGGCGGCAGCCCGCGAAGATCTTGCCATCGCGATTGAAGGCTTCCGCAGCGAGGAAATCGCCGCCGCCCATGCCGCATTTCAAGCAGCTGAGGCAGCCGCCGCGTCCGCACAGACGAAAGTTAATGACGCTAGTCTTGCCGCACCGTCTAACGGAACGATACTCGCCCGCGTCCGCGAACGCGGATCAATCCTGCAGGCCGGCGAACCGGTTTTGACCATGGCGCTCACGCGCCCTGTCTGGATCCGCGCGTATATAGAAGAGCCTGCGCTTGGGCTTGTGGCGCCGGGAACGCCGGCGAAAATCATGACAGACGCCGATCCCAGCCGACCTTACGAGGGCCAGGTCGGATTTGTTTCGCCGGTCGCCGAGTTCACGCCGAAAACAGTCGAAACGCCAGACCTGCGCAGTGACCTTGTTTATCAGGTGCGGATCATCATCGACAACCCTGACGACGGATTGCGCCAGGGCATGCCCGTCACCGTTCGATTGACGCCGACGCAAACAACGGGGTCATAGCGAGCGGCATGCAGACCGATCCTTTCATCCGTCTTGAGAACGTCACCAAGCGTTTTGCATCGGACGTTCCTCCGGCGCTCGATTCGATCGACGGCGAGATCGCTACTGGCCACATTACCGGTCTCGTCGGACCTGACGGCGCCGGAAAGACGACGCTCATCCGTCTGCTGACCGGTCTCAGCCGTCCGGACGAAGGGCGCGTGCTCGTCAATGGCAAAGACGCGACACGATCTCACAACGAGCTCCATCGAATGATCGGCTATATGCCGCAAAAATTCGGTCTCTATGAAGATCTGACGGTCCAGGAAAACCTCGATATTTACGCCAATTTGAAAGGCTTGCCGGCGGCGGAGCGGCAGGCGACTTTCGCTGAGCTTCTCGAATTCACGGACCTTGCCCGGTTTACCGGCCGGCTCGCCGGCGCATTGTCGGGCGGCATGAAGCAAAAGCTTGGGCTTGCCTGCGCGCTTCTCAAGCGGCCGCGGCTCCTGCTGCTCGATGAACCGTCCGTGGGCGTCGATCCGATTTCCCGCCGCGAATTGTGGCGTATGGTGCAAGGGCTCGTCGATGAAGAAATGGCGGTTATTTGGTCGAGCGCCTATCTCGATGAAGCCGAGCGCTGCGACCACGTTCTGTTGTTGAATGAAGGAAAATTGTTATTTGCAGGCCCTCCTGCGGAGCTGACGCACCGCGTTGAGGGCCGTGTCTTCGTCGCAAAGCCCTCTCCCGCAGAGAGGCGCACGGTGTTGTCGCGTCTACTCAGCGACAAACTTGTCAGCGACGCCATCATTCTTGGCGACACCATTCGAATTTTAACGCAGGACAAGACTTCCACGGATGACGGCGCCCCGCCCCCCGCCGTCGTGGAAGTTGCAGGCGTCCTCGAACCGGCCCCCCCACGGTTCGAGGACGCATTTGTCGCCGCCCTCGGCGGCGGCCCGCAAGGGGGTTCGCCCCTCGTTGACGCCATGACATCGCATGCCGACGATGGCAGGCCCGCCGTCGAAGCTCGCGGACTAACAAAGCGGTATGGCGACTTCGCGGCGGCGAGCGACATTTCATTTTCGATAAAACGCGGAGAGATTTTCGGCCTGCTCGGTCCGAATGGCGCCGGCAAATCGACAACATTCAAGATGCTCTGCGGCCTGCTGACGCCTTCCGAAGGAGAAGGCCGGGTCGCCGGGTTTGATCTTCGAACCGCGACGGCGGACGCGCGGGGCCGGCTCGGATACATGGCGCAAAAGTTCTCGCTCTATGGCGAACTATCGGTTGCCCAAAACCTGGCGTTCTTTGCCGGCGTTTACGGATTGGACAAGAAACGCGCCCGGCAACGCATTGAAACGATGCTCGAGGTATTTGATCTTAAGAACTATCGGAGGATTTCGGCAAAGACCCTGCCACTCGGGTTCAAACAGCGACTAGCGCTGGCGGCTGCCCTCCTCCATGAACCGGACGTCTTGTTTCTCGATGAGCCAACCTCGGGCGTCGATCCAATCACGCGCCGTGAATTCTGGTCTCACATTAATGCGCTGACTGCGAATAACGTCGCCGTGCTGGTGACAACGCATTTCATGGAGGAAGCAGAATATTGCGATCGAATTAGCCTGATATACCGTGGCCGGACGATTTCGGAAGGAACGCCGGATGATCTCAAGAATGCCATCCGCAGCCCCGATATCGAAGCACCCACAATGGAGGACGCTTTCATTGAGCTCGTTCGGCGGTCTGATGCAAAGGAGGCTGCATGATCTCCGGACAAACTGCACTCGAGTCAGGCCGGCGCATCATCACGATGGCCCGCAAAGAGACGTTTCAGATCGTGCGCGACCCATCCAGCATCGTGATCGCCTTTGTCCTGCCGCTCCTTTTGTTGTTCCTGTTCGGCTTCGGCATCTCACTTGACGCCAACACCGTTCGTATCGGCGTCGTCGTCGAAGATGCAAGGCCTGACGCCCAAAGCCTGTCGCAGTCTTTTCAGGCGTCACGCTATTTCGATGTGACGCTCGCTTTCGATCGCCGCGCTGTCGAAGAAGAATTCGTCGCCGGACGTCTTCGGGGCGTCGTCGTTATTCCATCCGATTTCACCGAGAGACTGCGCAGCAAAGCCCCCGCCGCAGTACAGATCATTACGGACGGCTCCCAGCCGAACACCGCTCAATTCGTCGCGAATTACGCCCGCGGCGTTTACGCGGTTTGGCAGAACAAATACCTTAGAGACACGGGACAAGCCCCCCCGGCGAGCATCGAAAGTCAGCCGCGCTTCTGGTTTAACGCCGAACTAACAAGCCGGTATAACCTTGTTCCTGGATCGACCGCGGTCGTTATGACGATCATTGGAACGTTGCTCACGGCGCTGGTGATTGCGCGCGAGTGGGAACGCGGCACGATGGAGGCCGTACTCGCGACGCCAGTCAGCCGCATTGAATTGCTGCTGTCGAAGATCGTGCCGTATTTCGCTTTGGGAATGAGCTCGCTGACCCTTTGTGCAATTGCGGCCGTTTTCGTTTTTGGCGTTCCTTTTCGCGGATCTTTATTGGCGCATGGCGCTGTCGCAGCCGCATTCCAGCACCCGGCCCACGGTCAGGGCTTGTTGATCTCGGCGGCCACAAAAAACCAGTTTGTCGCCTCTCAGCTCGCGCTTTTTACGGGATTCCTCCCTGCAACACTGCTCTCGGGATTTGTTTTTGAAATCAGCTCAATGCCGGCGCCAATCAGGGCCATCACAACGATCATTCCGGCACGCTACTTCGTTACAAGCTTGCAGACACTGTTTCTGGCCGGGGACACCTGGTCATTGTTGTTTCCCGCTATTCGAAACATGGTCGCGATTGGCGTCCTGTTTTTGGCTTTAACCTATTTCGCAACGCCGAAACGGATTGATTGATATGTGGCGGCGCATCTACTCACTCATCATAAAGGAACTTCTTGCGATCCTGCGCGATCCCAAAGGCCGAATGACGCTGATCATTCCGCCGG
>JAJFGC010000130.1 GCA_021776345.1 Hyphococcus sp. | reverse complement strand
GCGGTTCGGTTTGGCGGCGCGAGATCGAGGAGGTCCGTATGGTTGGAAAGGTCCATCGCCAGGAGATAATCAAACTCATAAAAGTCGGCGATATCGACCTTGCGGGCGCGCTGCTGGGCGATATCAATTTTTCGTTTCCTCGCGGTTTTAATCATGCGCGCATCCGGCGGATCGCCGACATGCCAGGCGCCGGTGCCGGCGCTATCGATGTAAACCTTGAGCCCGCGATCACGCGCCTTCGCGCGAAGCACACCCTCAGCGGCGGGTGAGCGGCAAATATTGCCAAGACAGACAAAGAGAATTCGTTTCATCAACAGTTTCCGTGCAGGCGTTGGTATTGTGTCATATTAGACCTATTTAGAACGTCTATGTAGCTTAGAGCGCAATTGGGCGCTCGAAAAAAAAGGTATCGTCGAATGAATGTTACTTTGTCTTCTCTCGCCAATACGGCGATTGACCAGATGTTCCGCGGCCTTGACGGTGTTCTGGAAAAAGCCGCCGCTGCCGCCAAGGCCAAAGGGGTGGAAGAAGAAGTCTACCTCAATTCGCGCTTGGCGCCCGATATGCTGCCGCTGATTCGCCAGGTGCGCATTGCCACCGAGCTTCCGGCGCGGGCGCTCTCCCGGGTTGCTGGGGCGGATCTTCCGAACCTTGCCGATGATGAAACAAGTTTTGCCGATCTGCGCGCACGCATTTCCAGGGCGCATGCCTTTATCAAGGATCTCTCCGAAGAGGCGATCGATGCTGAACCCGATGCGTCGATTACTTTTCCAGTCGGTCCCGACCGTGAGATGACCTTGCCACGGCGCGCCTATGTGCAGAATTTTATTTTGCCAAATCTCTATTTCCATGTGACGGCGTCTTACCTCATCCTTCGCCATCTCGGCGTCGAGATTGGCAAGGCCGATTTTCTCGCCGTGCCGCAACCCTGAATGATGAGCCCGAAAAACATCGTTGTTTTGACGGGCTCGGGCGTCTCGGCTGAGTCTGGTGTTGCGACCTTTCGTGACGCCGATGGTGTCTGGGCGAAATATGACTACCGGGAGGTGGCGACGCCGGAAGGCTTCGCCGCCAATCCGGCATTGGTTCACGAATTTTATAATAACAGGCGCCGCGGCCTTTCCGGTGTGTCTCCAAACGCGGCGCACTTTGCGCTTGGCAAGCTTGAAGCAGGTATTGAAAAGAGCGGCGGGCAACTGACTCTGGTCACGCAGAACGTTGATGACCTTCATGAGCGTGGCGGCTCGAAAAATCTTCTGCATATGCATGGCGAACTGTCGAAGTCGGAATGCGCTGTTTGCGGCGATGTGCGCAAATGCGACGGTGATCTTTCGGTTGAAAGCATTTGTGTCGCCTGCAGCCAGCCAGGCGGCATGCGCCCTCATGTGGTTTGGTTTGGGGAAATGCCGCGCTTTATGGATGAAGCGCTGGATGCGATTGCGGCGGCCGATCTCTTTATTTCTGTCGGCACGTCGGGGTCGGTCTATCCTGCCGCCGGATTCGTCGCCGATGCGCGCAGCGCAGGCGTCGCCGCAACCGAGCTCAATCTTGAGCCGTCCGAAAATGCGCATCTGTTCACCGATAGCCGTTATGGCCCGGCGACCGAAATCGTCCCTGCCTGGGTGGGTGAAGTGCTGAACGCTCATTGAGACGCCTTTCTTATTTTGATGACATGGAGAAGTTTAAGGCGCCTGGCGAAGTGGTCGATAACCTTCGACCGAATATAGGAAATATTGAACAATACCCTCTCTGGGTTGTGGGGTGGACTCCTGTTTCAACCGTGTATTTGAGTCGCCTTGGCGTGAGGCGGCGAACCCATTACGGTCCCCCAAAATCAATTCGAGGGGTATCGATATGACGGTTCGCATTCTCACCGCGGTGATGGCCGCGTCACTACTGATTCCGGGGCAGGCATTTTCCGAAGACGAGGCTAAGGAAGAAAAATGGGATGTGGCGGCGCCGCCGCTGGAAACCCGTGACGTGGCGATCAATGTCGATGAAGGCACGTGGATGAGCCTCGATGTAAGCCCCAACGGGCGCACCATCGCGTTTGATCTTCTTGGCGACATTTATACCCTGCCGATGGCGGGCGGGGCGGCGACGCCAATCGCCAGCGGTCTTCCCTGGGAAATGCAACCGCGCTTTTCGCCGGACGGGTCCAAGATCGCCTTTACCTCCGATCGCGGCGGCGGCGACAATATCTGGATCATGAACGCCGATGGCGGCGACAAACGGCAAGTCACCAAGGAAAGTTTTCGCCTATTAAACAATGCAACCTGGTCTCCGGAGGGTGACTACATTGCGGCGCGAAAACATTTCACCACGCAACGCTCCCTCGGCGCCGGCGAGATCTGGCTTTATCATGTGTCCGGCGGCGATGGCGTCAAGCTTGTGGCGCGCCCCAGCGAAACCCATCAAAAAGAGCTGGGAGAGCCGATATACTCCGCAGACGGAAAATATATTTATTACACCCAGAATATCACATCGGGCACGCAGTTCATTTATGCGCAGGATTCCAACACCGATCTTTTCAACATCAAACGCTATGAAATGGCGACCGGGGAGATCGAAACCGCCGTTTCCGGCGCTGGCGGATCGGTGCGTCCCGCGCCATCGCCGGACGGACGATATATGGCGTTTGTTCGCCGCGAACGGGCAAAGTCGAAACTTTATTTAAAGGATTTGCGCTCCGGCGCCGAGCGCAAGATCTATGATGATCTTGATCAGGACCTGCAAGAGGTCTGGGCAGTCCATGGCGTCTACCCGAATATGGATTGGACGCCGGATTCAAAGTCGCTTGTTTTTTGGGCCGGCGGCAAAATCCGCAAGTTAAATGTAGCGAGCGGTGCATCTTCCGTTATTCCGTTTTCAGTCAACGACACGCGCGCGGTCATCGATCCGCCGCGGCCAAGCGTTGATGTGGCGCCGGCGACGTTCAAAACCACGATGCCGCGCTTTGCCAGCGTTTCGCCAGACGGGCGCACCGTTGTCTTCGAGTCGCTCGGCAAGCTTTACACCAAAGCGCTGCCAAACGGCGCGCCGAAGCGTCTCACGCGCAGCGGCAATGATCGGGAATTGTTTCCTTCATGGTCCAGAGACGGGCGACGCATTGTGTATGTGTCGTGGAACGATCAAAATCTCGGCACGATCCGCATTGTCAATGCAGGCGGCGGTTCGGGTAAAGCGGTGACGCGCGAGCCCGGGCATTATCGCCGGCCGCGCCTTTCACCAGACGGCCAAACCATCGTGTTTGAAAAAGGCAGCGGCGGATATCTCACCGACCGCGAATGGTCAGAGGCGCCGGGCGTTTACCGCATTGCGTCGGGCGGGGGAAAGGCGACGCGCATCACAAACTCCGGCAGCACGCCGCATTTTGGCGCCGCTAATGACCGGGTGTTCATGACAATTTTTGATGGCGACACAGCAACACTGGTCAGCGTCGATTTCAGCGGCGAGGACAGCCGCGATCATGCCGCTGGCGATCTCATTGCCGAATATCAGGTGGCGCCATCGGGCCGTCATCTGGCGTTTGCAGAAAACTATAGCGCCTATGTGATGCCGATGACGGCGGGCCCACAAAAAATTGGCGCGGGAAAATCTGCATCTGCAGTCCCTGTCGCCAAAGCCAGCGGCGTCGGGGCAACCTATATGAACTGGTCAGGTGAGGCGTTGAACTGGTCGCTTGGGTCGTCGCTGTTTACGGCGCGTGTCGGCGACATGCTGGCGTCCCTCCCCAAGGGCGAAGACGATGAAGGCGAGGGTTACGAACCACCCGAACCAGGCGTTGATCTTTCAATGTCTGTCAACGCCAGCAAACCAGCGGGCGTCACGGCGCTCATTGGCGCAAAAATTATCACCATGGGCGGCGATGATGGCGGCGTCATCGACAATGGCGTCATCGTCATCAATGGCGACCGCATCACCGCCATTGGCGCGGCGGCGGATGTTTCCGTGCCCGCGGGCGCCCGCAAGGTTGACGTTGCGGGCAAGACGATCATGCCCGGCATGATCGATGCGCATGCCCACGGCGCCCAGGCGTCCGACGATATTATCCCGCAACAAAACTGGTCGGCGATCGCGCATCTGGCGCTTGGCGTGACGACTGTGCACGATCCGTCAAACGTCGCCAGCCACATCTTTTCGGCATCGGAATATCAGCGGGCCGGGCTATTGCTGGCGCCGCGTTTGTTCTCCACCGGCGAGATTGTCTATGGCGCGAAAGCGCCTGGCTATTTTGCGGCGATTGACAACAAAGAAGACGCCCTCAACCATGTGCGGCGCCTTAAGCGACAAGGCGCCCATTCGATCAAAAATTATAATCAACCGCGCCGTGACCAGCGTCAGCAAGTTGTGGCGGCGGCGATCGAGGAAAACATCGCGGTCGTCGCCGAAGGCGGGTCGCTCTTTCACATGGACCTCGCCATGGTTGCCGATGGCAATACAGGCATCGAACATAACCTGCCGCAATCAACGCTCTACGAAGATGTGTTGAGTTTTTATTCTGGCACGAAAGTTGGTTATACGCCGACTTTAGTTGTGACCTATGGCGGCCTCTCCGGTGACAGCTATTGGCGCCAGGCGATGAATGTCTGGGAGCATCCGTTGCTTTCCAAACATGCGCCGCCGCGTCTTCTCGAGGCCGGTTCCGTGCGTCGGCAAACGGCGCCGGAAGATGACTTTGTCGATCAGGTCAGCGCCGCAACGGCAAAAGCGTTGTCTGAACGCGGCGTTATGGTGTCCATCGGCGCCCATGGTCAGCAACAGGGCCTCGCGGCGCATTGGGAGCTTTGGTCGTTCGTGCGCGGCGGCATGAGCCCGTTGCAGGCGCTGAAAGCGGCGACGATTACCCCGGCGACGCATTTGGGGTTTGCAAATGACATCGGCTCGCTGGAGGACGGCAAACTCGCCGACCTTGTGGTGCTGAACGCGGACCCGCTTGCCGATATTCAGAACTCGGATGATATCAGCCATGTTATGCTTGGTGGCCGGCTCTATAATGCCGAGACGATGAATGAAGAGGTGACGGGCGCCGCCGCTCGGGCGCCTTACTGGTGGGAGTGACGTCAGGCGCGATCCGATGCTGCTCAAGCAAATTGTAGCGCCGGTCTATTTCAGTATGGTGGGCGCTCAAGCGGCAAAAAAGTCGCGCGCATTTTTTGCCCTCGGAGAAACACCATCAACCAGTTGGAAACAGATTATCTCGTGATCGGCGCTGGCGCCGTTGGCATGGCGTTTGTCGATACGCTGCTGACGGAAACCGACGCTGACATCATCATGGTCGATCGCCATCACATGCCCGGCGGACATTGGAACGATGCGTACCCCTTTGTCCGGCTCCACCAGCCGTCCGCCTTCTATGGTGTCGCCTCGCGGGAATTGGGGACGCGGCGTATAGATAAGACCGGCTCGAACAAAGGCTATTTCGAGCTTGCCTCGGGCGCGGAAGTTTCCAGCTATTTCGAACAGGTGATGCGTGAACATTTTTTATCATCGGGCCGGGTTCGCTATTTCCCGATGTGCGATTATGTCGGAGAGGGGCGTTTTCAGTCCCTCTTGTCAGGGGCGGAACATGAAGTTTCGGTCCGGCACAAAACAGTCGATGGCACATTTTTTAAAACCTCTGTGCCTTCCACCCACAAAAGAAAATACGCAGTGGCGGATGGCGTCGCCTGCATTACGCCGAATGAATTGCCGATCCGCGCTGCCGACTTTTGCCGTTTCACGATTGTCGGCGCCGGCAAAACCGGCATGGATACCGGTGTCTGGTTGATGGACAATGGCGCGGACCCCGAAAATGTGCGGTGGATTTGCCCGCGTGATTCCTGGTTGATCAACCGCGAAACAACACAGCCGAGTGTCGAGTTTTTTGATCAGGCGATTGGCGCCTTCGCAACACAGATGGAGGCGATGGCCGCCGCGACATCGGTTGATGATTTGTTTGACCGGCTTGAGGCGACTGGTTCGATGGTGCGTATCGACGAGAGCGTCAAGCCAGAAATGTTCCATTACGCGACCATCTCTCTGGGCGAAGTCGATCAACTCCGCCGCATCAATGACGTCATCCGTGAGGGGCGCGTTGAGCGCATCGAGCCGGACAGATTGATCATGCAAAATGGCGCCGAAATTCCGGCTGATCCGGATACGCTCTACATTGATTGCACGGCGACGGCGGTTGCGTTTTCAGGGGCATCTCAACCAATCTTTGATGGCGCCACGATCACCTTGCAGTCGTTGCGCTCGCCAAACCTCACCTTCAGCGCCGCCTTGGCTGCCCATGTTGAAGCGACTTATGACACGGAAGAAGAAAAAAACCGTCTGTGTACGCCGGTAATTCTTGCCGACAACCCAACCCAGTGGATGGCGTCCACCTTGGGCAATATGACTAATCAAATCACATGGTCGCAAGACAAGCCCTTGCGCGAGTGGATTACCAGCTGTCGACTTGATGGGTTCGGCGCGGTCGTCCGCGACGGCGTAAAAGCCGACCCGTCAAGAAGCGCCATTCTCACACGGATACGCGATTCCGGCCTGCCGGCGGCGTTTAAGTTGCAAAAACTGATTGAAGAGGCGGCGGATTAGGGCGTAACATTTCGATGACACCGTAGCATTAGGCGGTCTCAAGATGAAAAGACTTCATGTGCTTTACGTCGCCATCGCTGCAATAATTACACTGAAGTTTTCTGGCGGCGTTATTGCGTAAGGCCATACGGCGGTTGCAAGTCCTGAAGGTCATTTCGAGTTCCATATCAACTCTTGGCAAAACCTACACTTCTATTTGTATCACAAAGCGCGGTCAGACGCGCGTGAGCTAAAACTCCGCGGGCGCGTGCGGCTTCATTCGGTTGATGCGACGGCCGATTGGGGCGAGGACGAAGCGGCGTTTAACGATGCAGTCGGCGCTTATGGCAAGCTTGTTGAGCTGGCGCTCATGAATGATCAAGCGCCGCGCGATATTCGCAACGAATTGGCCATCGGGCTCGACGCACTATCCGATCCGGAGATCAAAGCCGCCTTGCGCGGCGCCATGCCGGGGAGGCTTTTATGGGTGACCGTACATCAGCCATGCGCAACGCCGTCTATCTTATTCTCTTTGCGCTGTTTTGGGGTTTTGCGATGTTTCTTGCGGATTCAATCTGGGGCGATGACGTCGCGCAATGGATGGCCGTCGCTTATGTTCTCATAAACGGCTTCATAATAAGGTTTATGCTGAGAAAACGTCGTTCGTGTTAACAATGGCGGCGTTACCGGCGCCCGTTTAAATCGACCCGTGACATTGCTTGTATTTTTTACCTGACCCGCACGGGCAGGGCGCATTGCGCTGCACGCGGCCCCAGGTCTCTGGATTGTTGGGATCGATTTGCTGCGCAGCACTTCGTGCAGCAAGCGGGGGAAGGCCCGCAGCGCTGCCTTGCTGGCGTAGTCTTGCCGCATCGAGCGGCGCCATTTCATTCTCGCCGGTAAGCGGATTGGTATGGGTTTCTGTCATCGGAATAGTCGGGCGTTGCGGCGCCACCGGTTCTGGCCCGCGCACTTGTACATTCATCAACATCCGCGTCACATCTCGGCGCAAGTCATCAAGAAGCGCTTCAAACAGGGTGAAGGCTTCGGTCTTGAACTCGTTGACGGGATCGCGTTGGCCGTGGCCGCGCAGCCAGATTACGGACCGTAGATGATCAAGCGTCTGCAGATGTTCGCGCCAGTTGGTGT
>JAJFGC010000129.1 GCA_021776345.1 Hyphococcus sp. | reverse complement strand
ATTTCTCCGAATTTTATCTCTACACTGAGTAAGCCGCCTCCTCGAAAGGGTCGAGAGTTCGAACCTCAAATGCAAAAATTGAAATAGCGAGATATAACAACGGACTACGTGGTGGGCGGTGACGGGTTCGAACCGCCGACCCTCTCGGTGTAAACGAGATGCTCTACCAGCTGAGCTAACCGCCCGGTCTCAAAGGTTCCGCACGTTCGGCGCGAATGAGGCGCGTTTCCTAGCGCGGCCAAGCGCTGCCCGCAAGCTCCAATGAGCTAAATGCGGCGAACAGGACACAACAAAAAACCGGCGGCGCGTTTCAGCGCCGCCGGTTTTTGGTAAGATAGATAGAGGCGCTAGTTCAACGCATCCTTAAGGCCTTTGCCGGCCGAGAATTTAGGCTGAACTGAAGCCGGAATCTGGATGGTTTCACCAGTCCGCGGATTTCGACCTTCGCGAGCCTTGCGGTCAGCGGCTGAGAATGTGCCAAAACCGACAAGGCGCACATCGTCACGCGCTTTGAGCGCATTAGTAATAGAATCGAGCACAGCGTCTACGGCGCGCGTTGCGTCCGCTTTGCTCATATCCGCCAAGTCGGCGACTTTATCGATGAATTCGTTCTTATTCATTCCTCCACCCTTTCTGTGTAGCTGTTGGGAATGGGAAAATCCGTTACCTCCCTAGGTTTATCGCGCGCAAAATCAGGCTGTGCCAAGGAAAAATGGCTTAAAATAAGGGTTTCCTTTCCACAGGGCAGTTAACCCATTGAAATTCAAGATTTTTTAATTACGGCCGGAGCGTGCTCAAAAGCCCAGATTTCATGCTCATGCGCGATGCAACGGTCGATCATCTCGCGCCAAACAGGTTCAGCGATTCGTTTTGAAAGCCCCTGTTTCTCCGCTTCTGCGAGGACTTTGGCCACCACATCCTCAATTCGCCACTCCAGCCGGACGTCATCTTTGCGTGGTTTGATCCGCCCGGCCGCCTCGATATAGCCCTGCCGTTCAGCAATCAACCTGACCAAAATCCGGTCAAGGCGGTCGATTCCTTCGCGCAACTCATCCATGAGCTTGCACTGATCAGCAGGGGTTATAGCGTCAGGAATGTCCACATCGCCTATCTATGCCACTGGAGGCCCAAGAAAAAAGGCGCGACCGCCGGGCATGGCGTCGCGCTTTATACTCTTGCGTTTAGTGATCGCGTTAGTGGGTCATCACCGGCTCATCGCCATCAGCATCGCTTGCCGGCGGCGCAACTGGTTCGGTCCACTCAATTGGCGACAACTTTTTGGTCAGGGCGTGGGCCAGCACCTCATCGACCGTCGACACCGGAATGATCTTCAGCCCTTCTTTGACGTTATCGGGGATGTCGGCGAGGTCTTTCTCGTTCTCATCCGGTATCAGCACGGTCTTCGTGCCAGCCCGTAATGCCGCGAGCAGCTTTTCCTTTAACCCTCCGATCGCAAGAACCCTGCCGCGCAAGGAAATTTCGCCAGTCATGGCGATATCTTTGTGGATCGGCACGCCGGTGAGAACCGAGACGATCGCTGTCGCCATCGCAACGCCTGCGGAAGGCCCGTCTTTTGGCGTTGCGCCTTCCGGAACATGAATGTGAATGTCGGTTTTCTCAAACACCGTCGGCTCAATGCCAAACTCGGTTGCGCGGCTTCGAACGTAGGACGACGCAGCAGAGACAGATTCCTTCATCACCTCTTTCAAGTTGCCCGTCGGAGTCATCCGGCCCTTACCCGACATCTTGACAGCTTCAATTGTCAGAATATCACCGCCAACAGACGTCCACGCAAGCCCGGTCACAATACCAACCTGATCTTCACCGTCGATTTCGCCATAGCGATGCTTCGGTACGCCGGCAAAGTCGCTGAGATTGTCAGTGTCGACGGCAACCTTCGATGACTTGCCGGTTTCAAGATCGCGGACTGCTTTGCGCGCGAGACGCGCCAACTCTCGCTCAAGGTTGCGCACGCCCGCTTCACGCGTGTAACGACGGATCAGCTTATAGAGACCCTTTTCGGTAATCGACCATTCCTCTTCCTTGAGCCCATGATTTTCCATCAGCTTCGGAATGAGGTGGCGACGCGCAATCTCAACTTTTTCATCTTCCGTATACCCCGGAATACGAATGATCTCCATCCGATCCAACAATGGTTGCGGCATGTTGAGACTATTGGCTGTCGTGATAAACATGACGTCGGAAAGATCGTAATCGACTTCCAGATAGTGATCCTGGAACGTGCTGTTCTGTTCCGGGTCCAACACCTCGAGCAGCGCCGATGCGGGATCGCCGCGAAAGTCCTGGCCCATTTTGTCGATCTCATCGAGAAGGAAAAGCGGGTTGGATTTTTTTGCTTTTTTCATCGACTGAATAATTTTGCCGGGCATAGACCCAATATAGGTCCGGCGATGGCCGCGGATCTCCGCTTCATCGCGCACGCCGCCAAGGGAAACCCGCACAAATTCGCGGCCTGTAGCGCTTGCAATCGATTTGCCGAGAGACGTCTTACCAACGCCCGGCGGCCCGACGAGACAAAGGATCGGGCCCTTGAGCTTGTTCATCCGTTTTTGGACGGCGAGATATTCGACGATGCGTTCTTTGACTTTCTCGAGCCCATAATGGTCCGCATCAAGTGTTTTTTCCGCCTTGGCGAGATCGCCCTTGACCTTCGAGCGGCTGTTCCACGGGATCGAGGTGATCCAGTCGAGATAATTTCGCACAACAGTCGACTCTGCCGACATTGGTGACATCTGGCGGAGCTTTTTAAGCTCGCCGTCAGCTTTTGTGCGCGCTTCCTTGGAAAGCTTGGTCTTGGCGATTTTTTCTTCGAGTTCGGAAAGCTCGTCCCGGCCATCATCGCCCTCGCCGAGTTCCTTCTGGATCGCTTTCATTTGCTCGTTGAGATAGTACTCGCGCTGGGTCTTTTCCATCTGGCGCTTGACGCGATTACGGATTTTCTTCTCGACCTGAAGAACGCTCATCTCCCCTTCCATCAGCGCGTAGACGCGCTCCAGGCGCTCTGACACGCCAGTGATTTCGAGGAGTTCCTGTTTTTCGGAAAGCTTTATGTTGAGATGTGAGGCGACGGTGTCTGCAAGCTTTGCATAATCATCAATCTGATTGATCGAGACGATCACTTCCGGCGGCACTCGTTTGTTTAGTTTTACGTACGCTTCAAACTGTCCAATGACTGACCGAGAAAGCGCCTCAATTTCTGTGTCTTCGGCGGCTTCTTCTTCAATGAAGCTTGCTTCAGCCTCAAAATAATCGTCAGTGCGCGCATAGTCCTCTACGCGCGCGCGCGCCTCACCCTCGACCAACACTTTCACCGTACCGTCGGGTAATTTTAAAAGCTGCAGGACAGACGCGATGACGCCGACATCATAAATTTCATCAATCTTTGGATCGTCGTCGCCAGCATCTTTCTGCGCCGCCAACAAAATTTTCTTGTCATTCTGCATGACGTTTTCGAGCGCGTTCACAGATTTTTCGCGGCCAACAAACAGCGGCACGATCATGCCCGGAAACACAACTATGTCTCGCAGCGGCAGAACGGGATAAATTACATTATCACTCTTAACGGGGTCACTCATATCGGCTCCTCAAGAAGCGAGGCCCAAAGGTGCATGGCGCCTCGCCGAGATCACAAAATCTATCCGTCCCATTGGGCGGCGGTTCGGGCGGACGCGCAATGGCCTGGGGATAATACGCTCCCAAAGCAAACACGCCCTTAAGACGCCAAACCGCCGCTTAATCAAGCGGCGGCGGATAGAAATATAATGTGGCGCTATTTGACCGGTTTTCAAGGCGTGGCGCGCCTATGAGGAAAACCAATGACTTAGGCGCTGGCGTCGGCCTCAACCGGCTCTTCATCCCGGTCGGCATAGATATGAAGTGGCTTGGCGTTGCCTTCGACCACTTCGCCATTGACGACGACCTCGACGACGCCTTCAAGCGTTGGCAGGTCGAACATCGAGTCCAGCAGGATGCCTTCCATGATCGAACGCAGGCCGCGGGCGCCGGTTTTCCTGAGGATCGCCCTTTTCGCGATACCCACCTTTGCGTCCTCGGTAAAAGTGAGCTTGACGTCTTCCATCTCAAATAGGCGCTGATACTGTTTGACGAGAGCGTTTTTCGGCAATGTCAGAATTTGCACCAACGCCTCTTCGTCGAGGTCTTCCAATGTCGCTATCACTGGCAGACGACCGACAAATTCGGGGATCAGACCGAAGCGCAAGAGGTCTTCTGGTTCGACTTCCTGAAGGATGGCGCCGATACGGCGATCATCAACATTTTTCACGTCGGCGCCAAAGCCAATCGACGATCCCTGGCCACGGCTGTTGATGACTTTTTCAAGCCCGGCAAAGGCGCCGCCAACGATAAACAAAATGTTCGTCGTATCAACCTGCAGGAACTCCTGTTGCGGATGCTTGCGACCACCCTGGGGAGGAACGGAAGCAACCGTGCCCTCCATGATCTTCAATAGCGCTTGCTGCACGCCTTCGCCGGAGACATCGCGCGTGATTGACGGGTTGTCGGACTTGCGGGAAATTTTATCGACTTCGTCAATATAAACGATACCGCGCTGCGCACGCTCAACATTATAGTCAGCAGATTGAAGAAGCTTGAGGATAATATTTTCAACATCCTCACCAACATAACCAGCCTCGGTAAGGGTAGTCGCATCCGCCATCGTGAACGGCACATCAAGGATACGCGCCAGCGTTTGCGCCAACAGCGTCTTACCTGAACCGGTCGGACCGATCAGCAGGATATTTGATTTTGCAAGTTCAACGTCGTTGTTCTTAGCCGCATGGTTAAGGCGTTTGTAATGATTGTGGACCGCCACCGCGAGAACACGTTTGGCTTGCGCCTGACCGATAACGTAATCGTCAAGAACTTTGTGAATTTGTTGAGGGCTCGGCACGCCGTCTCCAGCTTTGACGAGGGACGATTTTGATTCCTCACGGATAATATCCATGCACAGCTCAACGCATTCATCACAGATGAATACAGTCGGCCCGGCAATCAGCTTTCTGACTTCATGCTGACTCTTGCCGCAAAATGAACAGTAGAGGGTGTTTTTCCCATCACTGCCGCTTTTTCCGCCGATTTTGCTCACTACTCTAGAACTCCTTGCCAGCGCCCATTTTTTGTCCGCGGCCCTAACCCAGCATAATTGGCGCTGAGGCGAAACCGCGAATTTAGCCGGAAATGGTGCACGAAGGGCGCCACAATCCAGTTATTTTTATATATTCGACCATAATCCGCCCGGTCCAATCAAGAAACCATTTCTGATTGTCGTAAACGAAACTGGTGAATTTTAGTCCTCAGACTCGTCCGCCAAGCCTCTGGTTGCCAATACTTTGTCGATCAATCCGAATTCAACCGCCTCTTCCGGGGTCATGAAGTGGTCCCGATCTAGCGTTTTCTCAATGGTTTCATAGGATTGCCCGGTTTGTTCGACGTAAATCTCGTTCATCCGGCGTTTCAGTTTAATGATATCTTGCGCGTGGCGCTCAATATCGGACGCCTGGCCCTGAAAACCGCCTGAGGGCTGGTGCACCATGATCCGGGAATTTGGCAGCGAAAACCGCAACTCTTTCTCACCAGCCGCTAGCAAAAGCGAGCCCATCGACGCCGCCATACCGATACACATGGTCGAAACCGCCGGACGGATATAGCGCATCGTGTCGTACATCGCGAGACCAGCAGAGACCGACCCGCCTGGGGAGTTAATGTATAACGCGATCTCTTTTTTGGGATTATCAGCCTCAAGGAACAGCAATTGGGCGACAACCAGCGTCGAAACGCCGTCATGGACCGGTCCGGAGAGGAAAATAATCCGCTCCTTCAATAGCCGTGAATAAATGTCAAAAGCGCGCTCGCCGCGGCTAGATTGCTCCACCACCATGGGCACGAGCGTGTTCATATAAATATCGTGGGGGTCTTTCATCGACTTCCTCTTTATCCCAGCGCCCAAGCCAGACGCATTTTATTCGTTAATCGCGATTCTTAACATGGGGGCTGTTGCGCCTGACGCCAGCCCTAATTCTTGCACTCTACTGCGGTCCGCTTAAGCGAGGGTTATTCTCTTGAAAATGCAAGATTTTGTTCCAAAGCGACCTTAAGTCATGCCTGCTTCGCAAAGATTGAGCCGCGAGACGTTGCGGAAAAATCCATCTCGAGAAAGAAACGGGCCGCTAAATTCAGCGACCCGCTTCCTATTCCCAAGTCCAATCAAGGAATTACGCCGCAGGATCGTCCCCATCTGGGTCTTCCATTAATTTTTCTTTGGACACCTTCTTGTCTTCAACCTTTGCTTTCTCGAGGATGTGATCAACGACACGCTCTTCAAACAATGGGGCGCGAAGCTGCTGAACCGCGGCTGGATTCTTCTGGTAAAATTCCAGAACTTCTTTTTCCTGACCCGGATAGGCGCGCGCCATATTGATCATTTCCCGTTGCAGGTCTTCCTGCGGCACCTGCACCTCGGCGCGTTTACCAATCTCGGCCAGCACCAAGCCCAAGCGAACGCGGCGTTCAGCAATTTTGCGGTATTCTTCTTTCAGCTCGTCTTCAGATTTGTCCTTGTCTTCGTCATCAAGCTCAGCGGATTGCACTTGCTGCCAGATTTGATCGAATTCCTGATCAACCATCCCTTTTGGCAGTTCAAAGTCATGCGCCTCGTCAAGTTTATCGAGGAGCGAGCGCTTAACATGTGCGCGTGAGAGCTGATTGTAATCAGTTTCAATGCGTTCTTTGACCCGGGTTTTTAGATCATCAAGGCTTTCAAGCCCAACCTTTTTGGCGAGCTCATCGTCAATTTCGACCTTCTCAGGCCCTTTGACTTCAGTAACTTTAACGTCAAAGACCGCCTCTTTGCCGGCGAGATCTTTCGCGTGATAGTCTTCCGGAAACGACACTTTCACTTCGACGTCATCGCCAGTTTTTGCGCCGATAAGTTGTTCTTCAAAACCAGGAATGAACTGATCGGAGCCTATTACAAGGTCAAAGCCGTCGCCTTTTCCGCCTTCAAACGGCTCGCCATTAATTTTACCGAGAAAATCAATGACAACCTGGTCCTTGTCTTTTGCCTTCGCGGTCTTGGCTTTGGCTTTATAAGACGTTTGCTGATCGGCAATGCGCTGGATCGCTTCGTCGAGATCTTCGTCAGGAATATCCGCGACCGGCCGCGTCAATGACAACTCAGAAACATCGGCAGGCTCAAATGTCGGCAGGATTTCAGCGTGGACATCATATTCAAGATCTGCATTGCCGGCGATAACTTCATCCATGTCAGAATGGAAATGCGGATGCGGCGATGTTGCGGGCAGAAGATCGCGGTCAGTAAAGGCTTTTTGCGATGTCTCGGCAACGATCTCCTGGACGATCTCGCCCATCACGCCTTTGCCGTACATCTTTTTCAGGAACGAAACCGGCGCCTTACCTTTGCGGAAGCCTTTTAGGTGCACTTGGCCTTTCAGATTCTGCAGCCGTGCAACCAGCTTTTCGTCAAGCTCTGCCGCCGGTACTTTGACGAGAAACCGTCGATCAAGTCCTTCAGCGCTTTTTTCCGTAACTTCCATTATCTTTCCTGTCGTCCTTTGGCGAACCGCTGAGGCCGCATATCTCTGTCTATCGTCTCGCGCCAGCACGTTGCCGGAGCCAATAAGTGGTGCGGATGAGAGGACTCGAACCTCCACGCCTCTCGGCGCCAGAACCTAAATCTGGTGCGTCTACCAGTTCCGCCACATCCGCAAACTTGAGCAAACGCTCAAATACGAAACGGGCCGCAGCTAAGCAGCGACCCCTTAAATCCGGCGGCTTCTATAGCAGACAATCCGCCCCTGTCGAGCAGTCAGAGGTGTTTTTCGAACCACATAACATCGTAGAAGCGGCCGAATTTGCGCCCAACCTCATTTAATGTCGAGATATGGGCAAAACCAAAGGCTTCATGAAGGGCGACGGAGGCCGGGTTTGGCGGGACAATCAGCGCATAGGCGCGGTGAAGGTCAGTTGAAGCCAGCGCTCTGAACAAGGCTTCATAAAGTTGCCGGCCAAGCCCGGCGCCATAAGCGTCGGGACAGACAAAGACCGATAGTTTTGTAGATGTCTGATAGCCGCCGCGAGGGTCAAACGGGCTGGCGCTGGCGAAGCCCAATAGCCGCCCATTCGCGCCTTCAGCAACCACGACCGGCAGTCGGGAATTGGCGGCGCGCGCTTTCAGCCACGCCTGGCGGCCGGGCGTATCATATTCTTCGGTTTCAAAGGTTGCCGCACTCGCGCGAATAAACGGGTTATAGACCTCGTTAATACCGACAGCGTCACCAAGCGCCCCGGCACGAATAAGAACGCTCCTCACCTTGCAGCATCTTCCGGCGCGCCCTCGGATTGGCGCTCATCCGGCGCAAAAAGTGATCGAAAAACGGTGGGGACGGCCTTTGGCAAATCCTCCGCGATAAGTCCCGGCCCAACCGCCTGTCCGACCGCACCGTGAAACCAAACCCCTGCGCAAGCCGCTTCAAAGCCGCCCATCCCTTGAGCGCGAAGGCCGGCAATAAAACCGGCAAGCACGTCGCCCGACCCGGCGGTCGCCAGTTCTGGCGGTGCATTGACGTTGATGCTGGCGCGCCCGTCCGGCGCCGCGACAATTGTGTCGGGACCTTTTAACACAACAACAGCGCCTGCCTTTTTTGCGGCGGCGCGCGTCGCCGCAAGTTTGCCGGCGACGGGATCGATGTCGCCAAATAATCGCACAAACTCGCCGCTATGGGGCGTCAACACATCATCCCCTCGCAATGACGAAAACAGCATTGCCGGATCGTCGGCGAAGCTGGTGAGCGCATCTGCATCCAGCACCGCGCCGGCGGCGCTCTTGAGGATAGCGAGCACATTATTTCGTGTGTCGCCGCCAACGCCGGACGCCGGCCCGATAATGCCAACCACTTGATACTTATCCGCAGGGGTCAAATTGTCGGCGATATCGCTTACGCCCTTTACTGGTCGCACCATAATCGACGTCAACTGTGCAGCATGAATGCGCGCCGCTTCTTCAGACGAGAGCACAGTAACCAGTCCTGCCCCGATCCGAAGCGCACCCATCGCCGCCAGACGGATCGCGCCAGTGTTGAACGGTCCACCTGAAACCGCAAAGACAGAGCCGCGATGATATTTATGCTCCTGCCATGTTGGCCGGCGCAGCTGGGCGCCCCACAGCGCCGGATGATTCTCAAACGTCGTCGGCCGGGTTTGCGCCGCGTGCTCGTCGGTAATGCCGATATCAACGACATCAACAGCCGCGCAATAAGCGCGTCCTGGAAAGAGGAGGTGACCGGTTTTTTTCTGAAAGAAGGTAACAGTTCGGGCCGCTTGCACCGCAGCTCCCAAGACGGCCCCGGTATCCGCATGCACACCTGACGGAATATCCGCCGCCAATACCGGCGCCGGATGCGCGTTGACGGCATCGATCAACGCCTTAGCCTCGCCGTCGATCAGGCGGGAAAGCCCGGTCCCAAACAACGCATCGATGATCAGCCCCGCATTGCCGAGATTGGCTGTCGATGCTGGCGCGATCTCACCCTCATAAAGGTCAGCCATTAGTTTGGAGTCGCCTTTTAAGGCGCCGCGATCCCCAAACAGCCCGACGCTGACCGGCCAACCAGCCTCACGTAGCTTGCGGGCGGCGACGAAACCATCACCGCCATTATTGCCGGGGCCGCAAAGCACCACGACCGAGCGCTCAGTCCAGGCGCGCATCGCGACTTCGGCAAGTTTTGCGCCCGCCGTTTCCATCAGCCCCGCGCCGGAGACACCCGCTTTCATGGCCGCTGCTTCGGCGCTGCGCATCTCTTCGACTGATAAAAGAATAAGTTCCGCCACGGTTGACACCTTTAAGGGCTCGCGCTCTTTAAGACTGTATATCTCAAGGCGGCAACCCATGAAAAAAATTGAAGCCATCATCAAACCGTTCAAACTCGACGATGTCAAAGAGGCGCTTCAGGAAATCGGCCTTCAGGGCATGACCGTCACCGATATTCGCGGCTTTGGCCGTCAAAAGGGGCACACGGAGCTTTATCGCGGCGCAGAATATGTCGTGGATTTTCTTCCCAAGGTGAAAATCGAGATTGTGGTAGATGACGCCATGGTCGAGCGCACCGTTGAGACCATTAAAAACGCCGCTCATTCCGGGCGGATCGGAGACGGCAAGATTTTCATCCTCACTGTTGACGACGCCATCCGCATCCGTACCGGGGAAACCGGCTCACAGGCGTTATAATGAGCAGCGCCAAGTCCACTGAGGACCGAATATTCGACAGTTTTACAAGCACGCTCGCCAAGGCCGAACGATTTGAAACGCCTTACCGACATTGGTTTTTAGGCAATCTTTTCCCCGCTGACATTGTTGACGCCTTGCAGGGCGTTTCTTTTCCGGTGGCCGCGCTCGACGGCGTGTCCGGAAAGCGCGAACTCCATAATGATACCCGCCACTATGTGGACCAGGAAAATATTGAGCGATTTCCTGCCTTCGCCGCCCTCGCCCATGGGTTTCAGGCGCCTAAAATGGTGCGCGCCATCGAAGAGTTTTTTGACGCCGACCTCGAAGGCACGTTTTTGCGCATCGAACACGCACAAGATGTTACGGGCTTCTGGCTGGAGCCACATACCGATCTTGGCGTCAAACGCCTGACGGTTTTGATCTACATGTCAGACGGCGATGGTCATGATAAACTTGGCACAGATGTTTACGACGACGGAAAAAACTGGGTAAAGCGCTCGCCCTTCGCCCCGAACACCGCCATGGCCTTTGTGCCCGGCGACAATACATATCACGGGTTTGAGGGACGAGATATCAACGGTGTGCGAAAATCCCTGATCCTCAATTATGTCACCACGGACTGGCGAGACCGGGAGCAGCTGGCATTTCCGGAAAAGCTGGTAAGCGGCAAGTAATTAGATGTTCGCAGGTCCCGCACCTGCCGACGCGCCCAAACGCGCCCTGATTTCCGCAACAATCGCGGCCGTGGCGTCAATCGGCGCCGCAAGGAATGGCTCAATTTTTTGCTCACCCATCATGCGCACAGCGCCAAGCTCTTCCAGCTCGCCGACAAACCAGGAAAGTTTCTTGGCAAGACCATTGGGCCGCCAGGCATAAACGCCGGTTTGCGTCGCTGCCGCCTCGCTCATCATATTATGAGAGTCTGCAGCGATAATCAGCGCCGCAGCATGCGCCAATATATCATTATACGGATTAGGCCCCTCACCGTCCCAAACGAAGACATCGCGATCCGAAACGGCTTCACGCAACAGCGTTAGAAATGCTGCCGGCGTCCGCCGCGATGGCGTAATCGCAACGGATCCATAATCTTTCTTCGCTTCGAGGATTTTCTTGGAGAGGCGGGCCGCCCCGTCGCTGTCGTATCTTGCGCCGCCGCTGGGACCGCCCAGAACAACGCCAAGCATCGGCTTTGGCAGTTTGGCGATCACGGGAATTGGCGCTTCGCGCACCTTCGGAAGCGACAAGGCAAGCGCATGAGGCGAGGTCAATGTCGTCATCACGTTCTCACCGTCGAGACGATCGTGAGACGGCGCCCAGATAAGATCTGCATGGCGTGGATTGACGCGCGGGTTTTTCATCATGACGACAAAGGTTTTGCCGCCGCTCGCCTTCTTGATGGCTTTTGCATAGGGTATCGCGCGGCGACCAGACGCAATCAGAACATCCGGAAAGGGCGGCTTGATCGGGCTCGCCTTTTGTGTTGGCGCATCACGCGGGTCTATCGGGCCCCATGGCGCCATCCACTCCCAGGGTGCGTGCGGTTTAATCACCCGTTTTTCGAATTTTCGCGTAAGCCCAGCGGCGACCCCGGTGCATTGGACATTGTCACCGATCTTGCCGTCAGTCAGGACCCAAACGCGCAACGCTTTATGATCACCATTGGCGCTCAATGATTTGTCCCGTTTCCTCGAGGAAGCGATGATAGATACGACATCCTTAGCAGATATTCTTGTTGTGCTTTTCCATCACGCACCGAATTTATGCGCCTCAATTGTAGGCCTCCTGCACTGGATCATTCAACGATGCGCTACTATAGTGCGGAAAATTAGAATCAAACTTCAAAGCGCGCCCAGTTCTTGCTGCACTGCAATAAAACTCTTGCCAGGTTAGCGAATCTTTGCTCATCCTTTGTGCCGATCGCCGCGCCGCCCGGTCGGCCAAAAGGCGCCGACCGCGCCATTAAACCCTTTAAGGAGCATATCTCCCATGAGTGCAGACGCCGTCCTAAAACGCATTAAAGACGAAAACATCAAATTCGTCGATCTCCGCTTCACCGATCCTAAGGGCAAATGGCAGCATGTGACCTTCGATAAATCGATGGTCGATGAAGATTTCTTCTCCGAAGGCCAGATGTTTGACGGCTCTTCTATCGCTGGCTGGAAAGCGATTAATGAGTCCGACATGGTGCTGTCGCCCGATGCGTCGTCAGCCGTTCTCGACCCGTTTTTTGCCGAACCGACATTGGCGATCTTCTGCGATATTCTCGAACCATCGAATGGCCAGCCTTATGGGCGCGACCCACGAACCACCGCAAAGGCGGCTGAAGCGTATCTTGCCTCATCCGGCGTCGGCGACTCCGCCTATTTCGGCCCGGAAGCAGAGTTCTTTGTCTTTGACGATGTTCGTTGGTCTACGGATCAACACCATGTTGGTTTCGCCATCGACTCCAATGAAGGCCCTTACAACACGGCAACCGATTACGATGGCGGCAATCTCGGTCACCGGCCGGGACCGAAAGGTGGGTACTTCCCCGTACCGCCGGTAGACTCGTGTCAGGATATGCGATCCGAAATGCTGACCGTGATGACGGAAATGGGCATTGAGCCTGAAAAACATCACCATGAAGTGGCGCCGTCGCAGCATGAACTCGGGATGCGCTTCTCATCGCTGACGACAATGGCCGACCGCATGCAGATTTATAAATACATCGTGCATCAAGTCGCCGCCGGTTATGGCAAGTCGGCGACCTTCATGCCGAAGCCAGTGTTCAACGACAATGGCTCCGGCATGCATGTGCACCAGTCAATCTGGAAAGACGGCCAACCGCTTTTTGCCGGCGACCGCTATGCGGATCTCTCAGAGACGTGCCTTCACTATATTGGCGGCGTCATCAAACACGCCAAAGCGGTCAACGCCTTCGCGAATGCGACCACCAACTCATACAAACGCCTGGTGCCGGGCTTTGAAGCGCCTGTGCTACTCGCCTATTCCGCGCGCAATCGCTCTGCTTCTGTGCGCATCCCCTGGGTCCCATCGCCGAAAGGCAAGCGCATCGAGACACGCTTCCCGGATGCATCAGGTAACCCATATCTCACTTTCTCGGCGCTTTTGATGGCTGGCCTTGACGGCATTGAAAACAAAATGCATCCGGGCGATCCGATGGATAAAGACCTTTACGACCTGCCGCCGGAAGAATTGAAAGACATCCCGACCGTCTGCGCGAGCTTGCGTGAAGCACTCGACAGCCTCGATCACGATCGCGAGTTCCTCAAAAAAGGCAACGTCTTCAATGATGATCAGATCGACGCTTATATCGATTTGAAATCTGAAGAGGTTTTACGCTTCGAAACGACGCCGCATCCGGTCGAGTATGATATGTATTATTCCGTATAGAACGGAATAAAAATTGACGAAAAGGCCGGGCCCAACGCCCGGCCTTTTTTGTTGGCGCAAAACTATTCCGGCAGCGCGAAAGCAATAATACTATCGCCCAGCGTCGTGCCCATACGCGACTGGCCGCCTGCATAAATGACGACAAATTGTCTGTCGTTCCATTCATAAGTCATCGGCGTTGCCTGGGCGCTAGCTGGGAGTTCGCCCTTCCATATCTCCTCGCCGGTCTCAACATCAAAGGCGCGCAGGTAGTTATCCATGGCGGCGCCAATAAACACGAGGCCGCCAGCAGTGATGATCGGACCGCCAGCATTGGGCGTGCCGAGCTTGATCTTCAGGCCACCGGCCAGTTCTTCAACCGTACCCAGGGTTTTGCGCCAGACGATCTCGCCGGTACTGAGATCAACGCCCGCGATAACACCCCATGGCGGCGTGTTGCACGGCAAACCGAGCGGCGACAAAAAGACTTCGCGTTTCATACCGAAAGGCGCGCCTTTTTGCGGGCTAACCTCTGAGTCATGAAAAACTTTTTCAACCTCAGCCACTTCATCTGCAGGAATAAGCTGCACATGATGGACGATGTTACTCATATTAACGACGAGAAGGTTGCGCGCCGGATCAAATGCCGCGCTACCCCAATTGGCGCCGCCGCTATTGGCCGGATAAAGCAGCGTCCCTTGCTCGGAAGGCGGAGTGTACAAGCCTTTTGCTCGTGAATTCTTTATCGCTTTTACACAGGCATTTTTGTCCCAAAGCGTAACGCCGAAGGCGTCATCGGCGGAAAGTGTGTTCGGCACAACCGGCGGCGTCAGCATCGGGAAAGGCTGCGTTGGCGATAAGACCTCACCCGTAGCACCACCCTGAGGAACGGCGCGTTCTTCGATGGGCAAAAATGGCTCGCCTGTGTCACGGTCCAATACAAACACGAGGCCGGTTTTCGTGACCTGCGCCACAACATCGTGTCGCTCGCCATCGCGCCAGACGGAATAAAGTCCCGGTTGCGCGGGAACGTCGTAGTCCCAGACATCGTGATGCACTATTTGGAAACTCCATACGACGGCGCCAGTCTCGCCATTGAGTGCGACGACAGAGTTTGCATACCGGTTGTCGCCGGGGCGAAGCCCGCCGTAAAAATCCGGACTCGGACTGGACGTCGGCAAAAAGACCAGCCCCCTCGCCTCATCGACGGACATCGGCGCCCAGACATTGGCGTGGCCTTCAACCGGCAAGCTTTGCCCTTTCCAATCGTCGATATTATCCTCATCAGCGCTGCGCGGGATTGGATCAAATATCCATTTGGATGCGCCCGTGCGCGCGTCGTAAGCCCGCACTGCGCCCTTGGGGGCGATAACACGCGCATTGTCGGAAATGGATGAGCCCACAATCACAATGTCATTAAGCACAACAGGCGGAGAGGTGAATTGAAATTCACCTGGCCAGAGAAGATCCAGGCCCGGATCAACCTTGATGATACCACCGTCGCCAAAACCCGCGCATAGATCGCCGGATATCGCATCGACAGAGATAACACGTCCGTCATTTGTTCCCATGAATATCCGCGATGCACAGTCTTCATCGCGCGGCGCCGACCGATCGCGCCAATGGGCGACCCCGCGACACACAAACTGGTTTGCGGGTTCCATATCCAGATTGATCTGCGGATCATAACGCCACTTTTCATCGCCTGTCGCAGGATCAAGCGCGATGATCTCGTTATAGGGCGTGCAAAAGATCAGCGCATCGTCTACCAAAATTGGCGTTCCTTCGCTTGCGCTGCGCTGGACCGTCTTTTCCGGGCGGCCCAAATCACCAGTTTTATATTCCCAGGCGATTTTCAGTTCACGGACATTCTCCGATTTTATGCTGTCACTGTTGCTATAGCGATTGCCGCCCGCATCGCCGCCATAATGAGCCCATCCGCGCCATAGCGGGCTCGTCGGACCGTCATGAGGGATCGCCGCGCCGTCAATATCAAGCCCGTTGGCGCCGCCAAGCAAGCCAGGCATCGACCCACCAAAAAACATCACGGCGATAACAAATCCGACAACAGCAACGAAACCCAACGCAATATTTTTTACATGTAACATACCGACCGGCTCCCGCCTCTATGTTGTTTAGCGCGCAGTGATTGCAGCGACGGCCGAGCCTTCCAATGGCTTACGCACTGCGGCTGCGAACTTTTCATGATACAGCGGATGCTCGGTTTCCATCAACCGATCCCACCAGGTGAAATATAGTCCGTAGTTCCAGCCAGCCTGAGCGTGATGAATATCGTGATGCGTCACGCTTGTGAACCAGTCGAATACCGGACGGCCATTGCGCCAGCTCGGAAAAACCTCATAGCCGCAATGGCCAATGGCGTTGCGCAAAATCATATGGATCAGGAAAAAGAAGATCGCCAATCCGGACGACGGAATGAGGAAAAGAGCGATTGGCAGATAAAATGCGTTGATCAGGGCCTCGCCAACGTCAAAAGAATAGGCCGTCCACGGACTCGGATTGTTCGATTTGTGATGTAGCCGATGCAGTCGCCTGAACACACGCGGGCGATGGATCAAGCGATGGCTCCAGTAAAACCAGGCATCGTGAAGGACGATAAGCACCGTGAGGTTGGCGGCAAGATACCACCAGCCGCGACCCGAGACACTCTCCTCAAGGGTGATAATGCCGGCTTCTATGCCGCCGCCGACAAAGATCGACCCTATTAGCGCAAAAATCGCAACCGTCCGCATCGATATCCAGAATTCCCGGCGCATCTGCGCGCCCTCAGGGCTTTTCTCGCGGATCTTGCGCCCAGTGAGCGCCCTCGAAAGCGCAAGGTTGATGATCAGATAGACGCCGCCAGCGCCAAGCAGGTAACGTATAAAATCCATCGGCAAGACCGTAATGTAGGTGCGGCCTATGAACATGACAGCGTCGGTAAGGGTGGCCAAGAAAAGTTCCATCGGGCGTCTCCAGTTATTGCATCGCCTTTCAGGTAGTATGTTGGCTGCCGCCTATCTCGGCAAAACCGCATATCTTTGGGCTTTTTCGAAAGTGATCAGTGTTTTTTAGAAACGATCAGACGTCGCCGAGCATTTCCTTGCGGTATTGCGTGGGGGTTTTCCCGGTTGCCTGCTTGAAGGCCCGGTTAAACGGCGCGATCGAGCCATAGCCAAGGTCGAGCGCGGTCTGAATAACCTGCTTGCGCGCATTCGCCGGATCGCCAAGCATGGTTTTGGCGTCGGCAATGCGGCGCTCATTTAAGAAGGCGGAGAAATTGCGAAAGCCAAGCATCCCGTTGATCAGCTTTCTAAGCTGGTGCTCCGGAACGCCAACTTTTTCAGCAAGGCTCACCACGCTGAGGCCCTCTTCGCGATAAACACCCGCGTCCATCAACGCCATAAGCTTATCATGTAATGGGCGATCAGCTGCGCCGACATTCTGCCTCTCATGCGCCGCGCCAGCCGGTTCGGCACCAGGGGCGGCAGCGAATAATCCAGGGCGAACACTCAACAGCCACGCCCCGAACAGCACATTCAAACCAAACACCACAACAACATGGAAAGTCTTGAGTAAATCCGGCAGCAGGGTTGAAACTTCGACAATTTCAGCGATGGCGATGCCGATGCCATAGAGTCCGACGATTAAGGCAAAGGCAACGCGAAACCGGCGGCGCTGCAGCACAAGATCGTCCGCTGCATGGGTGACGGCAATACGAAACACATCGGCAAACAACAATGCATTCAGGCTGAGGTGGATATATAGGAGCGACGATGAAACGCCGCCCGGCGCCAATATCTGACGCAACAGATAAATCGTCGGCAACACTGCGAATGGCGCAAACCGCCACCATCGCCACTTGAAATCATCATCAAACAACGCGGCGCCGAACCACCAGAAAAATACGGTCCCCCAAATCGCAATAATAATCGCCGGCTGCACCAACGCTCCCAAAAGTTGCGCAGTGGCGTCACCTGAGATCAGGGCGTAGACACCGACAGACAGTGAGAACAGCGCGGCAAGAAGTTGAGTTTTTGTGCGCTCCCGACCGATCATCAAAATCAGCGCCAGAAAGAACGACACGCCAGCCGACGCGCCGCGCAGGGTTATTTCAAATATTTGATCTGGTTCGACCATCGCAGCGACGCTGCTTTGCGCCTGTCTTTGTGTCAACGCCAGAAAAAATCAAAAAGCGTCGAACATTCTTGTTGACGGGCGCATCTTTATATGTAACCTATTAGTTACATGTCGAAAAATCGTGATATGAACGCCGTTTTTCAGGCGCTCGCCCATCCATCGAGAAGGCAAATGCTGGATATCGTCAAAGAAGAACCGGGGATTGGCGTAGGCGCGCTTGCAAGCAGTTTCGACGTCAGCCGGATCGCGGTGATGAAACATCTTACTGTTCTTGAAGGGGCCAATCTCATCGTTTCAGAAAAAGACGGGCGTACGCGACGGCTTTATTTCAACGCCGCGCCAATCCAGATGATCCATGATCGTTGGACGACAGATTACTCAGCCTATTGGGCGGGGCAGCTCACCCGAATTAAATATCTTGCCGAAGCTCGCGAAGAGCAAAACAAAACCAAAAAGGGGAAGTCAAAAAATGACTGATAAAAAATATGCAGAAAAACAGGTCTTTCGGGTTTTTATCAATGCGCCCGTAGAAACCGTATGGTCAGAACTTGTAAACACGACAAAACCGCGCCCCTTCTTTTGGAATGCGACCTGGGATACGCCGGCGATGGCGGTGGGCAGCCCTTTCCGCATGGTATCCGGCGGCGGTAAAATGGTCGCTGCAATTGGTAAGATTTTAGAATTCGAACCGCCCCATAAACTGGTCCACAGTTTTCAATTAACCGCCAGCGAAGATGTGCCGTCTACCGTCACCTACACTTTAAAAGAAGTCGATGGCGGCACAGAGTTTTCAGTGATCAACGAAAACGTCATTGTCGGCTCGAAAGCGGAGAAATCAAAAGCCCAAGGCGCCGATTTCATCACCAAAAACCTCAAAGCCTATATCGAAACCGGCAAAGTCACATTCAGCGCGCGCCTTATGCTGGCGATATTCTCGCTGATGGCGCCGATAACGCCCAAAACGATGAGCGCCGAGAACTGGCCGCTTGATAAAGCCGAATAGGGAGAGCGAATAATGGCTAAATCACCTGAAGAGATGGCGGCCTCCATGATCGCCAATATGAAAAAGAATACCGGCAAGACGCTGGAACAATGGGTCGCGATCGCCACAAAATCCGGTGAGGAAAAACACGGCGCCATCGTCAAATTTCTGAAAGCTGACCACGCCATGACCCATGGCTTTGCTAACCTTGTCGCTCATAAAACGTTGAAGAGCGATGCAGGCAGCGCTGGCGGCGGCGATGCGCTGGTCACGGCGCAATATGCCGGCCCCAAAGCAAACCTGAAACCGATCTATGACTCCGTGATCAAGGCGGTGAGTGCTCTTGGTAAGGACGTCGAGGTTTCCCCCAAAAAAACCTATGTCAGCCTACGGCGTAATAAACAATTCGCACTCGTACAGCCATCGACCAAAACGCGCGTCGATCTCGGCCTCAACCTGAAAGACGCCCCGGCGAAGGGCCGCCTTGAAAAATCCGGCAGCTTTAACGCCATGGTGTCTCACCGTGTGCGGCTCGAAAAGCCGGGCGATGTCGACAAGGACGTTAAAGCCTGGCTGAAAAAAGCCTACGCAGAAAGTTAAGAGTTAATCCGCTTATGACATTTCAGGGAGAGAACAATGTCAAATTCTACAGCCAAACCGCCCATATGGTTCTGGGTTATCGCCGTCATCGCCTTGTTGTGGAATCTCATGGGCGTAATGGCGTTTATTATGCAGGTGACAATGAGCCCGGAGGCGCTCGCAAAAATGCCCGATGCCGAGCGTGCGCTTTATGAGGCTTTTCCCCTTTGGGCGTTGATCGCCTTTGCCGCCGCTGTCTTTGGCGGCGCCATTGGCGGGCTCTTATTGGTATTGCGCAACAAACTGGCAGGGCCGGTTTTTATTGTTTCGCTAATCGGGATCGTCGTGCAGATGGCGTATAATTTCTTTATCGCCAATATGATGGACGTTTACGGACCCGGCGGCGCCGCCATGCCGGTGATGGTGTTGGTGCTTGGAGTTTTTCTGGTGTGGTTTGCAGGGTCGGCAAAACAAAAGGGGTGGTTGATCTGATTGTACTGCGGCGCTGATTACCGCTTGAGCGTCTTCGCCGCTTTTGCTTCACTGATCTGATGGCTTATAAAAGCAGGCAGCACCGCCATTTTTTCCTTCGTGTCCAGGCCGTCGGCAAGGAGGAAAATGTTTTTGTAAAAGAACGCCATGACGCCAAAGCCATTGAGCGCTTTAATGAGATCAATGCCGGAACCTGGACCGAACATGCCCGGGCCAATGCGAAGCATCTTCTCCCATGAAGGAACTACATCAACTTCGCCGCTGATGAGTTTGTGTGGCACAGCCGGATCAACACAAAGCGGGCGCGCTATACCGCATACGTCACACGCACCGGAGGTAATCGCCTCTTCCATGCCAACACGCGACCGGAACCCGCCCGTGACCATCAACGGCATCTTCGCAACTTTACGGATTTCCTCCGCATAGGTCAGGAAATAGGCTTCGCGCGCACGCGTAGACGCACCCTTTGTCTCTTCATAGCGCGCCTCCATGCCTTCGATATCCATCATCGCTGGCTGTTCATAAGACCCGCCGGAAATCTCCAGCAAATCAACGCCGGCATCATTCAACCATTGCGCTACCCGAAGACTGTCTTCCGGTCCAAAACCGCCCTTTTGAAAATCAGAAGAGTTTAGTTTCACCGAGATCGGATACCCGGACCCGACATTGGCGCGCACTGCCTCGATCACACGCATCAATAGCCGCGCACGATTTTCGAGGCTGCCGCCCCACTCATCCGTTCGTTGGTTAACCAGCGGGTTCAGAAATTCTGAAATGAGATAGCCGTGCGCTGCGTGAATCTGCACGCCGGTAAAGCCCGTCTGTTTCGCAACCGAGGCGGCGTTCACAAACCGCGCAATCACATTCTCGATTTCCTCTGACAAAAGCGCACGCGGTTTCGCGAATTGTCCGCCGGGCAGGCCAAGCTCTACCGCCGAGGGCGCCACCGGTTCGGTCGCAACAATCTTGGGTGACTGGCGCCCCGCATGAGACAGCTGCATCCAGATATCGGCGCCGGCATCGCGGGCGGCCGAAGCCCAGACACGCAAGGCGGCGAGCTGCTCATCATCCTGCTCCCCGTCAATGACGACATTGCCCGGCCGTTCCAGATAGCGTTTGTCGACCATCACATTGCCGGTCAGCAGCAGACCCGCCCCGCCTTCGGCCCAGCGCCGATAGATCGTCGCATGCCTGATCGTCGCGCGGTTATACTCGTCGGCGAGCCCTTCGGTCATCGCCGCCTTGGCAATACGGTTTTTCACAGTCGCGCCATTGGGCAGCGCCAAGGGCTTGTCGAGAATGCCGGTCATAATTTTTTCCACAGGAAGATCATCGAAACGGGGGCGATGTGAAGACTTTATCATGCGCGCACCCCAAGCGCGAGCCGGCAAGCATTGCCCATCTATGCGCCCTCCGCTTAAACAGGGCCGAATCAGGCGAGACGACAGCAGCATTCAGGAAAAGTTTCAGTTCACCATGGCCAAACGAGCAGCAAGCAAAAAAACCGACGACGACCTTTTTGGCGATTATTCGGCCAAGGATATCGAGGTCCTTGAGGGGCTCGAACCCGTGCGCAAGCGCCCGGGCATGTATATTGGCGGCACCGACGAAAAGGCGCTGCACCATCTGTTTGCGGAAGTCCTCGATAATTCGATGGACGAGGCGGTCGCGGGCCATGCCAGCCGCATAGAAGTTGAGCTGTTTGACGACGGCTATTTACAGGTCACCGACAATGGCCGCGGCATCCCCGTTGACCCGCATCCAAAATTCAAAAAGAAGTCCGCGCTCGAAGTGATCATGACGACGCTACATTCCGGCGGTAAGTTTGAAGGTAAGGCTTACGACACCTCCGGCGGCCTGCACGGGGTTGGCGTCTCGGTGGTGAACGCACTGTCGGACGATCTGATTGTCGAGGTCTGCCGCGCGCGGACCATGTGGCGGCAAACATACTCGGACGGCAAACCGCGCACGAAACTGGAAAAGGTCGGCCCGGCGCCGAACAAGCGCGGCACCTCGGTGATGTTTCACCCGGACCCGAAAATCTTTGGCGCCAAAGCCGCGTTCAAGCCAGCGCGGCTTTTCAAAATGGCGCGCTCGAAAGCCTATCTTTTCGGCGGCGTTGAAATCCGCTGGAAATGCGCGCCCGAACTGATCAAGGACAAGGACCAGACGCCGACCGAGGCGGTGTTTCATTTTGAGCGCGGGCTGACGGATTATCTCCAGACCCTCGCCGGGTCAAAACCGACCGTCACCGAAGACATCTTCGCCGGCAAGGTCGAGCGTAAGGACGATGGCGGCCATGGCAATGTCGAATGGGCCGTGCTTTGGGGCGCAGCGGGTTTTGGCGATGCTGACGGGTTTGTTCATTCCTACTGCAACACCGTGCCGACGGCCGACGGCGGCACCCATGAGGCGGGGCTCCGCGCTGCGCTGACCAAGGGCCTTAAAGCCTATGGCGAGCTTTCCGGCGTCAAGAAAGCCGCGAATGTCACCGCCGAGGATGTGCTCGGCACCGCCGGCGCCCTCCTCTCGGTTTTTGTCCGCAATCCGGAGTTTCAGGGCCAGACCAAAGACAAGCTCGCGACGGCGGAAGCGCAACGGATCGTTGAAAACACCGTCAGGCCCGCGTTTGATCATTGGCTCGCGTCAAACCCCAAGCAAGCGGGACTGCTCGTTGACTGGGTCGTCGACCGCGCCGATGAGCGCCAGCGCCGGCGCAAGGAAAAGGAAGTCGCGCGATCGGCGGCAACACGCAAACTGCGCCTGCCCGGCAAGCTCGCCGACTGTTCCAACGCCAATCGTTCGGGTACGGAGATCTTTCTGGTCGAGGGCGACTCTGCTGGCGGCTCGGCCAAGCAAGCGCGCAACCGCGCGACGCAAGCGATCCTTCCCTTGCGCGGCAAGATCCTCAATGTGGCGTCAGCCGCGCGCGACAAAATCCTCGCCAATCAGGAAATCGCCGACA
>JAJFGC010000128.1 GCA_021776345.1 Hyphococcus sp. | reverse complement strand
GGCTTTATTTTTGTGGACGGGAAGTGCGCATCGGGGCGGGCCTATCATGTGTGGCTGGCCGCGCCGCCGCCAAAGCGGCGATAACGGATATGAGACGGGGAGGGGGCGCCCCATGATTTTTCCCGCAGATGACATGATCGCAGATGCGCCGCGCGCAACGCCGCTCTATGCCGCCGCTGCATCCGTCAGCAAGGCCAATATCTGGACATCAGTCAATGGCTGGTCTTTGGCCCGCGTCTTTACGTCGGTTGAAAAGGAATACAATGCGGTCCGCAATGGCGCTGCCATCGCCGATCTTGGCGCCTTGTTTCGATATGCGGTACGCGGATCAGAGGCAGCGCAGCAATTATCGCGGATCACGACCGTCCCCGCGCCAAGCCTTGATGTTGGCGACAGTGCGCGCGGTCTTATTCTCGACGATGAGGGATGCGTTCTTGACCTGGCGGAAGTCTCGCGCTTGTCCGGCGATCTCTTTTTGCTGACGACGCCAACGTCGCATGCACGGCGCTTGCAACTTGCCGCGCGCGGCCTTGACGCTGTTGGCGAGGACATTACCGAATCGGTCGCCGCGATCGGCATTTTCGGTCCGCGCGCCAGCGAAGTTTTAGGCGCCGCTGGTATGAAAAACCCCGGCGATGATGTTGCGGCATCGGGCATGGTGCGTGGTGTCGAGACGGCGGCGCGCCCGATTCAGTTTGGCGCCACTGACGGTGTTGAATTGGTTTTTCCGGCGAGCGAAGCGCTGACGATCTGGGACCGGTTGATGCGTCGCGGCAAGGTCGGACCGATCGGCCTTGATGCGATGGAAATCTTGCGGATTGAAAGCGGCGCGCCTCGTCCGGGCGTCGATTTTATCGCCGCCGACCGCCCTGGATCAGGGATGCGGCGAACCCCGGCGGAGATCGGTCTGCCGCATCTGGCGCCGCTTGATCGTGGTTGGTATAGTGGTCGGCGGGGCCTGCGCCATGTCGCGACCCGGCCCCAGCATCGCCTCGTGACCCTGTCGATTGACGATGACCGGTCAGTGCCGGGCGCTGGTGTGTTTGCGAAAGGCAAGCCGGTTGGGCGGATCACCAGCTGCACGTGGTCGCCAGCCATCAAAAGGGTTGTGGCGTTCGCTGATATGTCTCGCCCAACTGGCAGAAATGATTACGAAATTTCTATTCCATCCCAAGTGGATGGGCGTGTCGCTGCAAAGCTCTACGAGACCGCCGAAAGCGCCCTCGCAAGGGCTTTTCGAGAAGCGCATGGAGCAGCGACGGAATCCCGGCGCTGACGCGTTTAAAGCAGTAACGGGGCTAATCAAAGGAGTACTTCATGAAGAAGACAATTCTCGGTTCCACTGTCGGTCTGGTGGCGGTGTTCGTTGCCGCCAATGCGCTTGCCGATAATCACGGTAAAGGCGAAGGCAGATTTGACCGTCTGGATCTTAACAAAGACGGCCAGATCACCGCCGAAGAAATGGCGGCGAAAAATTCCGACCTGATTGAGAAGGCGGACACCAATGGCGACGGCGCTGTCTCGAAAGACGAGATGAAAGCCCATCACGAACAAAGGCGTGCGGAGCGCCGCGAGAAACGTAATCCCGACAAGAACAAGGATGGCGTTATCGATAAGGCAGAGTTTATGCAGTCTGCCGAAGACCGTTTTGCCCGAATGGATAAGAACGGCGACGGCGTGATCGGTGAAGATGAACGCAAACAAAGCCGTAAAGGTCATCATCGCGGTCGCCATGGCGGCGGCGAGTAAGCACCGCTCTGGTTGTTGGGGTGGTGATGCGTATTTTCACCATCCCGACCTTAAATTGGGTTTTTGCATCCGTTGGATCGCGAAAATGATATTGATGAAGCGCTTATCAAGCGCGCCGGCGCGGGGGACAGAACTGCCGCGGCAATGCTTGTGGAGCGACACACGAATAAAATACACGCCGTTTGCTATCGCATGTTGCAACGGCGCGAAGCAGCGGAAGATGCAACACAGGAAACTTTTTTACGGGTATGGCGTCATGCCGCGCGGTGGCGGCCAAAAGGCGCCAGGGTTGAAACGTGGATGTACAGGATCGCGATGAATATCTGTCTCGACCAATTACGCAAATCAAAACGCGAGGCGCCCGAAGAAGCGGCGCCCGAACAGATTGATGGCAGCCCGCGCCCGGATGAGGCGTTGCTCATCGGTGAGCGCCGCGCCGCTATTGACGAGGCGATGAGGGCGCTGCCGCCGCGTCAGCGCTTTGCGCTAACGCTTTGTCACTTTCAAGAGCTTTCCAACATCGACGCGGCGGCGACGATGAATATCAGTGTTGACGCCCTTGAATCGCTGCTTGCGCGCGGCCGCAAGGCCTTACGCGAGCGGCTGCAGCCTTTAAAAACGACGTTAACGGGACGAATGAGCGATGGACCGACAGCACATGTTAACTGATGCAAAAACCCTAGATGCGGCGCGCCGCTGTTTTGACGCCTATGGCGCCGGCCGGTCGAAATGGCCGGCGGATAAGCAAGCGCTGTTTGATATGGTGTCCGACCTGGATGAAATGCGGGAGTTTCGGATTGTTGCGGAAGGTCTTGATGAGTATCTTGATGTTTCAGCAGCGCCGCCGGCGAGCGATGCGTTGAAAGATCGAATTCTGGGCGGCTTTCCTGCGCCGCAGGAGACTTTTGTTAGCCGCATAAAAGAGTTGGCTGCAGCGATTCGGTTGGCGCCGGCGGGCGCGCTCGCAGGCATCGGTGCCCTTGGTCTTGGTCTCGGCGTATTGACCGCAGAAACCAGCGCAGCCGTCACACCGGAATATGAGGCATATGCATATCTCGAGGATGCGCTCACCCCCGAGCTGTCGGTCGAAGAGGAGGGGATCTTATGGGACGCGGAGTGATCATCGGGCTCACCTTGTCGATCGCCCTTAATGTTTTCGCTGTTGGATTTATCTCCGGCCGCATTATCAGTGATGATAAAACGCCGCCGCCGATTTCCATGGGCCGGGGCGACAGCCCGTTCGGGCTCATGCGCCATGCTTCTGTCTTGCCGCCGGAAAGTCGTGAGGCGTTTCGCGATATCGTGCGTGCGGAGCTGCCGTCGATGCGCGACCGGCGTCGCCAAACGCATGTGATGCGCCGTGAGCTTGCTGAATTGATCGCGGCGCCGGAATTTGACCGCGAGGCCGTGAAAGCGAAGATGACCGAGCTGGATGCGCTGCAATCCGGGCAACGCAGTGCGTTTAACGACGCGTTCGTCAACGCGCTGGCGACGCTTTCAGCCGAAGACCGGCGGCTGTTGGTCGAGCAGGCGGGCAAGCATCGCAACCGCCATGGCCATGAGCGCCGCAAGCAACGTCGCGAGCACTGGCGCGACGAATAGCGAAGGCGGCTTCCGCGTTCGTTGAATGTTGTTGTTCTGATATGCTGACCTAGCGATGAGGCCATTTTTCGGAATTGAGCTTTTTGTCAGTATTCGCAGACCTAAAAACGCAATAATTGCGTCCTAATCTTTGCCGCTGCTTAATCCTTCAAGCAGAATAGTACACAATAAAGCGATGTTGAAAGTGACTGATTGACAGCGCATATTTGCCGTTAGTACCCTCCCCGATTCGATGATCAATTATCTGCAACCCTGTTAGTGCTAAGCGCGCAAGGGGCTTGCGTTATTGTTCATTGCAAAAAAAATTAAACCGGGAGTGGATGATTATGAGTGAGAAGGCTTCAACAAGAACAACTGCTGCAAAGAAATTATTACTAGGCTCATCAGCGATGATTGCCGGCATGTGCTTTAGCGCTCCGGCCTATGCTCAGAGCGGCGACAACGCCGCTGATGACACGATTATTGTGACGGCTCGTAAACGAGCTGAATCAATCTACGAAACGCCGACGGCGGTTTCTTCATTGACAGCGGCGACCCTGCAAGAACGCAACATTTCCAACATTGAGGATGTTGGCAAGCATGTACCTAACCTGAACATCTCCCGTTACGGCGTTGGTAATGCGTCGCAAGCGGCAATTTTTATTCGCGGCATTGGCTTGCAGGATCACATCATCACAACGGACCCAGGTGTCGGTGTTTATCTTGATGGCGTTTATCTCGGTCGCCAGATGGGCTCGAACCTGTCATTGATCAATATTGAGCGCGTTGAAGTGTTGCGTGGTCCTCAAGGCACGCTTTATGGCCGCAATGCAATCGGCGGCGCAGTGAATATCATCACATCGAAGCCCGATGGAGAAGAAGGCGCAATCATCAACGCAAGAGGCGGTTCGCGCGGACGTGCGGCGATTGATATTTATGGACAAAGTTCGCTTACGGACAATTTTGCGATTGGTGTCTCAAGCTATTTCAAACGCCGCAGCGGCGTCGGTGATTTTCTATTATTGCCAAACCCCGAAGCGCGCATTGGCGAAGAAAAAGAGTATGGCGGGCGCGTAACAGCAAACTGGGACGTTACTGATCGTTTCTCTCTCCTTTTTGCTGTTGACGGTATGGAGTCTGAGGGCGGACAATCGCCTTATCAGATTGAAATCACTGGCGGTATTGACCCGGCGTCAAACTTTACTCCGGGAACTGCGATCGAAGATCGCCCGGACCCGTTTATCGGTGACTTCCCGGCGCTCCAGCCAGATTTTCCGACCGACCTCACACCGTTTGGCTTTCCGCAGTTAATCGCAACCAATCCCGATGACAGCCTGTCGACTGTTGCCGGTCTTGAATCAACCTCGAATTCGACCTGGGGCGGATCAGTCACCGCTAACCTTGATCTTAGCGAAAATGTTTCGTCGAAGGTGATCGCGAGTTATCGGTTTTCCGAGTATACCGGCGGTCTCGACGATGATGAATCGCCGCTTAATCTTTCCGAGTTTCCAGAGAATGGGGAGGCGGAACAGATTTCCGTCGAGTGGCAGTTGAGCGGGCAAGTCGGACGCCTCGATTTCATCGGCGGGCTCTACTATTTCCACGAGGAAGGCTTTACGTTTTCCGGTCCGTTCGTGTTCAGTCCCTTCAATGCGCCCGGCCAGATCGACAATTTCGGCGTGCCGTTTGATCTCGGATTCCCGACTGGCCTTGGCGAGTTTGATCTCAACCAGACAACCGACGCTTATGCGGTTTTCGGCAATATCAAATACAACCTCACAGACCAGATTACGATTGGCGGGGGCTTGCGATACTCTGACGATAACAAGGATGCGGATGCGCTATTTCCGAGCTTTGGCGGCACACGCGTGTTCCGGGAAGCAAGTTTCGAAGAGCTGACTTGGGACGCGAACATTTCTTATGCTGTGAGCGATCGAGTAAACCTCTATGCACAGGCGCAAAAAGGCTATCAGACCGGCGGCTTCCCTCCGCGTCCCTTTGGCGGCCCCGATCAGTTTGTCTCTTTCGATGAACAAACGGCCATCAACTATGAGGTTGGCCTCAAAGGTCCCATTACCGATCAGTTGACGGTGTTGCTCTCCGCATTCTGGACCAACTATACGGGCCTGGCGTTACCGTTCTCTGATACGACAGCCGGTGGCGGGTTCGTAACAATTGTTGAAAACGCTGGTGAGTCGCGCTCGCGCGGCGTTGAGCTGGAGGCTGATCTTGAGCTTGTCGAAGGTTTGAACATTCGAACTGCAGTTGGCTATCTTGATAATGAAATTCGCTCTGTTGAGCCAGGAACAATTGGCATTGGCGTCGGCGACTCCCAGGCGCTGACACCGGAGTGGACCTTGTCTGTGGCGCCGACCTGGCGTGTGCCGCTCAGTAATGGCGGGTCAATTCTGTTTGCCGCGGACTATTCTTACCGCAGCGAGATGTTCGGCCAGTCGATCAATAATCCGAATGAATTGATCGATTCGCGCGACCTCCTTGGCTTCAGCATTGATTATGAATCGCCCGACGGATCATGGACGTTTGGCGTTTATGGCGAGAACGTCGCCAACGAAGTCTATGATGTTGGCCGGTTACAACAGACTGGGTTTGTTGGAATTGTCCGAAGCAACGATCGAAGCGAATTTGGCGCTCGGCTGACGAAACGCATTGGCGGTCTCTAAGGTCGGCCCAATCAACGTGAAGAGATTGACGCCGTCGCGCTTTATGCGCGGCGGCGCTTTTTTCAGTAATTCGCCGAGGCGTATCGCTGGCCGTCGGCGCAGGCGACTGCCTCGACCTCAATCAGCCAGTCGGGACAGACCAGTCCCGCAACATAGACAGTGGTGATCGCCGGGCGGACACCGTCCAGTAATTCTTTCCTGACCTCGACAAGCCCATCCATGTCTTCCCGGCACACCAGAAAAAACGACATTTTGACAAGGTCAGTGATCGTCATATCGGCGCCGTGCAAAACCGCTTCGAGATTTAGGATCGCCTGTCTGCACTGCCCGTAAAAATCATCGGCAAGGCCGCCATCAGGAGCAACGCCGACCTGCCCGGAAATATGGAGCATGCGCGCGCCAGCGCGCGTCTCGACGCCATGGGCGTAGATGCCGTGATAGAGTTTTTGTACCGGGAACGGATCATGCCGGGTGGATATATACATGTTGCCAACTCCTGATCGTGACGTGATCGGAGCGTGCAGCACGAAGCGCCATCGCAAAATCGAGAATACCGGTTGGCCGTCATGAGAAAAAATCGCGTCTCACTGGCTAGCGTGGTTTTTGCAGGAACGGTGGGGCGCAACGCCTTCGTTTGCGGCATTTGCCATTAAAGGAAATGTAGGTTTGATCGACATAACCGGCGACGCCAAGACCGGCCGGGACGAGACGGGTGTTTATATCGTTCGGGCGCAGGCCGGCATCGACCGCATCAAAAACCTCACGGGCGCGCCCGTCGCTATGGTTGTCCATGAACGAGATAAGGCGTTCAAAATCGTAAGGCTCGCCCGCCGCTGCGAAAAGATCAGCCATCATCGCGTCAAAGGCGCCAGGCTCAGCGGTTGACTGTTCTGCATCGAGGATCAAGGCGATCAGCGCCCCAGAACCATAGATCAAAAACCAATTATCTCCCTTGGCTAAGCCCGCATCGCGCAGGCTTGTCCCCTGGCTCATGCGTTTGCCAAGTTGGTGACGCGACACGAATACGCCAAGCTGGCGGCGCAAGCCTTCATCATCAAGATAGCCTTCGCGATAAAGATGTTTGACGGCGAGATAATCGGTAAAGCCCTCTATGAACCATTCAATCTCATGGTCAGCCCGCTCAACAACGCCGGTCCACAAATGCATGGTTTCATGCGCGAGGACGTGTGACCAAATGGGTTTCTCAGTGAGATTTAGCGGCCATTCATATTGCAGGGCGAAGCTGCGAGCGAAAGCGCTGCCGTCGGAATTGGCATAAGAAAAATGAAAGGTCGAATAGGCCGCCGCCGGCTGGCCGCCGAAATAGCCGGTATAGGCCGGCAGCAGATCGTTCAGCATGCCGGTTATGACCGGGCGTACATCCTTTTCAAGTTTTGGATCGTATACGGATGTCAGGGATAAAGCGCCCACCTTTTGTTCAACCTTTTCAAACGGGCCGACCGCAAATCCGTTGTCATGCAAATCGCTCATCGATAATGCTCTACCGCTAAGCCCGTCCGCCGCCCACGGCGCCGTTAGGGTCCAGCCAACTGGCGCATCGAATGTGACGCTGACCGGGCATGTTGGGTCTTCCGAATACGGCCCAACAAAGAAAGCGTGTCCGGCGAAATAATAGCCGCCGCCAAAGGGGTGGCCGACTTCATCAGCGCCATGGCGCCATTTTACCTCGTCATGATCGACGACCAGTTGGTAGCTGATGCGGCTCGCGCCCTCCAGTGCGGACCAGTCGCCATATTCCTTATACGCGATAGCTGTTTCGACGCCGGCGCTGTCAAACGCTTTTATCTTGCGAATTGATTCTGATTGGCCTTCGGGGCGATCGTCTGACGGCTGATGATTCACGCCAACCGTTGTGTGGGGTGCTGCGAACGCGGCTTCGACTTGAAAGAGTCGATCGCCAAGATAGACAACATCATATGTTGCAAAATCTTGTTCACAGCCGCCTGCCGCCGCTGCAGCGGCGAATAATTCTGCTACCAGCATCGCTCCGTCCTTTTCTTTCGCTTTTGGCGCTGCATTTTCCGCAGTCATTTATTGTCGATGACTCTTACGATCGTTTTTTTCCGCCGCAACTGGCGCGCTATTAAAATGAGGCAGCCTGTGCTGCTGATGAGACCGGCGGCCTGCCAGCGCTCAAAGTTGTCTGACGGGTTCAACCGCCGACACGGAAATTGAGTAATTGAAAGTCTTATTCAGCCGCTTGCGTGATCTTGAAATTCGGCGTCGGGGTTTCGCCAGTGAGGCTGTAGGCCTCCTTGCGGACAAATTGCGGCAGGCGCACCTTGGCGTCTTTGCGCCGCGGGAAGGTGGCGCAGGCGACCGTGCCTTTGCCGGGCTGGCTGGCAATGGCGAGAATGCCCCCTTGCATTTCCATCAGGGATTTTGACAAAGCGAGCCCAAGGCCGGAGCCGGCATTGGCTTTGGCGAAATGACTTTCGGCAAGCTCGAACGGAGACCCGAGTTTTTTAAGCTGGGCACGCTCAATGCCGCTGCCAGAATCGGCGACAATGATGGTGACGCCGTCGAGATCGGCCTCTGCTGTGAGCGTCACCTCGCCGCCTCGGGGCGTAAACTTGATCGCGTTTGATAATAGATTAAGCGTGACTTGTTTGACTGCGCGCGTGTCCGCCCAAACCGGCGGGGCGTGGCCGACCGAGGTGGTGAGCGTCACGCCCGCGTCCGCCGCGCGTTTGGCGACAAGGCGCGTTGATTCCGACAGCAGCTTTTCAAGCTCGACTTTCTTCGGCTCAAGCGTCAAGCGGCCCGCTTCAATTTTCGACATATCGAGAATGTCGTCGATGAGTTCGAGGAGGTGCTTTCCGCTGGCGAGGATGTCGCCGATATATTCTTTATACTTATCGTCGCCGAGCGGCCCGTAGAGCTCGGATTGCATGACTTCTGAAAACCCGTTGATCGCGTTGAGCGGGGTTCTGAGTTCATGAGACATATTGGCGAGAAACTCGCTTTTGGAGCGATTGGCGTCTTCCGCGCGATATTTCTCATATTGATATTTCTGCATCGTCTCGGAAAGATCGCGGCGTGAGCCTTCAAGATCTTCGACTGTCTGTTGCAGCTCGCGCTCTTTTTTCTTTTGCGCGCTCGCCCGGCGTTTGAGATCGGTGACATTGGCGGCGACGCAAACGCAGCCGCCCTCGGCTGTGCGCCGGCGCGAGACATGCGCCCAGCGCGAGCCCGGCAGACCAACCTCGAGGGTTTCGGGTTCTTCAATTTCGATTGGCCCGAAATGTTCGTTCAAAATATCGCCGCCGGCGCCTGCGCAGGTCGAGACCTGATCGATGGTAAAGCCGGGCTTTAGAACTTTCCCCGGAATGCGGAAGGTTGAGGCAAAGCGTTTGTTCCAGATCGCGAGACGCCCGTTTGCGTCCCACAACACAAATGCTTCTGGGATGCTTTCAATCGCGTCGCGCAGCCGCGTCTCGGCGATGGCCGCGCCCGGCGCAATCGACTTGGCGCCGGAAAGGTCAAAAGCGACGCCGGCGCGTTCAAACCGGGTCGCATCAGGCGCGGTGCGCATATAGGTGCGGACCCAGCGTCCGCCCGGATCACGCAAGCGCACGAGTCCTTCGGAAACGCCCGATGGCTCGCCGCAAAAAACCGCAATCGCCGTTCTCAAATCGCTCGGATGCACAAGCGCGGAAATCTCCCGCAACGTGAAACGGCGATCCCTGGCGCCAAGGCCCAGAGGCTCCAGGAATTGTTGGGAAAAGGCGACCTTGCGGTCGTGCTTTTCATAAAACCACGGAGAACATCGCCCGCCTGCAAGTGCGGCCTGAAAATCATTGAGGGTGGTCAGCGCATGAGCCGCGTTTGCCGCGGCCCGGCTCTGGCGGATAAAGGCCGCCATCAGGGAAATAATGACGACGCTGAGCGCCACCAGAATGACAGCGTAAATAATCCATGCCTGCGAGCGGTCATACATGTCCCGCGCCGGCGCTGCCGTTAACAGGACTTCACCATTGTCGAGCGGGCGCCAGGCGCCCGCAATTCTGCCGGAGGCGAGATCAAGTCGCCCTTGCCCACGAGATGTGAGGTCAAGGCCGCGTAAAGACGCCGCCGGAATCTGGACGATGTCGCTGCGCCCGGCCGCGTTCAACACGTCGCCATTGGGGGAGAGATGATAGACCGCGCTGTAGCCGCCCGGCGACACACTCATCAGGACATCGCGCGCCGGCGCCCCGGTCATGATCGCGATGTTCATGGCGCTGGCGCCGTCGCTTGCGGCTTGTTCGAGGCGCAGTTCCGTCTCGATTTTGCGCGATTGCGCCTTGTCGTTGATTTCAAAAACCAGGAGCAGCGCCAGCACGACGATAAAAGCGCCGGTCAAATAGGACAGGCGTCGCGGCGACAGCGCGTCGATCCGCGCCGCGAGATCCAAACCACTATTATCCTTGGGGTCTTTCGCCATGCGGTGCAGTATCGCCGAGCCTTGTTAGAGTGAAACGCCTTGGAGAATTAAATCCTGTTTAGCAACGGGGCCCGCGCACGCCATGCGCCCCCCATTTACCATTTGTAAACTATTCCGCTTTGCCTGCCCCTGTCACGCGCGAATCGCCCCCGAAGAGCGGGAAGTTTTCCTGATATGTCCGGGATTTAAGGCCGCCTTTTCCTTGGATTTTTCCCGGCGTCCGTTTATCGAGTGAGCCATGAGACATTTTTTGAACACCGCGGATTGGTCCCGGCCCGAGTTACAGGCCATGATTGACGATGCACGGGCGATGAAATCGACGCGTTTTGGCGATGCTTTGAAGGGCAAAACAATTGCGTTGTTATTTCTTAACAACAGCTTGCGGACCCGGACCTCGTTTGACGTCGGGGCGAAGGAGCTTGGCGGCCATGCGGTGGTCCTGTCGCCCTCCGGCGGCATGTGGCCGCTGGAATTCGAGGACGGCGTTGTTATGGACGGCGAGGCGGAAGAGCATGTGAAGGAGGCGGCCAAGGTCCTTTCGCGCTATTGCGACATGATCGGCATCCGCGCCTTCCCGAAATTCGTCAATTGG
>JAJFGC010000127.1 GCA_021776345.1 Hyphococcus sp. | reverse complement strand
GCGTTTTTGCGGTAGGCGACCTCATGTATGACGTCATGCGGTCGCTCGCGCCAATTGCTGCAGAGCGTTCAACCATATTGTCGTCGATTGGCCTTGAAAAAGGCGACTATGTTCTGGCGACCCTGCACCGTGCAGAAAATACCGATACAGCGGAAGCGCTTTTCAAGGCTCGTGATTTTCTCGTCGATCTGCCACATGAAAGACCGCTTGTGCTTCCTCAACATCCACGCACAAAAGCAGCCTTTGCACAGTTTGGCCTTGATCCGTTTACGGAGGGAAACATATATCTCCTTGAGCCTGTAGGTTATCTTGATATGCTTGCATTACTGCAGGGAGCTTCACTCGTCGCGACAGACTCGGGAGGACTGCAGAAAGAGGCATATTTTAACAAAGTCCCTTGCATTACCATGCGCGACGAAACGGAGTGGGTAGAGACAATTTCCCACGGCTGGAACCGTTTGTGGTCTCAGGAGAACTATGAGGAGCGACGAGAGATCACGGAGTACGGTGACGGCCGGTCAGCGGAAAAAATTGTCGATACCATCCGCCAAAAGCTTGCCGGCTAATAGTCTGTAGCCTCATGAGCATTCCAAACGTTACTGTCTAGAGTTGATAATGCGCACTCGATCTCCGAAAAGGGTAATTTGCACCGGCCTTGGTAAAAGGCGCGCAACGCGAATATAACGCAATGCAAAATCTTCTACCAAATGATAATAAAATTGCTTAGGGGGCGGCAGCAATGACAAAATGTGCGTTCTGATAAACACGCGTCAGGGGCGCGCCGTCGGTTAGGCGCTCTTTGCGGAAAACAAAGTAGCTGATACCATAGGTTTCGGACAACTGTTTGAAGTCTTCTTCAGCAAGCATGTAGTAGGCAGTTTCCGCGTCCTCGATCAACCGTGTAAAGAGCGGTTTCATTCGCTTGTTACCGGCATCATACAAATAGTCTGGGTTCTCAAGGCCGAGGGCGCGATAGCGTTTTAGCCCTTCTTCCAAGAGGTGTTGACGGGAGTTGTACATGATTGAAATGGAAAGCCATTCGCGCGGCGTGCCGAAAGACGGGCGGTGAGATTTATCGCGCCACATATAATAAAGGGAAGGATCAATCATAAAAAGCGCGCCGGTGTCTGTGTTTTCCCGCGCCCAGAGTTGGGTGTCGAGGGCGTCTTTAGCACGTTCGCGCGCCGGCGGCGTGGAAAATGTTTCAAACTTGGTGCTTGTCGCCAGCCCGAGCGCGGCGATCATGCCTATTGCCGCAATAGCACGCATCGGGGCGCCTTGACGCCGCGGCGAAGCAGGCCAAAAGGCCGCGAGTAGGGCAAATGCGGGGGCGACAAAACCAAGCCCGCCATAAAGGGCGCTATAGGCAGGCCAGCGCGACAGTGTGACAAGGCCCTCTGAATAATAATAAACAGACAGGCTTCCGATGAGCGCTAACGGAACCATTGCAACGCTCAGGCTCTGCGGCCATCGCCCGGCGCGATAGGCCTTGAAAGCCGCATAACCGACCCTTAGCGCAACCGGCAACGGCGCCAGGCCATATGGCGCGATAAAAGGCGTCGCGAGAAGAAAACCAGCAAGACCCCGCTCAATTGGATCGCCGGTCATAAGATCCTGATAAAGCGCACGAATAATGAAAAACCCGCCAATCAGTAGCGCAACTCGATCAGCGCGATGAAGGGCGAGTTTTAAAAGGGTCGGTGCTTTAACAAATTCGGCGATAAGCAATCCCGCCGAACAAAGAACAAGCATCATCACAATGCCGGCCGTCAGTTGTCGAACAATCGCCCTAGACGCGGCCGGCTGTGCGCCAATAGCCCAAGCCATTAACGAAAGACTTGCCAGCAATGGAAACAAATGTCGCTCATGTGACTCCCAGTAAACACCCATAAAAGAAGGGAACCAGTGAAAGTTTTGAGCGCGTACGTAAGCGACATAAGTTTCCGGAGGAACCTCACCTCCTGAAACCGTTCCATTTGATGCGATAAAAGCGAACCAGCCGCCACACCCGATTGTGATGATTATGGCGGCTAAAACAGAGTCGCGCATGCACGGAAACCCGCCATCGATGAGTTTTATTAAACCCATCGCGCCGGTGAATGCCATTGCGAATAAGGCCATGATCGGATGCACCATGAAAGTCGCAACGGCAACGCAAGCCGCAGAGACCACTTTGTTTCTTACCGACAGGGCGATCACGAAAAGCGTTCCAGACAGCGCAAAGCCATAATTCCATCCATAATAAGGAAAGTTAAACCGGGCGAGATCAGGGCCTAAAAACTTGCTTGCTACATATAAGGCGATCGCGATCCCTGTTAACGGCCACGACACATCGGGAAACAAACGCCGGAATACCCAACCTGTGGCATAGCCGAACAAAACGACTTCGATACCGATCATTACCGCCCAAACTGCCGATATCGGTAAGCCAATCGCCTCGGCCAAAGGGTAGACATGGAAAATGACTGAATTTAATAGCTCCAGCGCGCCGCTCGGGAAATCTTGCAGAAATTGTTCCGGGTGGTTTGTCTTCATTGCGAGCTGTTCTGGCGACAACCCTGATAGGGCTGCTTCTTCATCGAGCCATTTGGTTCGAAAGAAAACAACTGATGCGCTAATGGCGGCGACGGCGCCGAGCGATATCAATCGAGTATCGGCGTTCTTCGCCATGGCGATACCGTGTGTTGCCTTTGTCGAGACGGCGTTGCGTCCATGAATGCTTCAAAGGCCGTTACGTTCTAAAGCCGCTTGATGATGCACCTTGCCTTTAAGGCTATATGGCACAAACCGAAAAGCCCATGCAAGCGCAGCAGCATAGGCCCACAAATCCCGTCTTGACGAGGCGGAACTTCTTGCCCATTAACGGGCGTTCAGGCGGCAAAGCGACGGTGACTTGCAAATGAGTGGCGATGACGGCGTCGAGCTTAGCCTGATTATCCCGGCTTACAATGAAGAAGCGATCATTGCTGGCTCGCTACGCGAGCTGTGCACATATATGGATGACGCGTTACCGCAAGTCGCTTATGAAATTATTGTTGTCGACGACGGCTCGACCGACCAGACGGTCAGGACGGTTGAGGAAGTAGCGCGGATGCATCCCGGCGTTCGCTCAGTCGTGCATGAGCGCAATCGCGGACGGGGCAAAGCTGTGCGAACTGGCTTTGAAGCCGCACAAGGGGGCTATATTATCTGTCTCGATGCAGATCTTTCCTATTCGCCGGAACATATCGCTAGGCTTCTGGAGCCGCTGAAAGCCGGCGTCGCTGATATAACGCTTGCCTCAGCCTATAATCGCGAAGGGACGGTCAAGAACGTGCCAGCGTCGCGCGCGTTGATGTCGAGGCTTGGTAACATTGTGCTCAGCGCCGGCCTCAAATCGAACATCAGCACGGCGACCTGCATTGTCCGCGGGTTTCGCCGCGAAGCAATTGATAAGATGGAGCTGATTAATGACGGCAAGGACCTCCATCTGGAAATTTTGCAAAAAGCGGAATTATTTGGCCTTCGGATATTGGAAATACCTGGCCATTTAAAATGGCGTAACCGCAACCGTAAAGCCCGTTCAAAAGTGGGCGTGCTCGATCATATTCCTTTTTTCTCTATGTCTAACACAATCGCCTCTCATCTTGTTTACAGCTATGTTCTTCGGCCGGGGACGATGCTTAACGCGCCGGTAATTGGCCTATTAATTGTTTTTTTGACCACCCTCGGAATGTTTTTGTGGGCTTGGGCCACACGTCTTTTGGGGCCTGGCGGTTTTGGTTTCAGCAAAATTTACAATTCTCTTCGGGATACGCTCTTAGCGGGCGGTCTGACTTTTGTTGTGATGGTTTCTTCCTTACTTTTCCTTATCATCCTCATTGCATTTTACTTTGCTTCTCAGCAAAACAAGCGTCACCACGACGAGGTCTATGTCCTCCTCAACCGGATGAATACGCGGCTGAAAGCGCTGGAACGTGAGCGGAACGACTGATGTGCGGCATCTGCGGCACACGATCAGCGCGGAAAAACTAAGAGGCGCTGACAAAGGAGATGATGAGACGAGCGGCGCGCAACTTGTCGCTGATCATCTCGGCATTCCAATTAATCACGTTCCACTCGGGCCGGATGATTTTACTGCTTCGTTCGATGATTTTATTTTCGCCCTTGACGAACTGCGAATGGGGGCGAATTAAAAGCCATTATCAGAGCTGTTGCGCGCGAGGCGTTGCCGCCGGCATTGTTTACAATACCGAAGCGCGGCTTTCCGACACCGTTTGCGCATTGGCCGCGGGGCCCTCTAAAGGCGTGGCTAGAAGAGCGCCGTTTGAACAACGGCAGCCCTCTTCATCGATTCATGCAAAAAGATTTTCTCTTTCAAGTAGTCGAGCTTTATCCCGGTTCATGGCGTCGCCATATCAGGCTGCTTGACGAAATCCAGACTCATCGCATGAGGATGTTGCTCAGCATCGAAGCTGGTTACGTCAAACGGAAGATAAATTAGGGACGCGATTAGAACTATAATCGCTGAATTGCTCTGCCGCTCAAATTGCAGCTTTTCGGAACAGCTTCACAAACGACCAACGCAAATTTTTACTGATCCCCGCAGTTGATAAGCGCCGACTTTTTTGTATTGCTGTCCGACTGGCTGTTTGCGCCGAAAGGCCGCCAAAGCCATCGAGCATCGCCCGGAGATAGGGAATGGCCTCACCCAAAAAAACAAAACGGAAGAGCAAGTAGACATTGGCGAGCATCTGAAACGGCGCACTCGCGACCAAGAGAAGCGCCGGCATATTGCGATACCAGGTCCAAATGCGGTTGCGATGTCCGTGATAGACCGTAAAGGCGCTTCGCTTGCCGGTGACGCCGGAGCCTTCATGAAGGACGCGCGCAGCGGCAACCTGGATGGCGCGCCCGCCTGCCAGCCTCAGTCGAAAGCCGAGATCGACGTCTTCGCAATAACAAAAGAAACTCTCTTCGAAGCCGCCCAGCTCATCGAATACCGACCGGCGATACATTGCCGCCGCCGCGCAAGGCGCAAAACATTCGCCTTCTGCCGGCAGCATTTCCAGCGGCCAGCCATGGTGGCCTCGATAGGGAATACCGGAAAAGTGATAAAAATCGCCAGCACCATCCAATATGTCGGGATTGGCTGCGTCGATCTGGGTAGAACCAAATGCATCAACATCGGGATAACGCCTGCTCGCTAACAACAATGTCTCCAGCCATTCTGATTCAGCATAAGCATCCGGATTTAAGAAAACCAACCAGTCGCCGCGCGCCTTTTTTGCTGCGCGATTATTTCCCGCAGCAAAACCAAGGTTTTCGCCCGTCTCATCTATGTGTAAATTTATGCGCCCTTCGGCGCGGATCGCGTCAAGCGAGCAGTCCGTGGAACCATTATCAATGACAATCGTTTCAAAATTACAGAAGGTTTGTGTGGCCAGGCAGTCGAGACATCTCTTCAATCTTTCACCAGCATTATAGTTGACGATAATAACCGTCGCCGCAGGTTTATCGGAAGTCGCCATCTAACAGTTCACCGCCATCATTCGACAGTTACCGATTTTGCCAGATTGCGCGGCTGATCAACATCAGTGCCTTTTGCGGTCGCTGTATAATACGCCAATAATTGCACCGGAATGGCATAAACGATCGGCGCCAATAAGGGGTCTGTTTCAGGCGCTTCAATAGACCGCCAAACACCGTCGCCCGCCGCAGAAATACCTTTATGATCTGAGATCAGTAACGGCTTGCCGCCGCGGGCAATAATCTCGTGCATGTTGGAAATTGTTTTTGCGTAATGACGATCACTTGGCGCAACCACAACAACTGGCAAGCGCTCATCGATCAAGGCAATCGGCCCATGTTTTAACTCACCGGCGGCATAGCCTTCCGCATGGATATAAGAAATTTCCTTCAGCTTTAAGGCGCCCTCCATCGCTATTGGAAAGCTGGGGCCCCGACCCACATACAAAACGTCAGACGCCTTGGAAATTTCTGCGGCGATCTCTTCGATCTGATTTTCCTGGGAGAGCGCCGCCACGACAAGGCGCGGCAGTTCAATAAGGGCGCTGACAAGGCGTTGCTCATCATCTTTTGATAAGATTTTACGCTGGCGTCCGGCCGCGATGGCGATGCACGCAAGCGCCGTTAACTGGCATGTAAACGCTTTCGTTGACGCAACACCAATTTCTGGCCCTGCTGCAATTGAGAAAACAGTATCGGCCTCGCGGGCAATACTGGATTCCGGGACATTGACGATTGCGGCGATGCGCTGCCCTTGAGCTTTGGCGTCTTTTAGCGCCGCAAGTGTGTCGGCAGTTTCACCCGATTGAGAAATAAA
>JAJFGC010000126.1 GCA_021776345.1 Hyphococcus sp. | reverse complement strand
TCGCCTCCAGATCAAACTCATAAAACAAACGATCCTGCGATCCCTGACGATCTCCCATCATCACAAAGCCTCCATCGATTGCTGGAAGCCAAATAGAATCACAATTCGAACGAAAAATCAGCCGAGTTTTTCAACAGAATTTGCGCAATGGCGCCAGAGACAGAAACGAAGGCGCCAACCCGATGATGCGCGTGCGCAAAAGCGGTAAAAACCGCAGCGTCATGAAATTTGATAATCAGGCTATCGCGGATTTTGGAACCGTCACCAAAGCGACCTTACGCGTTAATATCAGCGACATCGGCAATAATTGGGGGTCTGGCCGGCCGGTCGACGCCCACGGCCTGTTGGTGGATTTTGCTGAAGGCAACGGCAAGGCTGCGGGCGTACCCAACTCCGAAACAACCCGTGGAAACGGTGACGGCGTCACCTGGAAATGCGCGATCGACACCGACATTGCCAACCAGAAAACGGACTGCAATCCGGTATGGATTGGCGGCGACTTCGCCCCGGCGACGGCCACTGGTCAGGTTCATATGAGCGGCCAAACCGGCATGGTTGCGTGGGATGTCACTGCTGATGTCTGGAATGGCTACACTGCATGGCTGCTCAAAAAGACCGAAGAAGGTCAAAACGGTCTTGTCGAGTATTACACCCGCGAGGGTGCGCAGGACGCTGGCGATGCATCTCTGGCGCCTACTCTAATTCTTGAATAAACAAGTAGAAAATTTAGCGCTCCCTGCCCAAAATGTCGGTGGGGAGCAGCGCCAACGGCAATGACTTAAACCCCGACAGACGTCAAAAACCGTTCCACCGTATCGAGATAATCTTCGGGTTGTTCAACATAGGTTGCATGCGCCGCATCCTCAATCAGTTCAAATCGTCCGTTGGGCGTTAACGCCGCAAAATCTATGCAAGCAGCGGGCGTCGCCTCGTCAACTTCACCACAAACAAAGAGCGTCGGCGCGACGCTTTTTGATAAATCCGGCGTCAGATCAAAATCGACAAGCGTTCCGGTGGCAGTAAATTCAGTCGGCCCCCACATATAGCGATAAAGCGTTTCGTTGAATGCAGGCGCATCGTTGCGAAGATCGCCAACGGGACAAGGCGACTGGCATAAATGGCGATCATAAAATACGTCAGTCGCTTTTTTATAGGCCTCGCTGTCGATGGTTCCTTCCGCCTCATGCTTATCGAGCACGCGGCGCACCTTCTTTGGCAATTTCTCTCTATACTTCGTATTGTCCGCAATCCATCGCGGCGTGCTGATCAGTGGGCTGGACAGAATGAGCGCCTCTAATCCTTGCGGCTGGCCGATAGCGTAAGAAGCCGCCCATCCGCCGCCCATTGAATGTCCAAGCAAGGCGACGCGGTCCAGCCCGAGGAAATTGCGCACGGCATCGATTTCGGAAACAAAGCGTTCCGTCGTCCAGTTTGCAGGATCATTGGGCCGATCTGAATGCCCGCTGTCGAGCTGGTCATAGAAAATGACGGCGCGCTCGGCCGCCAAGGGGACCATCTTCAATAGCGACCGGTGATTGCCCCCGGGACCGCCATGCAACGCCAATAGCGGCGCCTTGCCGTTATTCATGTGCTGCATGCCGTTCACGCGGTACCAGATACGCCCGCCGTCAACCGGTATATAGCCGGCGATTTCAGGGTCTGGCAGCGCGACGGCGTTTGTCATGCTGACGCCCAGGCAAGAGCCGCATAATGCGGCCGATCCGGCCGTTCTCAGCATGTCGCGTCGTGTCATCATGGCTTTAGCCCCATCCATTTTCTGTGTACGAAACTTATCTGCCTGCCATCGGATAACGAAGGCGCGCCAAAAACTCGATTGGCTTTTTTGGATCAAACCCAGACGCGCGAACCTTCGCCTTTACTTTTTCGATCTGCATCACGTTGTCGATGCGCGCATCGAGAAAGGCATTGGTCGCCGCTTCGTCAACGCTTTCGTCGCCAAGCCATCGAGTGAAGGTCGACGTCCAGACGCCAGTGAGGATGCCGCGCTTGGAATAAAAGTTGAAATCCGTCGATTTATCCCCGAGGCCGCGCCAGATAGCGTCTGACGTTTTCCAGGCGAGCCGCCCACCCAACGCTGAATTATGCGGCAACGCCAAAAACGCCGCCGCACGGCGAGCGGCCTCTTTATCGGGACGCAAAAGGTCAAGGCGGGCGCGAACCGCAAACGCCACTTTTTCGCGAGTTTTTAGCGCGGCAAACTCCGGCGTCGCCATCGCGCCGCGCATCTCGGCGTCGCTTTTTTCAGACCAATAGCGGAGGACGTCTTTAATGCCGCCCGGCAAGGCCGCGATTTGTGTCTCTTTGCTGATTCCCGCCGCCTTCGATGCGTCCCGCAGCATCGACGATGACCAGCCGTCAAAAACTGCTATTTTGAGCGCAGCGCCGAGAATGGCGGCTCTTGCGGGCTCGAAACCATCAATATTGGTGGTTTTTCCCATGTTTTCTGCGGAATTATGCGGTTTTGTCACTGGCGCCTCTAATCTTTGCAGCCTATATAGACAGCCCCGCGGACCTTTGGTATAGGCCGCGTCGCCTCACCCGGTCGAAGGAAACGGTCGCGTGTGAGCTGGTAGTTTTTGAATGCGTCGCGGCCAGTCCCGTGACGTTTTTATTTGAGAAGGAGGCTTTTCGCCTTGGTTCAGATTTTTGTCCGCGACAACAATGTCGAGCAAGCCCTTAAAGCGCTTAAGAAAAAAATGCAGCGCGAAGGCACTTTCCGGGAAATGAAACGCCGGAAATTTTACGAGAAACCGTCAGAAAAACGGGCTCGTCAGAAGGCGGAAGCTATCCGCCGCGCTCGCAAATTGATGCGCAAACGTCTGCAGCGCGAAGGCGGTCTCTAAGCAAAGTTTTATTATTTCACCGCTTCCCCAGTGGCGAACAATGGGCATAATAGCACCCATTGATAATAAATATGGGGTACTTCAATGCGTTGGCTTTCACTTTTACTAGCATTCAGTTTTTTTCTAGCCTCCTGCGAGACCATCAAAGGCGTCGGCCGAGATATTGAGAACACCGGCGAGGCCATAGACGACGCGGTCGATGGCGATTGATCCAGACAAAATTCCTTATTTTTGACCAGGCCGCCGCAAAATAGCGGCGGCGCCATAACTATGTCGTCGAATCACTAAAAAATGGCAGAATATATGGCTTCCGGATAACGAGTTCGGAACCTTATTATGGCAATGTCGTTTAGTGCATGTAGGATAAGCCAATTCAGTGCCTCGGGGATTATAAAACAGGTATTGCGTTCATGAGTAAGACAATCAGAAAGTCAGTTGTATTATTGACGGCCGTTGCCAGCCTATCAATTTCAGCGATGCCTGCTTATTCGCAGCAAGGCATAGATGAGCCGCAGCTCAGCCCAATGCTGTTTGGTGAGACTGAAAAAGAACGTCGCGAGAAAATACTAAAAGAGCGCAAACAGCGAGAAGAAGCGCTGCTGATATCGCAAGAACAAGAGAAAGATAAGCAAACCCTCGATGAGCCGGCGCTCGACCCATTATTGTTCGGTCCGGAGCGCGAGCCAGACGAAGACCTGACTGCGACCCGAGTCACCCTCGGTGTCGAAGATCAAAATCGCGGATTTTTTAGTGCGTTCAGATTTTTAACGCCGGAAGAAACCAATTTAAGCCTTGGCGTCGGGCCGATCTATGAGCCGGATTATTTTGGCTCTGACAATTATGAATTCAACCCAGACCCACAGGTCTTCGTGAAATTTAAGAACTTCGTATTTCTCGATGATGACGGCGCCGACTTTGCGGTTGTTGGTTTTTCGAGTTTCCGCATCGGCCCAACCATAAAAATCCGTACCCGTCGCGACCAGGACGACAACCCGGACTTATTCGGACTTGGCGATGTCGGAACGACATTTGAATTTGGCGGATTTGCAGCGACAACATTCCTTGATCGCTTTGCCGTAAAGGCAAAAGTCCGACATGGTATCAAAACCGGCCATCGCGGCACTATCGTGAACGGTTTTATTACGGCTCTTCTTTTCCGTTCGGATATTCTTTCCCTTTCGGCGACGGGCGAAGCAACCTGGGTCGGTAATCGTTATGCCGACGCCTATTTTTCGGTCACACCAGCGCAATCGGCGCGCTCAGGCGGCCGGCTAGGGGTTTTTGATGCAGATGCCGGGTTCCGCGATTTCGGCGGCAGCGTGACTGCCTATATCAATGTCGGCGATCGCTGGTCGCTCAATCCTTATGCGTCCTACTCATATATCTATGGCGACATCGCGCGCACCCCCATCATTCGGGAGTTTGGCGACCGCAACCAGTTTACGGTCGGCTTTCACCTGATGCGGGAATTTCAATTCAATATGAAGTAGTAGCCGGACCTATCCGGGCTTGCGAAATTTCAGCGTCATCCGGTCTGATTCACCGATTGCCGACATCTCAGCCTTCAACTCGTCATTGTCCTGGCTTGTGCCCAGGGTCGGCGGCAATCGCCAGACAAAGTCTTCTTCCGCCGGCTGATCTTTTGGGTTGGCGTTAATTTCGCTGGCCTCAATAAATTCGAAACCGGCTTCTTCAAAGACCGCGATGACATGGTCTTGTTTTACATATCCATTGTCGCCATTCGCCCAGTCATCAGAATTTTCTACAGGGGCGCGATGTTGCACCACGCCGACAATACCGCCGGGCTTCAAAACTTTTTTGATTTCGTTAAGGGCTGTCGTTCGATAGCCGCCTTTATTCTCAAACCTGTTGAAGTGATGGAACGCCCGCACCATCATGACCACATCAACCGTTTCGGCCAGCGCATCAGGGACCGACCCGTAAACCATGGCGCTGACGTCTGCCGGGTCGGCGTAGGGCCACTCAGCGGCGCCCGCGACCCAGGTTTCAGCCCAGGTTTTGCGCGCCATCAGAAACTCTTCATCGGCAAAGCCGCCAAAAAGGCTCCACATCGCGACCGAATAATCAGCGCCAATGACGGCGCCGTCCGGACCAAGATAAGATGCGAGAATTCCGGCATACCAGGTGTCTCCGGGCAAGGTATCGACGACCGTCATACCGGGTTCGACACCAAAAAACTGCAGCGTTTCTTTTGGGTGGCGATATTGATAACGCGCCTGAACATCTTCCGGCATTGTAGCCAGAAGCGCATCAAGCCTTTCACGGTTTGATGCCTCAGTCGCGGCGTTATCTTGCCCGACTAACGGCAGCGACTCACATGCGGACATGAAAAGCGCAGCCGCGCCCAACAGCAAATATTTCATGGCTCGTCCTCTATTCCCAGGCCCGGCAAAGGCCGACCAACCCTACAATGCCTTAACGACTTCCTCGCACATCTTCTTGGCGTCGCCAAACAGCATCATGGTGTTGTCGCGGAAGAACAGCTCATTTTGAACGCCAGCATAACCAGACGCCATTGAGCGTTTGATAAACAGGACTGTCCCCGCGTTTTCAACATCGAGGATCGGCATGCCGTAAATCGGCGATTGCTTGTCGGTCTTCGCCGCCGGATTGGTGACGTCATTGGCGCCGATGACAAAGGCGACGTCGGCCGTGCGGAATTCCGCGTTGATGTCTTCAAGCTCGAAGACTTCATCATACGGCACCTGCGCTTCGGCAAGCAGCACGTTCATATGGCCCGGCATGCGGCCCGCGACCGGATGAATGGCGTATTTTACTTCAACGCCTTCTGCTTTCAGCTTATCGCACATTTCCTTCAGCGCGTGCTGCGCCTGCGCCACGGCCATGCCGTAGCCTGGCACAATGATCACCTTGCCGGCGTTCTTCATGATGAAAGCGGCATCGTCAGCAGAGCCCTGCTTGACCGGGCGATCCTCTTCACCAGTTGCGCCGCCAGTGAGATCCTCACCGCCAAAGCCGCCGAGAATGACCGAGATAAACGACCGGTTCATCGCCTTACACATGATGTAGGAGAGAATGGCGCCGGACGACCCGACAAGAGCGCCAGTGATGATCAACGCCATGTTTTCGAGCGTGAACCCGATGCCGGCCGCCGCCCATCCGGAATAGGAGTTGAGCATCGAGACAACCACCGGCATATCCGCGCCGCCAATCGGAATAATGATGAGAACGCCGAGAATAAAGGCGGCGAGCGTCAACAACATGAACGTTGTCGCCGACTGC
>JAJFGC010000125.1 GCA_021776345.1 Hyphococcus sp. | reverse complement strand
CCGCCTCCAGCGGCGACGCATCCCAATAGCTTGTTGCGCGAGATGAAACATCCGTCCCTTCCAGGCGATCAATATTGTCGAGCGATTCTAACTGCATCGAACGCATCACTTTTCCTTATACTGAGAGACTGGCGTAATATGCATTGAGATAAGATGCGCGAAACAAACTCCGGCGAATCAGTTAGCGAAGCTCCGTGACAAAGTCATATCTGTCGCCGCGATAAGCCGACCGCGTGAATTCAATAATGGTGCCGTCGGCGAGCCGCGTTACCCGCTCGATCCTCAAAATCTCACTATTTTCTCCGATGGAAAGCAGACCCGCCTCTGTTGGCGTCGCAAGGGACGCGCGAACTTTTTGATGGCCGAGAGCCGGGCGGTTTCCAGATTTTTCAAGAGCGGCGTAAAGAGAATCGCCGATTTCTTCGATCGGCGGAAGCAGAGAGGCGACAACGATTGCATGCTCGATCGCCAGCGGTTCGCCCTCTGACAATCGCACTCTGCCAAGGCGCGCCACCTTGGAGGTTGTCGGCACCTTTAGGACGGCAGCCTCTTCAACGGTCGGGTTGGCGTAATTCTTCATCAGCCAGATACAACCAGGCTCCTGCCCGCGGGCATGGGCGTCATCGCTAAAGCCGCTCAAATATGTTCCGGGAACTTCGATACGCTGTGAGACAAATGTGCCAGAGCCTTGCTTTCGAAAAAGCAGCCCCTCCTCAATCAATTGCCCGACTGCTTTGCGAATTGTCACGCGCGACGCTCCGGTCAATTCGCAAAGGTCGCGTTCGGATGGAAGCGCGTCGCCGGTCGCAATGCGCCCCTCGTTAATCTGGCGTCTCAGACTATTGGCGATCTGGATATAAAGCGGCGTGCTGCTGCCTTTCTCCGCCGAAACATCAATCATTGTTCTGGTCTCCCCAATGTTCGATCGCATCCCGTAGACGGCCATCGCTGGCCGAGAGCAACCGTGCCGCTGTCTCCGAGTCAGCGCCCAGAGCACAAAGGACGCCCGCCTTTATATTCCCATTGGCCGCCGCAAGGGCGGCAGCCGCGTCTTCGTGACTTGCCGCGGTAAGTCTTTCGATCATGGCGACTGCCCTCGCCCGCAACTTTTCGTTTGAAATAATCATATCAACCATGAGACCTTTATAGACGCGTCCGCATCTGATCATGGTTGCGGTCGATAAAAGGTTCAAAATCGCCTTCTGCGCTGTGCCGGCTTTCATTCGGGTCGAGCCGGCGATAATCTCACTACCCGTTTCCGCGCAAATACCGATTTGCGCCGCCTGGATGAGCGGCGCGTTCTTGTTGTTGGCAATACCAATTGTCAACGCGCCAACACGATTCGCCGCTTCAATAGCGCCGACGGTATAAGGCGTCCGGCCGCTAGCGGCGACGCCGATGAGAACGTCGTCTCTTGCAATATTCAGTTCGCGTATTTCACGTTGCGCCGCACCAGAGTCATCTTCAGCAAGCTCGGCGCTACGCGACAGGGCCTCTAATCCGCCCGCAAGCGCATAGGCCAGACGCTCAGGCGGCCAACCAAAAGTTGGTCCTAGTTCGACACCGTCTTGAACCGCAACCCGCCCTGATGTTCCCGCGCCCGCATAGACAAGGCGGCCACCTTTCACCAAGCGCGCCGCCGCCGCTTCCGCCGCCTGCGCGATTGCCGAAACTTCCGGCCTCACAGCCGCGATAGCGCTTAACTGGCCTTCCAGCATGGCCTCGACCATGGCCTCAGTCGACCAGCTATCGATGTCGACAAATCTCTCGCTTACAGTTTCCGTCGACATGGCTCGCTTCGATTCATTCCGATTGACGTTAGCGTTTCCTGCTGGCTTTCACACCTCTAGAGCGCGAAAGGCAATTGCCAGCTTGTATTTTATTGGTATTATACCAAATGCCACGCGCGGTAAAGTCTGAGCATCTGCGGCGGGAGAACGGCAAGTAGACGTGGATTACGCCAATGCCAATTTGTGACCTACTGGCGCCCAACGCGCTTACGTCGCGATACTCAAATCGCGCATGTTCCCAAACGATATCTCCGCAAATCGGTTTGGGATTGAGCTTTTCGGCAGGCGCCGGCGCAATGATCCGAAGCGGCGCCCTCAAAGACCGCTTAATATTGCGCTATATGCTTGCAAAGCGCGGTTTTTGTGTCCTGCCAAAGTTCCGCCGGGCGGTTAACTTCTTTAGTAAAAGGAAAATTGCTTGTCTCGACAAGCTCCCGGATCAACCTGACATATGGAAAAAAGACGACCCATGCCGCTTTTACTACAACATCATACGCATTCAACCGGTCAAGCTGTCCGACTGGTTGAGGCGGATTGCATTGAATTGGGCGGCGGTGAATTTGATATTTTTTTTCGCATTCACGGTGATATCGAAAACGTGGTTGTCCCGTCTCGAAAACCGGCAACACGGCAAGATGAGCTTTGGCGAACTACATGTTTCGAAGTATTCATCGCCAGCGGCGACGGTTATTGGGAGTTTAACTTCTCGCCTTCTTCGGAATGGGCCGCCTACCGATTCGCCGATTATCGCAAGGCGCGCGAAATTGAGACGAGAACAGTTATTCGGCAATGCGACCTGCAACAGGATGAAAGCGTACTAGATATGCACATTGTTGCTAGTCTCTTTTCTCCAGATACAAATCAAAAATCGTACAGGCTAGGATTATCGGCCGTGATTGAAGAAGCCGGCGGGGCCATATCCTATTGGGCGCTTGCACATCCGACCGGCAAACCGGATTTCCACCATAAAGAGTGTTTTACGATAGAACGACTAAAGGCGACAAACTCATGAAATTCGGCATTGACCGCATATTAGCAGACAAATCAATTCGGCGACCGCTGGCAGGAAAACGTATCGCCCTCCTAGCGCATCCAGCGTCGGTTACCAGCGATCTACAGCACTCTCTCGACGCGCTTGCAGCGTTAGACGATATCGAATTGTCGTCTGCATTCGGACCGCAGCACGGACTTCGCGGCGACAAACAAGACAATATGGTCGAGTCCCCAGATTTTAATGATCCCGTACACGGAATACCTGTTTTCAGCCTCTATGGCGAAATCCGGAAACCAACCGACGAGATGATGGACAGCTTCGACATCATCCTGATCGACCTTCAGGACCTCGGTTGTCGAATCTATACGTTCGTCACAACCCTGCTCTATGTACTCGAAGCGGCGGCGACCCACGGAAAGACTGTCTGGGTGCTGGACCGGCCAAATCCCGTCGGACGGCCAATCGAAGGACTTACACTCCGGCCTGGCTGGGAAAGTTTTGTCGGTGCGGGCCCGATGCCGATGCGCCACGGCATGACACTGGGAGAGTTGGGCCATTGGTTCATCGCCAAGATGAACATTGATGTCGATTATCACGTCGTGGAAATGGAAGGCTGGAATCCCGAAGAGGGTCCCGGCTATGGGTGGCCGCTTCTGGAAAGATCCTGGGTGAATCCAAGTCCCAACGCGCCGAATTTATCAATGGCGCGCGCCTATGCTGGAACCGTGATGCTTGAAGGGGCGACGCTTTCAGAAGGTCGCGGCACGACCCGCCCACTTGAACTATTTGGCGCGCCCGACATAAACGCGCGCGCCGTGCTCGACGACATGCTGGCGCTAGCTCCGGACTGGGCAGCGAGCTGCCGCTTGCGAGAGTGCTGGTTTGAACCGACCTTCCATAAACATGTTGGCCAATTATGCCACGGCATTCAATTTCATTGTGACTTTCCAGGATACGGTCATGACCAATTCAAACCGTGGCGACTGATGGCCCTGGGATTCAAATCTGTTCGCCGTCTTTACCCTGACTATGATTTATGGCGTGACTTTCCGTATGAGTATGAGCTTGGAAAGCTTGCTATTGATGTTATCAATGGCAGTCCGCTGCTACGCGAATGGGTAGATGATAATTCCGCTCATCCCAAGGATCTTGATGAGTTGGCCGCCATAGACGAGACAGTTTGGAATAAAGAGCGCCAGCCTCACCTTCTCTATTGATACTCCATCTGCAGCGGATTCGCAGCAACCAGCGGCTCATGACGCTTGGGATTGCGCTGGATGTCTTGAAGATAACTGCTCTTAGTATTCGGGATCTTTTCCGGAGCCGCGCCGTCCTTGAAGCTGAAATTGCATTATTGCGGCGTCAGCTTGCGGCACTGCGGCGAAAGTCACCAAATCGGATTCGACTAACGCGTATTGATCGCATCGCTCTCACCTTAATATACCGCTAAACGGTAGGGACAGGCTCTCAACTTTGCCGACGGATTGGGAAGAGCAACGAAAACACTTTAGAACAGCCGATAAAACTATGACCGCCGCTTAGGCGCAAAAACAAACATAAATCGACGTATGTTCACGTGGCCCAATCACGCTTCAAGCGCGGCGCCGTGTATATAAATAATCCTGCAGCCACCGCATAAAACACAATGCCAGAGAGAATCGCATAGCGCAGCGATTCATCTCCGTATTGCGCCTTCAATCCATCGGAAATAGCGCCGATGACAAGATTGCCAAGTCCAATCCCCACCAGGTTATTGATGAATAAAAAGATCGCAGATGCGGTTGCTCGCATATTTGGTTGCACAAGGTGTTGGAAGGCGGAAATCACTGGCCCAAGCCAAACCAAACTCAATGCTTGCAGCACCAGAAAGGCCGGAAAGGCAACCCACAGTGACGGCGCCAGCACTCCGACGACAAAAAACGGTATGGTCGCCAGAAATGCCGCGGCGGGAACAAGCGCGTAGGCGGCTTTTTTATTTGGCCCGTAGCGATCCGCCATAGCGCCGCCAAGCCAGATGCCGGCAACGCCGCCAAGCAGCAAGATCGTGGCGTAAAAATACGATGCATAAAGCAAGCTGCTTGGGTTTTCCGGCACGAGAAATGCGGGCATCCAGGCGAAAAATCCCGGTAACGCGTCACCAAAACTCCGAACGAAAAATGACGGCAACCAGAAAATCAGCCCATACCCCATCATTGATGAGCTGGCGGCGCCAAACGATAGTCCCCAAAAGCTTGGCTTGGCAATAAGCGTTGTAACAACATCCGAGACTTTGGCCGGGGTCGTGACAGCACTGGCGCCGTCGAGGCCGCCGCGTTTCGGCTCGCGCATTGTCAGGCGAAAAATCGGCGCGATGGCGAGGCCGGCAAGACCGACAATGATAAACGCCGCACGCCAATTCAAATAACTGGTTAGAACGCCGCCTAATAAAATGCCGAGCGCAGAGCCAATCGGTATGCCGAATGAATATATTGAAAGCGCACGAGCGCGCTTCTCAGCGGGAAAGTAGTCTGAAATCAGGGAATAGGCTGGCGCAACGCCGCCGGCTTCGCCGACGCCGACGCCAAGCCGCGCAAGAAAAAGTTGTGTGAAGTTTTGTGCAAATCCACAGGCGGCCGTCATCGCGCTCCATATTGCGAGCGCTGCAGTCATGATCCATGTGCGGCTTTTCCTGTCCGCGAGCATGGCGATCGGTATGCCTAGAAATGTATAGAACAAGGCAAAGGCCAAGCCGCCCATAAGACTCAGTTGCGTATCAGACAGGGCGAGTTCCGATTTAATCGGTACAGCGAGAATACCAACAATTTGTCGGTCAATGAAATTAAACGTATAGACAACAACAAGAATGAAGAGGACATACGCCCGGTAAAACGGTGTTGATGTACGTCCATCCATCTACTGGGCCGCCACTTCTGCGCTCTCCTCGATGCCCTTGAGGAACACTATTGCGTCAGCGACAGTTTCCGCCGGCGCCTCTTCTTGAGCAGCGTGCCCGACGCTGGCGTAGGAAAGAAGACGCGCTCCGGAAATTGCTTGTTCAAGTCGGCGCCCTTGTTCAATAGGGATAATTATATCGCCCTCGCCCCATAGGATGAGCGTTGGCGCCATGATGCGGTTAAGCGCCTCGGTAGGGTCCGGCAGCGTAAACTCTTCGAGCGATTTTATCATCGCAGCGCCGTTGCCTTCGCGGCGGATCATATCGCGCATGATTTTTAGCCGCACCTCGGTGATTTTTGAATCGTCAGCATAAATGTATTCAGCGCTGGCGCGCACGCCCGCCTCCGGCGCCGTTAAAAGGTAGGCTTTCATCGCCGCTGGTATGTCAGCCGGCTTGTCGCTTGCGCCGTTAAGAGGAAACGCCCCGGGTGAAATCAGGATAAGCGCGTCCACGCGCGCACGGTTTTCTGAAGCAAATCGCCACGCGGCCAAACCCCCAAGAGAGTTGCCGGCGATAATTGCGTTATCAAGATCGAGCGCGTCCAGCACGCTGCCGACAAATTCCGCGCGTTCTTGCGGCGCATACCGTTCTTGCAGATCAGGCCCGGTAAGGCCATGACCAAGAATGTCATACCGTATAACGCGATAATCGCTTTTGAGCGAAGCTGCCCAACCATCCCAGGTCTCAAGACTATGGGTGAATCCATGAATGAGAATGATAGCCGGAGCTTCTGGCGAGCCTTCTTCGCGAACCCGCACCCGAGCGCCGGCAATATCGATGAAGCGGTCAGACGACGTCACATATCGGTTTTCAAGGGCGACCGCGCTCACGCCCTGCGCCGCCTGCCATGTAAGGCCTCCAATCAACGCCGCGCTAGTAATGATCAGAAAAAGAGCGGCAATCAAAACCCTCTTAAACATTGATACGGCCTTTCACTGGAAACGGTCTATGACGGTGGCGCAAATTCACAGCGCCGCCGTCAGAGAGATTTTCCCATACTGTACATTGAGGAATATTAGAATTGAACTTCGACCGTACCCATAACCCGGCGTGGATCACCAAAGAACGCTGTTTGCACGCCCGAAAGGCCCAGCGGATTGTTTCCCAATTCGGGCACGGATGTGACAAAATCATATCCGGCAACAATATATTGCTGGTCGGTCAGATTCGTGCCGTGCACCGATAATTTTAACCCACTATCTGCAGAGGTCCAGTACACGCCGGCATTCAACAGAGCATATTGCTCCTGATCCAACGCTGGAATTCTATAGCTAAACTGATGGGTCAGGCTTCGATAAGATGCGGAAGTATAGATACCAAAGTCGCCATCATGCCCGAACAGCGCCTTGGGCTTGGTGTACGTCAATTGATTGAACGCCGTTATCTTTGGCGTGTTTTGGAAAACGACAATCGTATCGGCGATATTCGCGCCGGTCCGTCCAATGAATTCATCGAATTCCGGTTTGATATAGCCAAGGGAGAACTGATAGTTCAGTGAATCGCCCGGCTTGATCATATCTTCCGCAAGCGTCGCCAGTCCCTCAAATTCAAGACCGTAAAGTGTCGCTTTCGCAGCATTCGTTGTCACACCAGCAAAGGTCTCCGCAATACCGTCCATATCGGCATCGACGCCGACCGATCCGGGCACCTGAACATCCTTATAATCGCTGTAGAACAGCGCCAGGCTGGAGCGGAAGCGACCGTCAAAAAGGTTGTTCTTCCAACCAATTTCATAAGTATTGATATTTTCCGGCTCAAACCGACAGAACGCGATCTGATCGTCAACATCTGTCGCGCCGGTCATACCGTCGCCATCGAGATCAGGCGCTGCATTGGCGCCGCAACGCGGATCGAAACTCCCGCCTTTGAACCCTTGGGAATAGGACGCATACAATGTGTGCTCGTCCGACGGCTCCCAGGAAATACTGGCGCGCGGGCTGAAATCGGTAAACTTCGCTGTGGCGTTAATATCCGCATCGACAACGCTTGGTGGACGGTCCGGGCCGCCGAAAGCTGGCGTAAATCCAGCGGTGAAATATCTTTGACGCAACAAATCCATTGTACGGTCGTCTTCTGTATAGCGCCCGCCGAATGAAACGGAGAGATTGTCACTCAGACCATATGTAAAGTCGCCGAAGATCGACCACGTCGATGTGTCAACATCACTCGACGTGAATGCATTTAAGCCAGGTAGACTTAAGAACGCCCCAAGGTCATCAAGCACCACGTCAAACACATTTAACGCGTTAGCGTCGAGGTAATAGAAGCCGATAAGACCGTTTAGCCGATCGCTTTCATAGAGGATTTGAAACTCCTCACTGAACTGACTGTTTTCGTAAATGACTGGAACGTCGAGATCGACCAGCGGCAAGCTGTCGAAATCGATCGGCGATTCGGTCCGATCTTCGCGGTAGGCGATGATATTTTTTAGCGTGAAATTGTCATTGACCTGCCACTCCGTAACGCCGGAAATGCCCTTGGCAACAACACCCTGCTCTGGCGTATTCAAGCCGGCGCGCGTGTCAAAAACGTTGTCAAGGACAGGAAAGCCCGCAATGGGCAACAGGCGATGGCCTTGTTTTGGGTCTGAATTATCGTCGGTCCAGTCGCCGGTGACGCGGAACGAAATATCGCTCGATGGATTCCATTCAAGCGCCAGGCGTCCGGCCAGCAAATCCTTGTTGTAATTTTCAAGACCATTGGTCAGGTTGTCACCAAAACCATTGCGCCGCAAATAGGCGACCGTGCCGCCAAGCAGCAACTCACCTATCGCTGAATCCGTCGAGAGTGGAAGGTTGAATGTCCCGATCGCATCAAACTGGCTGTAACTGCCGCCTGTCAGGCGCAATTTTGCGCTTGGTTCATCGTCAAGCCGGCGCGTCACATATTTGATTGCGCCGCCGATCGTGTTGCGACCGTAAAGCGTTCCTTGCGGCCCACGCAAAACTTCTATGCGCTCAACATCATAAATGTCGAGGAGCGCCGCCTGCGGACGATTAAGATAGACATCGTCAATGTATATGCCGACACCTGCCTCAAAACCTGAGACCGGATCTTGCTGTCCTACCCCTCGAATAAAGGCCGTCAGCGTCGTGTTTGTGCTGCGCGATGTTTCCAGCGTCACATTTGGTGTAATGGCTTCAATATCGGTAAGATCGACAGCGCCAAGTTTGTCGAGTTGATCAGCGCTAAAAGCCGAAACCGCGATCGGCACATCTTGCAGAGATTCATTGCGCCTGCGGGCTGAAACGATAATGACATCACCGCCCGCTTGTGTTGCCGCATCGCTTTGCGCGAATGCAACGCCAGACCCGCCGGTCAATGAAATCGTCGAGCAAAACGCCAACAGCGCCGCCTTGCGCCCGCTATGGAGAATTTTGGTTTTGAACGCCTTCGTCATAATCGCCTCCCTGAAGCCGAATTGCCCCTTATCGCTAAGCCTATGCCGATCTCGTTGCGCGCATAATGACAGCTTGGCTCAGCAAAAAGTGTGCAATTTAGCTCAATTCAGGCGGTTTGCGACTCAAATTGCGCATCCTTTCGCTAGGGTTTCTGCGCTTTTTCAGCCTCACTTACATAAGATTTTGGCGTAACCCCATTCCAATCTTTGAAGGCGCGATTGAAGGCGCGAAATTCAGAGAAACCGAGCTTTTCCGAAACGTCCGCGACGGGCTGATTTTCAAGAAGTAATCGTTTTGCCATGTCGTTCAATACTTCCCGGCGCAGCCAACGGAAACTGGTTCCCTCCTGGTCAAGACGCCTGCGAAGGGTCGCCACGCTTATTCCCATTTGCGCCGCGACGTCAGGTTGTTCAACAACGCCTCGAGCCAATGCATCGCGTACGAGTGTCGATGTTGATGTTAGGTCTTGAAATTTGGCGCGCTGACCGGCGACGACATCTACGATCTTTTGATACAATGCGTTAGATGTCAGTGACGCGAGCGCAGGCATCGAAATCGGCTTCATAACAATCTCTCGACTAAATGACACGCGATAGAACTCCGAACCAAATTTAATTGGCGCATCCCAATACCCTAGATGATCACAATCACCGCCCGGTGATGGGCGGCGCAGATGCAATTGGGTGATCGCTGTATCGGCTTCTTTGGACACGAGCATCAGCATGCAGTGCAAAAAGATCAGAATGCATTCGATTGAAAAGTAAATGTTTTCGTGTGTTTGATTTGCGACGTAGGGGAAGTGCCGGTCGTCTATGATGTACTCGATAGCCGTCCGCTTTTTAGCGACCGAATTATATTGGCCGCCATGGAGCAGGTTATAGGAATTGGCGATGACGCCCATTACGTCATAAAGACTCTTGCAATCCCCGACATGTTGAAGGACGAAGTCCGTGCTGCCCGGCAGAAGTTGGCGGGAAGACAGGTGAAGCGTTTCATCGCCAAATAAAATCGATAGGCGGTTTTGTATTCGATAGTAGTCAGCCAGTGAAATCGGAGCGCCGTTCGATTTGAAGGATAACGAGGGAGGAAGATCAAGCGACTTCAATAGGTCGCCAATATCGAGGCCCGCAAGGCGCGCCTGATCCAGCAGCGGTTTAAGGCGGGCCGAAGAAACAGAAATGGGGTGGTCTGGTTGGCCGTTCATTCACACTAGATTGCATCGCCGGACTCGTCGCTGCAAGTAAGAATAGTTGAACGAGAATTTGTTCACCATTTAATCGCAGGTATTTGCGAATAATTGCTAGAGCGATCATCTGAAGTCAATTTGATAGAATTCATGCCCGCTTTTGGATAGCTGCCGTAATGGCGCAGAAGCGGACTTCCGCATAGGCTTTGCCGCCACGCGACGAGCACCCCTGCCGCCATGGATGTCGGGAATATAGCGTATGATGAGCTTTGCGTGCGCTTAATGTGCCGGCGCGTTGGCCAGCTCCTCAGACACGCGCGCACCTTCCGGCGCGCGTGGTTTTGAAAGTCCTGCGAGCAACAAAAATGCGACCGTCGTCAGGAACAATGTGAAGACCGTTGCGAAGCCAAGACCGCCGACGATGACCAAGCCCAGGGCCGCGCGCTTCTGCACCGGCGCCCCGCTTCCAAAGATTAAGGGCGTACTCGCCAGGACTACATTGTGGGCGGGACAGTCCACAGCCGACAAGTCTCCACTATCCGATTCCCTGTTATATAGGAATTACAGGGAATATTTGCGTTTTCGGCCCTATTTCCGCAAATCAACTGCAAATCACGCCGTCAATATGGGCGCTTACAGGCGAATTCCCTAAGAATAATAACAGGGGTTTATTTCGGCCGAGCTGGGAAATTATATCTGGTATCAAGAAAGGTTATCCGCGGATGGAGTTTTTGGTATCGACAGAAATTTTTTATAAAGCATGCGAATATGTTGCCGTTCGTTCGCTGAGTAAGTGTATAACGTTTGTAATTTGAATCGCAGATGACCGGTATCGACGTGACAACCTTGCAAACATCTTGTTTGAACGACTTATGTAGCGTCACTGTGGACGGACTTCCCTTGCTCGTTCGACCGGTAAGGCCCGAAGACAAGGATGCATTGGTCGCTGGGTTTGAGAGCTTATCGCCTCAATCGCGGTGGTATCGGTTCTTGAGCCCAATGCGGTCTCTACCTGACAGGCTCGTGCGGCATTTGACCGAAATTGACCATGAAAATCATGAAGCGTGGTTGGCGGCCATCGATGTCGGTGCTGATTATCATCCGATTGCCGTTGCCCGATTTGTACGCGACGCCAGCAGTGATCGAGCCGCAGAAATAGCGCTGACCGTAATTGACGACTATCAACATCGCGGAGTGGGCAAAATGCTAATGTTCATTCTGGCAGAAAGCGCAGCGCTGCATGGCGTCAAAACTTTCACCGCGCTCGTCCATTCGGATAACTGGCCCATGCAAAACTTTCTCAAAAAGTTTGGCGGCATAGTAGACAGTCGCGCCCCGGAGTCCATTAATATTCAGCTCAACGTCAAGAATGTTATTAACGATCTCTCAGGCAAGTTTGAGTTCGCTCCGGCTCATCACAAGTCGTTGTTATAGGTGCATTGATCGCACGCTCTATCCGCGATGTCAGAGTGAGTTTGGCATACGATTAATATTAGCCAATTTGATGCAATAGCCGAAGTGCTGGCGGTATTTAATTTCCCTGTAGTAGGGCATGCAAAGTCAGCGTTGTAGTATCTCTGATTTCGCGGCGACGCCAAATAAATTCGGAATTGCTTTTCTGAGCAACGCGAACAATGTAGGTTAACGACAAGAAACAATAATTGAGTAAGTCTGGAAACGTCCTTGGTTTTGATCGCTCATCTTTCGGATTTGCATTTTGGCGCAGCATCGGTCCGCGCTGTCGAGGCACTTTTAGATAGCCTAACTGTTAAAGCGCCTGACCTCATCGTTATCACTGGCGACCTGACCCAGGAGGGAAGAAAGAAAGAATTTGAAGAGGCGGGCGCCTTCCTAGAAAAACTGCCCACGAAAGCTTTTGTCATCCCCGGCAATCACGATCTTCCAGTGCGAAATCTTATTGCCCGGTTCATGTCGCCCTATGCTCGTTTTGAACACTATATCAACCATGACATCAGCCCTGTTTATTCCGATTCACACATAAAACTCATAGGGCTGAATTCCGCGCGGAGGGCCGCTGTCGACATAAACTGGTCCTATGGGCGGCTATCTAAACCACAAATTGAAAGCGTCGCCGAGCAGTTAAAAGTCGCGCCAGCACAAACCATCAAAGCAGTCGCCCTCCATCACCCCTTCATTCGCGGCCCGGGTAAGGCCGGAGCCAGGACCGTCGGCCGCGCCAGCGAGGCCCTCGATGCCTTTGCCCGGAATGGGTTGGATATGGCGTTGTCAGGCCACGTCCATCACTCCAAGGCCGACATACTTACGGTCGGCGACCGCAACATCGTTCTGGTGCAGGCAGGCACCGCTACCTCTGTTCGAACGCGCCATGAAGCGCCAGCCTATAACCTAATCCGGGCGGATCGTCATAATATTGAGGTCACCGTGTTATCACTTGCAGCACAAGGCTTTGAAACGACAGTGCAAGCGTGTTTTCGTTTTGACGGTGACGCCGGATGGGTGCCTAAAAATACTTAATTACAATTCGCGAAACCGGCTACGCGCCTTTTACCTTAACACATTCAAGTTATTTGAACCTCTGATTGATGCTCGCGGATGTAAGAGTTCGTTTGTATCAACGAAAAAACACCGTAACTGCCAATTACCAATCCAGCACCGATGTACGGATAAAACCCATACTCTTGATGACGCAACCAACCAAGCGTTTGCGCTACACCTTTGACCTCATTTGGATCAGCCCGCCAGTGATAACGATGAGGTCAGGCGCTTGAACAGTTAGGCTATCTAAAAGTGCATCGACAGCGCGGACCGATGTTGCGCCAAAATGCATAAATAAATAGGCCGACGCCAATCAAAAAAGCACGACCCTACCTATTGCGGTTTGCTCAAGTGCAAGGAATACATCTGTCGCGTCCACACCGGAATCTTTTTTTAGAGGGAAACTGCAGCCCAAAGAATGAGGATAACAATAACAAAATACACGACGCCTCGCGAAACCAATCCAACACGAGCGGCGAGAATGTAAAAATAGGGAAAGTTGCGCGAAAACGCCATTCAATCTTTTGACGGATTACGTGGTGTACATGTCCGTCATCAAATAACATGAGACCACAGAGTTTATTCAGTAAGGGAGTCTCTGGCTCATCTGTTGTTTCATTTTAAGCGGCAGCTTTTGCATGTTGCAAGCGCCGATGTTCGAATGTTTTCCGTTTAATCCTTTCTCGT
>JAJFGC010000124.1 GCA_021776345.1 Hyphococcus sp. | reverse complement strand
GACCGGCGCCGGCGCTTCGCGCGCAATGATTTTCAAGCACTCATTAACCGGCAGCCCTGATTTCACACCGCGGACGATAACGTCAATCGCGTTAGAAAATTCGCTGACAAATTTTTTCTGGCGCCGTTTACGGAGAAAATTTATAACCCAGCGTGGAAAACCAAACCCGCCAATAATAAGCAACAACCCGGAAATCCAGGGCTGCTGTCCTGAAACCACCCCAATCAAACCAAAAACTACTGCACTGACGACAGAGGCAATATAAAAATGCTTTGGCGTTACGTCGAGGCCGGCCTGCTCCAGCATCTGGCCCATCGAGACGCGTTTTTTCTTTTTGAGGTTTTTGGTTTTGTTGTCGAGTGCATCAAGACTTTCGGTAAGCTTTTTGCGCCGCTCTTTATTTTGGGCGTCTGACTGCACCTTGGTTATGCCGCTCACGCCAGGCCTTGCGGTATGGAGCGAGGCAAGACGCTTATTGGCTTTATCTTTTTGCGTTGGCGCCAACAAAACGAACGCCAGTGCGGCAAAGCCGATGACGCCTAAGACGACAACTATGAGGACCTGCTGATCCATGGACCTTACTCCGCCGCCGCGTCGAGAGCCGTCGCCAAATCAGCCTCTCTACCGTAATAGCGCGCACGATCCCAAAATGCCGGGCGTGCGATGCCGGTTGATTTGTGCCTGCCGATAATACCGCCGTTTTCGTCTTCGCCAGCTTCCATGTCGTATACAAACAGATCCTGCGTAATAATCGTATCACCCTCAGTCCCAAGAACTTCCGTGATATGGGTAATCCGGCGAGAACCATCGCGCAGACGCGCAGCCTGAATGACGACGTCAATTGAGCCAACAATCATCTCACGAATGGTTTTTGAAGGCAGGTTATAACCGCCCATCGTGATCATGGATTCTACACGCTGCAACCCTTCACGCGGAGAGTTGGCGTGGAGCGTACCCATGGAACCGTCATGGCCGGTGTTCATGGCCTGAAGCAAGTCAAACGCTTCGGGGCCACGAACCTCACCAACGATTATCCGTTCCGGCCGCATCCGCAGACAGTTTTTAACGAGATCGCGCATGGTGACCTCGCCCTGCCCTTCCAGGTTTGGCGGCCGCGTTTCAAGTCGCACAACATGAGGCTGCTGCAATTGAAGCTCGGCGGCGTCCTCACAAGTGATAACGCGTTCATCAAGCTCGATGAAACCGGTCATACAATTGAGGAGCGTCGTTTTCCCCGAACCTGTACCGCCGGAGATCAGGGTGTTGATCCGGCAGGCGCCGATAATTTCGAGAACCTTCGCGCCTTCCGGCGAGATCGATCCAAAATTGACCAAATCCGTCATCCGGAGTTTGTCTTTTTTAAACTTACGAATGGTGAGCGCGGCGCCATCGATTGACAGTGGCGGCGCGATAACATTCACACGAGACCCATCAGGCAAACGCGCGTCGCATATCGGGCTTGCTTCATCAACGCGCCGGCCGACCTGGCTCACAATACGCTGGCAGATATTCATCAGCTGCGCGTTATCGCGGAAACGCACATTGGTGAGCTGAATTTTACCGCCAACCTCGATGAAGACACGGCTTGATCCATTGACCATGATATCGGCGATATCGTCCCGCGCCAGCAATGGCTCGAGCGGACCGTAGCCGAGAACGTCATTACAAATATCCTGAAGCAGCGATTCCTGCTCAGAGATCGACATCTGAACGTTCTTGATCGAAATGATCTCATTGACGATGTCGCGAATTTCTTCCGCCGCTGTGTCAGAGTCGAGCTGAGACAATTGGGACAGATCGATCGTGTCGATCAGCGCATTGAAGATCGTTGTCTTGGTCTGAAAATACTCGTCCGAACGCCCGCCAATCTCCACCGGCTGAGCTTTTTCCCCGCCATCATTTGCGGGCGCTGCAATGCGCGGCGGTGCGGCCGACGGCGGCGCCTTTTTGGCAGGCGCGGCGGCAGCCGGCTTCGGCTTCGCCACCGACGCGGGTTTGCGCTGAGCGGCAGCTGGTTTCGCTGCTGTCTCCGGCGCATCTAAAGGAGCGGTTCTGCGTCCAAACATACCTTAAATTACCGTTTCTTCCTAAAAAGGTCCGACAGACTAAATTTCGGCTTGGCGATGTTTGCATCGGCCCTACCGATTAATTGCGCTGATAGCTCGCGGAAGCCTTGCGCCGGTTTCGATTTCGGACTGACCTCAACAATCGGCGCAGCGTTCGTTGTCGCTGTTCCAAAAACTTGAGGTTCCCAATTGAAAACCTGCGCCGGGTCGAGACCGACATGCTCCACAAACTGATCCGGCTGCACAGCAGAGAGTTTCGGATCGAACTGGTTGATCACAAGCGTTGGCGGCGCGTCATTCGGACGGGCGGCGCTCAAAATATCGACGAGCTGTTTTGTGTTACGAAATGCCGCGAGGTCAGGCGTCGCCGTGATGATAATTTCATCGGCCGTCGTTAGAATACGCTTTGACCAACTGCTCCATACATGCGGCACATCCACGACAACCGTCGGCGCGGATCCGCGGACGACGTCAAGCACAGTTTCATAAGCCTGATCATCGACATCATAGTCGCGATCAAGAGCACTCGGCGCCGTAAAGAGGCTGAGATG
>JAJFGC010000123.1 GCA_021776345.1 Hyphococcus sp. | reverse complement strand
TGCGGGTGGAAACCAGCCCTGAAGATATTCACGGCATGCACGCAGCGCAGGCTATCGTTACGGCGCGCGGCGGCATGACCTCTCACGCAGCGGTTGTTGCGCGCGGCATGGGCCGGCCATGCGTTTGCGGCGCTGGTGATCTCAAAATCAGCAAAGACGGCAAGGAGTTTACCGTCGGCGAGCGGGTGGTGAAGAAGGGCGATATCGTCACCGTTGACGGCGCGGCTGGCAAAGTATTCTTTGGTGAAGTCCCAACCGTTCAACCTGAGCTTTCGAATGATTTTGCGAAGCTAATGAGCTGGGCGGATGCGGTGCGGCGGATGGCGGTTCGGGCTAATGCTGAAACCCCTCATGATGCACAGGTGGCGCGTGACTTTGGCGCGGAAGGCATCGGCCTTTGCCGCACCGAGCATATGTTTTTTGACGCCGATCGAATTATCGCTGTGCGCGAAATGATTCTGGCGGAAGACAAGGCTGGTCGGGAGGTCGCGCTTGCGAAACTCTTACCCATGCAGCGCTCGGACTTCGAGAAATTATTTTTGGTGATGCGCGGTTTGCCGGTCACGGTGCGTCTGCTTGATCCGCCGCTGCACGAATTTCTTCCGCATTCCGATGAAGAAATCGAAGAGGTCGCTAAGGCTTCCGGCATGGATGCCAGCGCGTTAAAAGACCGCGCCCACAAACTTCACGAATTTAACCCGATGCTTGGCCATCGCGGGTGTCGACTTGGCGTTTCCTATCCGGAAATCTATGAGATGCAGGCGCGCGCGATTATGGAAGCAGCGTGCAGCGTTGCAGAAAAGACCGGCGACAAGGTTGTGCCGGAAATCATGATCCCGCTGGTTGCGAAGCGCGAAGAGTTGACATTCGTAAAAAAGCGCGTCGATGCCGTGGCCATTAAGGTGCTCAAGGAAAAAAGGGCCGAGCTGGATTATCTTGTTGGCACCATGATTGAGCTGCCGCGTGCGGCGCTGACCGCTGATCAGATTGCCGAAGAAGCGGAGTTCTTTTCCTTTGGCACCAATGATCTGACGCAAACAACATTTGGTTTGAGCCGTGACGACAGTGCGTCATTCCTGCCGGATTATATGCGGCTGGGGATTTTTGAACGCGATCCGTTTGTCACGCTTGATCGCGATGGTGTCGGCGAACTGATCCGGATTGCGGCGGAGAAAGGCCGCAAGGCGCGCAAAGGTCTGAAGCTTGGCATTTGCGGGGAGCATGGCGGCGACCCGGATTCCATCGCTTTCGTCGAAAGCGTTGGCCTCGACTATGTGTCTTGCTCGCCATACCGGACCCCAATTGCGCGTCTTGCTGCAGCGCAATCAAAACTCGGTAAAAAATAAGGCCGATCAGCCACATATATCGTTACGGTTAATTTCAGTCTGATGTAAGTTCCTTTAATATCAATAAGTTACATGCGCGCTAAAGAGATTAACGAATAGTTACCTCGCGCCGATTTCATTTGCACTTGCGGCATTCTACCGTCATACAACGCCGACGCGCGCGGCCAGGAGCCAATTTTACGGCTTAAATCGATCGCGCTGATAATCTTATTAACATCGTCGGGTCTAGAAAAGCAGTCATCGTGAACCAAGCGCCGCATCATAAGCCTCATGAGGCCCACTGGACCTTGCGCAGCCTTTTGGCGGCAGGGCTTTTGTGTGTGTGTATCGTCGCTACCGCATTGAGCGCCACAGTAAATGCGGATCGCGCGGCTGCAGAGCGTGAAACGCAAAAAGCGATTGCCAACGAGGCAGAGCTTGTTGCTGAGCTTGCCAATTATCTTGCGGCAGAAACCGCTGAAATGCGCAATGCCCTCGACGCGCCGCGGCTCAAGCCGGCAAAATCAACACATGCTCTATTGAACAGTGAAGACGCGCTTGCGGATTTCGTTGATTTTGATTTTACGACGCTTACGATTGCAAAGCTCGAGGGCGAAGAGCGCACATGTCTTGCTCGGGCAATTTATTATGAAGCGCGTTCCGAACCCCGGATCGGGCAATTGGCTGTCGCCGATGTTGTGCTTAATCGTGTCTCGAGCCGATTATACCCAAATACGATTTGTGAAGTGGTCTTCCAGGGATCGCATCGGCGCACCGGCTGTCAGTTCTCGTTCACCTGCGACGGCTCGATGGAAGCGCGCCTGAACCAGCGTAAATGGAAAGCATCGGAACAGCTTGCAGGCGCCGTATTGGCGGGTATTCGCGTACCGATCAGCCGCAACGCGACGCATTATCATGCGAATTATGTCGATCCTTACTGGGCGCCGCGTATGACGCCAACAGCCAGCATCGGCACGCACAAGTTTTATAAGTTTCCGAACCGCCGTACGGTCGCCGCGGCGCCGGCAGCGATGTAAAACCTGCCTTGCGCTAAAGGCAGATTTTATCACCTTCACCTGCAATATTGAAGCCGGCCTCGATGACCGTCTGACGTTCTTTTGTGTCGGGGCCAAGCAGCGGGTTCGTGTGGTTCATATGGATGAACCGAACTTTTGCTTTTTCTGTTTCGGGCAAGGGGGCAAGGCGCTCCATCGAATGCGAAACGAACGGATGGGGGAAGCCTGACATGTCGCGGCCCGGTATTTCGCCATCAGCGAAAAAAGTTGCGTCAAGATAAGCGATATCGACCGACGCGATCATTTCCTCGATCTTCGTTCCTTCACTATCCCAGTCTTCCCAACTGTCGATGTCGGGAATGAAAAGAACCGATTTTTCCGGCGTCTCGATGCGGAAACCGACAACCTCCGAAAATTCCTGACGGTGAGGCACAAGAAATGGCGTCACCGAAAGCCCGTCTGCAATTTCTTCAGGGGCGTTTTCTTCCATGATGGCCAGAATAATATTGTGATATTTGGCAAGCTGGCTCCAGGGACCGTTCTCGACCAGGAAATCCGCCATGCGAGGCATTGCGTATACGGATATATTCTGGGCGCCAGCCGCTTCATGGCCGAACATTAAGAGCCCAGCATAGTGTCCGATATGAGCATGCGTGAGGAAAACACCATTGAGGCCAATCTTACGGTCAGTCGGGGCCGCATCGTCCAGTCGCTGTAGCTGTTCTTTAATGTCGGGCGTTGCTTCAAACAACCAGCGTTTCATCTTGCCGTCTCGGCGGTCGATCAGGGCAAGCGAGGTGGCGAGGCGTCGCAAAGAGGCATCATTCCAGGCCGGGTCGTTCGGATTGCCGATCTGAGGTTTTCCAGCGTCCTGCGCAACGCCAAGAACGAGGAGGGAGATGTCGCATTGTTTCGTGTCGGCGATTTCAGGTGCTTGCGAGCATGCAGCAAGCGTCAATACAGCGAGGGCGGATGCGGCGCGCGCGATCATTCGAAATCCATGCCGAGATCAAGGCTTGGCGCGGAATGCGTTATCCAGCCTGAGGAAATGACATCAA
>JAJFGC010000122.1 GCA_021776345.1 Hyphococcus sp. | reverse complement strand
GGCGCGCGCGCCGCTTTTGAAGGAACCGGCGGCAAAGTCGCTGCGCCCGTCAATACGCCATCATCGATTGCGTCAGCGGCGCCGCAATGGGCGCAAAACCTAAAACGCGAACAATTCGTGCGGGACGCCGGGATGGCGACGACCCAGGCCATTCGCGATGGCGACCGCCCGGTTGGCGGCGATTCTCCGAAACTCAAACAGGACGATGAATAAGATGTGGAAGCGAAACCAGGACGCCTTTGGCAAGACCCCGGAACCGGAAACGCCGTATCAGCGGGCAGGACAAGTCTGGGACGAGCGTATCGGGGCGGCGCGGGTTCAGGCCAGGAACTGGCGGCTTGCGGCGTTTGTTTCATTGGCCATGTCAGCTGCCCTTGCCAGCGGGCTGGTCTGGCGATCAGGGCAAAGTTTGGTGACGCCATACGTGGTTGAAGTCACCGCCGATGGCGGCGTTCGCGCTGTTGGTCCGGCGCGCGGCGCCTTTAATCCAAGCGATGCGCAAATCGCCCATCATCTTGCAAGCTTCATTCGCAATGTGCGGGCGGTGTCGATTGACCCTGTTGTCGTGAGACAGAACTGGCTGTCGGCATATGATTTCGCCACAGACCGCGGCGCGGCCGCGCTCAATGAATATGCACGGGTCAATGATCCTTTTACGGAAGTCGGGCAACGCAGCGTTTCGGTCGATATCAACTCAATCGTTCGCTCATCCGGCACCAGCTTTGAAATCCGCTGGCGCGAGAACGAATATCGCAACGGGAACCCGGTAGGAACTGAGACTTACACCGCTGTTCTAAGCATTGTCATGGACGCGCCCCGCACGGCGGAAGCGCTCCATAAAAACCCGCTCGGCATCTACGTTCATGGGCTCAATTGGTCGAAAGACCTCAACGGAGGATAAGTTATGCGTAAATTTAGAATGTTGATGTCGATGGCGCCGCTCGCGCTCGTTGCTTGCGAAACGACCTATCCGGATTTTGTCCTCGATCCGAATGGCTTTGAAGAAGCGATCCGCGATAAGCCGCCGGCGGTTGTCGCTTTCGATGAGCGCGTAACGCCGCTGCCGTTACCGGGGCAGCTAAAGCCAATCACGAATGAAAGTCGCGCGCCGTCTCTCAAACCTTTTCAGCGGGTTGATCAGGCAAATGCCAGCGCCAAGATCGAACCGGAGCTCGATAACTTCGTCAATGCGGTGCAAATCTATCCTTACACCCAGGGCGCGCTTTATCAGCTCTACGCAGCGCCGGAACAGGTGACGGACATTGCGCTGCAGGACGGGGAACAACTCATCTCCGTTTCCGCTGGCGATACAGTGCGCTGGGTCGTCGGCGATACAACCAGCGGTTATGGCGACAATGAACAGGTTCATATTCTTGTGAAGCCGATCTCGCCGGGCCTCACCACCAATCTCGTTATCACAACGGACATTCGCGCCTACCACCTCGAAATGCGGAGCTTCAATGAGACCTATATGGCGGCGGTCTCCTGGCGCTATCCGCAAACGGAACTGGTTTCAAAGCGATCGGGTGAGCGGCCCTTACGGTCGCCGACCATTGAACGCGGCCTGGCGATCGCGTCCCTGAAGTTTCGCTACGAGATTGACGGCGACAAACCCCATTGGCGCCCGATCCGCGCGTTTGATGATGGTAAGAAGGTCTATATTCAGTTTCCGGACAATATCGCCCAAGGTGAAGCGCCGCCGCTTTTCGTGGTCGGCGAGGGGGAGACAAGCGAGCTTGTTAATTACCGCGTCAAGGGCGCGTTCTACATTGTTGATCGCTTGTTCGCGGCGGCCGAACTTCGTCATGGCGCCAAGAACCAAAACGTCGTGCGCATCACCCGCAATGATCTTCGCATGGCGCGGCGGTAATCAATGGCGGAGCCCCTCGAAATACGCGGCAAGCCGCGACCGACCACCAGATTTTCGAAACCGGCGCTGATGGTTGTCGCCGGCGGCGTAGTCTTGCTGCTGTTTGTGGCGCTGGCGGTTGCATTGAAGCCGCCGAATTTGTCTGGCAACGCCCAAGCGAGCGAACTCTATAATGTGGCAAACAAGCCGACGGCTGAAGGTCTGGAAACGCTGGCATCCGACTATAGTGAATTGAAACCCGACCCGGTCGTGGAGTCCGTGCTTGGACCGCCGCTTCAAGGGGACATGGGCGCATCGATCCTCGCTGCGCAAAGACAGCTTGGCGCAGAGCCTGAACCTTACGAGGCGTCGTCGCCATTGGCGCCGTACCGCGCTGACCCGGCCGCGGAAGCGGCGCGGGAAGAAGCTTTGCGTCGGGCGCAGATCGAAAACGCAGCGCGGGAAGCGGGTGTTTTCTTTCAAACCTCTGGCGGAGCGAAACGGGCGTCTGCAAATCCACGAGATTCGGAGAAAGCTTTGGCGGCGCTGTCACCATACGGGACGCAATCGCCATTTGACGCTACTGTTGATGAAGACCCTAACCGGCAAGCGCGCAAGATCGGCTTCCTAAAAGATCAGGCCGACGACGACATCTACAACGCTCATCATATGCAGCGGCCGCGGTCACCTTATCAGGTGATGGCCGGGACGGTCATACCGGCAAGTTTGGTGACGGGGATTAATTCGGATTTGCCGGGCACCGTTATCGCACAGGTGACTCAAAATATTTACGACACGGTGACGGGCGACCATCTGCTCATACCCCAGGGTGCGCGACTGTTGGGCCGATATGATTCCGTTATCGCCTTTGGACAGTCGCGCGCGCTTGTGGTCTGGACCCGGGTCATTAATCCCGACGGGACGTCGATACAGATTGAGAATTTACCGGCGGCCGACGCCAGCGGTTACGCCGGCCTGAAAGACAAAGTCGACTTTCATACGTTCCGGTTGTTGAAAGGCATCATGCTTTCAACATTGCTAGGCGTCGGCACTGAGCTGTCATTCGATAATAATGAAAGTGATCTGGTCACGGCGCTGCGCGAGTCCGCGCAAAACTCGGCGAACCAGGCAGGGCAGCGCATCATCGATCAAACCCTCAACATCCAACCCACCATCAAGATCCGGCAGGGATGGCCAGTGCGGGTCATCGTCAACAAGGATCTCATTCTGAAACCAATTGCGGGGTAACGCTCATGGCCAAACGACCGTTAAAACTCGACCGGCTTCCGAACCGGAAACCCGTGAAGCTCACCATCACGCTGGAGCCGGAAACCTATGACGCGCTCGAGGACTATGCGCGGATTTATGCGGAAGAATATGGCGACGATAAACCGGTGAACGTCATCGCTTCTTATATGATTGGTGACTTCATGGACGGTGATGCGGCGTTTAAAAGGCGGCGGAAGGCGGCTGAGAGAAACGACGCGCCGCTTGAGAACGGAAAATTGTAACCAGCCAGCAACTATGGGCGAACTTGCAGGTTGAACAATTTTAAAAGTCGCGATGTTTCCGGATGACGGTGCAGCGGAATATTCGTTGTTACTTTTAGTTTATCGATCGCACGGTCAAAGATGCCGATGCACAAAGCGGTGTTGAACCGGGAAGGATAGAGGATCGCATCGACGTCCGATTTGTATTTATAGCAATTCCTGGCGAAGGCTCGGCCGGAACGATGATCCGAGTGTCTTAAGACGGCGATCGGGATGCCAACGCTAATCGGATTGTTGCCGGTGAGGTCGAGAATACGAAGCGGCTCACGCGAGCGAATAGTAACCGCATTGATCGCTTCGAGTTCAGATTGGTTGATTATCCTTGGCATGCCAGTGTCAAACCGATTACGAATGACGACTTCTGCAAAGGCGGTTTCATAAAGGCGCGCCGCATAGAGAATGGCGTGCTTGTCTGACTTGGCGCAGAAACGGGAGTTTCCCGGCTTTGCGCCAAGCGGGTCATCATGTTTCTTTGGCGTCAACCGAATCCAATCGACGATATCGCTTTCTATGATAAGTAAATCGAGTCGGTCGTAATCAGCTTTGGTCCTCAAGAGAAATCCGTTCCCCAACTGTTAGCGGCGGCGAGCGCCTCTTCGACTTTCCCCTTTTTGATGAAGTCGAGAGGGCGGGCGAGGCCGTTATCGAAGGGATAAGGCTCTGTCAGGAAGGACCAGGCTGTATTGTGATCTGGCAAGATCGCGAGAATTTCTTTGACGCCGACGATCAATTCGCCCTTTTTGCCGAATTGTTCTCTTGGAACGCGAAACCCGCGCTTCTTGCGCGTCAGACCAATAATGCGATCCCGCTTGATCCAGTCGAGAACAGTCGGCTGCGACTTGCCGATCAATTCCGCGGTTTCGTCTGTCGTGAGCAATTCATCGTCTGGCCAAAGCTCGTCCCAGTCGCCATCGATAGTAAAGGCACTCAGGCGTTGACGTGCGGTCGCGGCGTCGAGAGCCGAAACGCCGCTATCGCCGCGAGGTAGAAGCGCGCCCGGCTTGGCGCCGAACGCATCCCATGCGGCGGCGGCCGTCGCAACGGCAGATTGCAGAACACTGGGCGCGGCTAGGAGCCGGCGCGCGTCTTTGCGGCCGACAGCTTTCACAATGGCTTTGCCGAGTTCCCTTTCCAGTTCAGCGGTAGCAGTGTTTGTAGACATATATAATGTGCCTCCGAAGCCAATTTAGTGAAAAACTTAGTAAAAGTCAAGTTCACTAAATCAGCCGACCCTCGGCTCAGATATGAGGCACACGAGCAACCCTTTTTGTCGTTCATTGACGAGAGCCGGAACGGCAATTTCTCGTCCCGAAGTCGGTCGGTTGACCTTCGCCCACAGACGTCCGGAACGCGCGTGCAGCGGCCATCTATAAATGAGGAGCTTGACTGATGTTATTTGTGTAACATATATGTCTATAAATGTCACACCTTAGTAAATCTGACCTAGCTATCCTGAAAGTTCTCTGGGCTGACGCGCCTTTGTCTGCACGAGAAATACAAGAAAAAGTTGGCCCGCAGCTAAATTGGTCGTTTTCGACCATGCGTACGACGCTATCCCGTATGGCGGATAAATCTCTCCTGCGGCTCGATACCAAGCATGGGGTGCGCGTCTATACGCCCGCTGAAAGTAAAGCCCGCACATTGTCAGGCGTAATGCGCGAGTTTTTCGACACATTTTTTGAAATGAAAGGCCCGCTTCCGACCGCCGCCTTCCACGATAGTAATATGTTGTCCGAAGAAGAGTGGTTGGAATTGGACCGTCTTCTCAATGAGGGCAGCGATGATGATTAAGGCCTTAATCCTAGTCCAGCTATGGAGCCTTGTCGTTGCGAGCGGCGCTTGGGTTTTGCAGCGTGACGGTAGCGGACGGCTCGGGGCGCATTTTCCGGCGCCGAATACCTGGCTAATCTTGATCATGCTCAGCTTATTGCCAGGCATGCTCTACTTAATCCCCTTCAGCTCAGTCATCAGCATACCGAAGATAGAAGCATTTGAAGCATTCCCAATACAAGTCGGCGATGGCGCAGCAGCAAGTTCTAGATTACCAAATTTGTTAACGGTCTATATGGGCCTTGGCATTTTCCTCATGGGGCGCACGCTTTGGCGGTGGTCGCGTTTGCAGGGCTTGCCTTTGGCGCCGACAGCCGAGCCTGATATTTTTTCAACGCCCGCGGCGCTACCTCCTTTAACCCTGTCCTGGCCGCGCAGAGCGGTTGTTGTTCCTCTTGGGTCTGAGAACCAGGCTGCGTTGATACGACACGAGCGTGCGCATTTACGCTACAATGATGCAGAGCTTACGCTGTTGCTCCTGCTCTTACAGGACGTGATGTTGCGAAATCCCGGGATGAGCTACCTGGTGCGGCAATGGCGGTTATCAATCGAGTTGCGCGCTGACCGTGCGGCAACAAAAATGCTCACCACACCAGAACGCAAAGACTACGCCGCGCTCTTGCTGAATATTCAGCGCCCAACCGGCAGCGGTCGAGAAACGTTGCCATGCCCCACTGCACGGATTACCTCCACGTCTCACCGGAATGCGAAAATGAGACTCATCGGGATCATGGAAGATGCGCCCGGCGCAAAAAAGCACCGTTGGAGTGCAGCGGTGCTCTCGGCGTTTTTTGCCGCTAGCGGGGTTGGTCTCTTGAGTGCGGGGGCCACAGCCAATGATGTGGAAGCAGGTGCAGAATCTGGACAAGTTGATTACGTTCAGGTCGACTACGTTAAGCGTACTTTTTTGCAACTGCCTGCCACTTGTCCCGGGCTCATTGGGGATATCAAGAGGCGAGACGTCAAGGTTGAAGACAAAGAGCTTATTGTCAATGGCCAGCTCGTTTCGCAACATACAATGAATTTAGGAACGGTCGTTCTAAGTCACGATGTTCGCAAGGATGGAAGTATTCACAATTCGCGCGTTCTTGCTTCCACTCACCCCTGTTTTGAAGCCAATGCCACAGCCGCAATCACCAAATGGATAGCCGGGCCAAAAGAATCAGAAACCAAAAATGCGGTGGTAAAAATGCATTTCGTCATTTCAGGGGCAACGTTTGATGAATTGAACGATCAATTGAAAAACTATCTTCAATAAAGCGAAGGCCTGATTTATCAAAAAAAAAGGAATCTATCATGAATCGGTTTTCAGCATCGATAATTCTGTTGGCTAATTGCCTGGTTGCTGGTTGTGCGACAAGCAATACCGTTGGCAGCCATACCGTAGACGATTTTTCCGTTCTTGAAGATCGTTATCTCGGACAAAAGCCTCCCGGCTTAACACCTGAACGATTTGCACCAGGAATAGTTTCGACCGAGCACTGGGAATATGGCGGCACTTTCACACCAGATCTGAGAGAATTCTATCTCCTCAGAGACGGCGGTAAGTATGAAAACCCTTCGTTTGTGGTCTTTCGGTATGAAGATGGCGAATGGCGAGAGTCAGTAATTTCACGTCGGCGCGGGCAACCTTTCGTCTCCCCCGATGGAAAGACCATGCATTTGGGGCGTCGTTATACAGAACGGGCTGAGACAGGATGGTCAGAAGTAAAAGAACTTGCGGCTCCCTTCAAAGACTTGCCAATCATGCGTCTTACGGCTTCCGCTAATGGAACTTATTATTTTGATACCTTCAACAAAGATCAATTGGATTTTCCTATCCAGTATTCGCGATTAGTGGATGGAAAACATGAAGCCCCCAAACCCTTGAGCGAAGCAATCAATACAGGCACATATCTGAACCATCCTTTTATAGCGCCTGATGAATCCTATTTGTTATGGGATGCCAAGAGAGAAGATGGATATGGTGATTCAGACATCTATATTAGTTTTCGACAGAAAGATGGTTCGTGGGGCGCTGCAATTAATCTGGGCAACGAGATAAATACTGACGCATGGGAGGCGTCAGCGAGTGTCACACCCGACGGGAAATATCTTTTCTTCAGTAGAAATATGGGCTCCGATGAATACGAGGATGTCGATATATTTTGGGCAGATGCGCAAGTTATCGAAAACCTCCGGCCCAAAAATGAAAACAGCACAACAACCGCATCACCTTATTTCGGGCAGAAACAACCTGGTTTAACGCCTGAATTGTTTGCGCCCGGTATTGTTTCAATTGATGGAAGGCTTGAAGCCACCATTTCGTTTTCTTCCGATTTGACTGAAATGTATTTTTCAGCCGACAACGAAGACGCAGAGAAATCCATCTATTTCTCAAAACTCGAAGATGACAAATGGACTCCCATAGAAAGAGTAAATTTTACGAATGGGAAAAAAAATGAAGAATTTCATCCCTTCGTTAGCCCTGATGGCAAAAGGATTTATTTCACAGCTATGAACGCTCCTTTTGAGGATGAGAAAATTTGGTATGTAAACCGTTTAGGGGATGCCTGGAGTGATGCAATTCAGCTTGAGTCACCGATCAATGACGACCTGGTGTTTTTTTCCAATCAGGCTAAAAACGGTGACCTTTATTATTTCAATTTGACAAAAGGCAAAACATATTTTGCCCCAAATAAGAATGGTGACTTTCCCGAAGTACGGGAAGTTGCACTAGAGTCCGGTCATCATGCTTTCATATCCCCATCTCAAGATTATTTGATATTAACTGCGCGGAGCGATGAAGACGGCAGAAGAGATAACGATATGTATGTTTATTTCCAAGAAAAAGACGGAACTTGGACAAAGCCCATAAATCTTGGAAATACCATAAACACCAGCGTTAATGAAAAAACTCCAACGATCACGCCGGATGGCAAGTATTTATTTTTTGGACGAGATGAAAGAGCCGGAAAGGATGGAGAGCCTGGGCTAGCCAATATCTATTGGGTGAGTACGGACGTTATTGAGAGACTCAGGCCCACGCCATAACGCGATCACAATAATAAAGAATGGCTCGATTTAACCTTAACAAAAGGAACGTATCATGACACGTTTTTCGCCATCCGTGATTCTGATATCCACTTTCCTGGCTGCCAGTTGCGGAAATCTCGTCAAAGACGAATCTCCTGAAAGCAAAGAAGCTAATCTCGCGCAAGAGGCGACTGCGGACCAGGTCGATCCTCCGTCCTGGGATGACCCGAAAGTTGACCATATCTCGACTGAGTGGCCCATCAACGATGATGACCTAAGCTTCTGGGATGTCCCGGAACTAGAAGTAGCCTTTGTCGACGCACAGCCAGCAGATAGAAATGACGCGATTGTCGTCGGTGAATTGGGCGTCGATGGTGGCAAAAAGGACATGATTGTCCAACTGGCCGAAGAGATCGCCGAAGGTCAGCACGGTGACTATGATAGCCTGCTTATCGTTCACAAGGGCAAGCTCTTGTTTGAATCTTATTATCGATGGGGTCGCGTAAACCTGACCCATCCGCAAGCGTCAGCAACGAAAACCTACACCAGCTTGGCGCTTGGCCGCGCAATCCAGCTGGGCTATCTGACCATGGCGGACCTTAACAAACCAGTTGTCAGCTTTCTCAAAGATCTGGATCCGACAAAATTTGTTGAGGGCGCAGAATTGATCACCCTGCACCAGGCGCTGACAATGCGTTCCGGTATCCGCATCAGTGACGAACAGGGAGACGAGTTTGAAAAAGATCCGAGCCAGGTAAAAGGCCAGAGGTTGGTTCAAGCCATTCTTGGACAAAGCGCTCCTATTACCTCAGAGTCGCAGAGTTCTTTTTCATATGGAAACTACAGCTCCCCCTTGGTGATGCAAGTCATTGAGGCCGTCGTACCTGGCGCCGCCGAAGACTTTATCAAAAACGAAGTCTTCGGCAAAATGGGCATAACGACGTATCGCTGGCTTCCAGGTCTAGACGGTCTGCCCGCTGCAGGATGGAAGTCGAGCATTACATCGCGCTCAATGGCAAAGGTGGGCACCCTAGCCATGAATAATGGTAAGTGGAATGGCGAACAGCTGGTTCCGGAGGCGTATACCACCAAAGCCACCAGCCGGATTTTGTATAATGGAGATGATGACATTTTCGGCGGCGGCAAAGATGTCTCTAATCAGGGGTATGGTTACTTTTGGTGGAATGCAGATTTGAAATCTGGCGACAAAAGCTATTACAGCGCCTCTGCGCAAGGCGGCGGCGGTCAATTCATCGTCTTGATCGAGGAGCTTGATCTAATTGTTGTGACTACGGCGCACATGCGTGAGCCGACGACATTGCAGCTGGTCGCAGAAAGAATCTTGCCGGCGTTTATCGAATAAAATGCAACATGTTAAATATTGTAAAAAACTGAATCTTAATTTGCTCCATCTATTTCTGCTTTCAGCGCATTAGTGGCGGTTTACATCAAGTCCGGCTTGAGAATATTTGAGCCGTCCGCGAGCATCGCGCCGACCGTCCAAATCGGGCCCCCTTACAGTCATGCCTTTCCGACGTGCGAACGGTAATAATCCGGCGTTGCTGGACCTCGAAATGTAATTGGTAAGTAGGTTGAATTTTCGCAAAGATAATCACTTCGCCTTTTGAGCCCAGGGCGACACGCTCGCAATCACCATTCCTGAAGGCGGTTCGGGCGTCGGTGTCTCATGGTCTTTATACTTCGCAGACAACTGCTCTGGCTTCAGGTGCGTATATCGGCGAAGCATTTTCCAGTCCCGATGACCGGTGACTAGCGCGACCTCATGAATCTCTAGTCCTGCTTCGAATAGGCGGCTTGTCGCTTCGTGACGCAGATCATGAAAGCAAAGTCCTTCAATGCCGAGGTTGCGGCATGCGCGGCGGAAGGCAGCGCCAACAGATCGAGGATTGTACGGAAACAATCGCTCAGCTTTTGGCTCCGCTTTGATCTGTTCCTGAACCAAGGCCCAAGCGTCATACCCAGTTAGGTTTATCAACGGGACCTTTTGGTGATTACCGTCTTTCTTTCGCGGGTCTTTTCGATCGCGTATGAGCGCTGTTCGGGTTTCCGAGTTAATATCGGTGCGCAATACAGTGCAGATTTCTTCCTGCCGCATCGCCGACGCAACGGCAAATTTCACAATCCGCCCAACAGGAATTGTTTGTCGTGGATTTGCATCGAGACAGTCGATGATCGCTTGCAACTCTTTCTTTGTCGGGCGGCGATTGCGTTCGCGGCTATGGCCGACGAGGTTCAGCCTGTTCATCGCTTTGCGTGCCATATCGACTGGCTCGCGTTTGACATCGATGCCATGCACAGCTGCAGCATGTGTCAGTATCGTGCCGATATAAGAAAACTCAGATCCAAGCGTCGATGGTGAAATGCCGTCCTTTGCGCGCGATTTTCCAAACTCGATAAGTCGCTCGCGCGTCACCTGATCAAGCCGAAGATGACCAAGTCGTCTTTTAAGCGCCTCCAAAGTGGCGCGTTTCGTTCTGCGGATAGGTTTGCCGACTTCTACTAAGTCGCTGATGTGGAGATCGACAAGGTCGCCGAAAGTCTTTGCCAGCCTCGGATCGGGCAGACTAACGTCATCGCCTCGATCAATCCGACGTTCCGTCTCAAGCGCCCAGGCGTCAGCTTCAGCCTTGCGCCTGAATGTGTTGGACGCGTATTGACTCTTGCGTCGGATTTGGACGCGCCATGTTCCAAACTCTGTTTTAGAAATTGAAGCCATAATCTGTGCGCTCACTGTGCAGTGACAACGGGAAAATGCGGGACAAACCAAGAAAATTAGTGCACAGGTGAGTGTGCAGGTTCACCCTTAGTTCTTTGAATCTATTAAAAAAATGCAGAAAAATCAATCACATAGATTCTGTGTCGCGCCGATGATGGACGGGACGGACCGCCATTGCCGGTATTTTCACCGCCTGATGTCGCGCCGAACACTTCTTTATACCGAGATGATCACCGCAGAAGCGATCATCAATGGCAATCGCGACTATCTGCTTGGCTTTGACACTGCCGAGCACCCGGTCGCCTTGCAGCTTGGCGGCAGCGATCCGGCAAAGCTGGCCGGCGCGTCGCTGGCGGGTGAAGATTTTGGGTATAATGAAATCAATCTCAATGTCGGCTGTCCATCGGACCGGGTGCAATCGGGCGCCTTTGGCGCGTGCTTGATGAAAGAGCCTGAGCTTGTTGCGGACTGCGTTGCGACGATGATTGATGCCGTAAAAACCCCTGTGACGGTCAAATGCCGTATTGGCGTTGACGATCAGGACCCGGAAGAAAGCCTGTTCGGTTTTGTTGAGCGGGTCGCCCAGGCCGGATGCAAGGTTTTTATTGTTCATGCGCGCAAGGCCTGGCTCGAAGGGCTAAGCCCCAAAGAAAACCGATCGGTCCCGCCTTTGGACTATGGCGTTGTGCGGCGATTGAAACTGGCGCGACCTGACCTGACCATCATCTTGAATGGCGGCGTTGAAACCCTCCGCCAGTCGATGATGCATCTGCAGGATTTTGACGGCGTCATGCTCGGCCGCGCAGCCTATGGCGCGCCATATTTGTTGGCGAGTGTTGATCAGGAAATATTCGGCGATGGCGCTGAGCAGGTTTCGCGTGACGAGGTCGTGCGCGCTATGTCCGTCTATATCAAACAACAATTCGATCTTGGCGTGCGGCCCCATTCGGTTACACGGCACATGCTCGGGCTTTACCATGGCGCACCAGGCGCGCGCGCCTGGCGACGGTTCATCTCGGAAAATGCGCCAGGTGCGCGCAGCGATATTCTGGACCGGGCGTTAAGCATTGTCCCCGTCAAGACCGCAGCGGCGTAATTATTTATGATTGCAATTCTCACCGACCACAGCGTCCTGATAATAGGGGTCCTGGCCGCCGGCTTCTTTGCCGGATTTGCCGGCGGCATGTTCGGCATTGGCGGCGGAATCATCACCGTGCCGGTGCTTTATGCCGTGTTTCAGTCTCTAGGCGTCGGCGAAGGGCCAAGCCTGAAAACAGCGATCGGCACCTCGCTTAGCGTTATCATCGTCACTTCGATCCGTTCACTGATGACCCATCACAAAGCAGGCCATGTTGACGGCATGATTTTACGCGGCTGGGCGCCATGGATTGCCGTGGGCGCGGCAGGAGGCGGGATGGTCGCGCGATGGGCGCCGGTCGAATTATTGACCATCATTTTTGCCGGCGGCGCGCTTTATGTCGCCTGGCGGCGGATCTTTCCGAAAGCGTCAGCCAGGCCTGCAAATACAAACCTCACCGCCAAACGCTTTAAAATTCCGATTGGCGCCGGCACGGGATTATTCTCCAGCCTTATGGGACTTGGCGGCGGCGCCGTCGGGGTCATGGTGATGACCATGGCTGGCCGCTCCATGCATCAGGCGATCGGCACGTCTGCAGGCTTTGGCATTGCTGTCGCGGTTCCCGGCGCGACCGGGTTTGTTCTATCAGGGTGGGGCGTTGATGGGCTGCCGCCTTTGTCGGCAGGATACGTTAATGGGGCCGCCTTCGCGGCAATGGCGCTGACCGCCGCGATAGCCGCGCCAATCGGCGCGAGGCTGTCTCATCGCCTTGATGGTCGGCGGTTGTCGCAGATCTTTGGCGCTTATGTGTTGGTGGCCGCCTCTAGTCTCGTTCTGGACGTATTCCTTCCTTGAGGCGGGACAAAAGGGCTGATAATGCTGCAACGCGAAAGAAATTTGTATCAATGTAGCGTGGGGCCTGTTACAGCAGAACAGGGCAGCAAGCAGCGATAGCAATGTCGACCATTGAAACAATCATTTCGGGCGTCGGCAGCTATTTGCCCGAAAATATCGTCACCAACGACGATCTTGCAAAAAAAATCGAGACTTCGGACGAGTGGATTAGATCGCGCAGCGGCATTGGCCAGCGCCATATTGCCGCCGACGATCAGGCGACATCCGACCTCGCACGTGAAGCGGCCTGGAATGCGCTTGAGCAAGCAGGGCTGAAGCCACACGACATTGGCCTCATTATCGTTGCCACAGTGACGCCGGATCGCACGTTCCCGTCCACGGCTGTCTACGTTCAGGAAAAGCTCGGCATCCCGCCATGCATTGCCTTTGATGTTTCGGCTGCTTGCGCCGGCTTTATATATGCAATGAATGTCGCTCATAGCTTTATTTCAACGGGGCAGGTCAAGCACGCCCTGATCATCGGCGCGGAGAAACTTTCCTGCTTCCTCGACTGGGAGGACCGCGCAACATGCGTTCTTTTCGGTGACGGCGCCGGCGCGATTGTGCTCAGCGCGGGGGAGTCGCGCACGGCTGCGCGCCCGCGCGGCGTCCTTGCCACTTATCTTTCAGCAGACGGCCGTCTGGCAGACCATCTCTATGCGGATGGCGGACCGTCAACCACGGGCACCGTCGGCAAGGTGCGGATGAACGGCAAGGAAGTCTTTCGCAACGCGGTTCAGGAAATCGCCGGTGCAGTTTTTGAAGTCACCGAGCGGGCCAAGGTGAGCCGACATGATATTGACTGGTTCGTGCCGCATCAGGCCAATATCCGGATTATTCAGTCCTGCGCCAAAAAACTTGAGCTTGCCGACGAGAAAATCATCATCACGATCGACAAGCACGCCAACACATCGTCGGCGTCCATTCCGCTCGCGCTTGATTCTGGCATTCGCGATGGTCGTATTAAACGCGGCGAGCTCTTGGTTTTTGCCGCGCTCGGCGGCGGCCACGCCAGGGGCGCGGCGCTGGTGCCATACAAGCTTAACCCATTTGCGCCGCCAGGCGCGTTTGTCAATGT
>JAJFGC010000121.1 GCA_021776345.1 Hyphococcus sp. | reverse complement strand
GCCGCGCACAAGTCCGGCCTTTTCGTCCGCCTTCACGGTGCGAAAGCCAAAGCTGGTTTCATCTTCATTGCGTTGCGTCATAATTTGTCCTTACATTTCTTATGTTTATGAGAGAACCGGCCTTGACGCCGCATGGGCGTTTTGCCACTGTTAAGCAATTGAATTCGTGTGTTTTTTCCAAGAATAGGGCCGTTTCAGGGGGGAACCCGTGTTTACGGCGGGAGAGAAGGGGAAAAAATGATAAAATCAGAACTGGTTCAAAAGCTCGCCGACGAGAATCCGAACCTTTTCCACCGGGATGTGGAGCGGATCGTGTCGATCGTTTTTGACGAGATTACAGATGCGCTGGCCCGCGGCGACCGGGTGGAGCTTCGCGGTTTCGGCGCTTACTCGGTAAAACATCGGCCGGCCCGCGTCGGGCGCAATCCGCGTAGCGGCGAGGCGGTCAGCATCGAAGAGAAATGGTCGCCTTTTTTTAAGGCTGGCAAAGAGCTTCGTGATCGGCTGAATAATGAGGGGCGCTTTTCTGATGGGGCGCAGCAACTCGGCAGTTCAGGCGAGGGCTAATTTCGTTGCGCGGTGCATGCTTAATATGAGACAAGGACGGTCATGAAGAAGTGGCTGTTCCGCATTCTCTGGGTCCCGGCGCTGGCGATCGCCGTTCTCTTTCTGGTGGCGAACCGCGCCCCTGTCTCGATCAGCCTTGATCCGTTTTCAGCGGCGGCGCCGGCGGTAACGACGCCCGCCCTGCCATTATGGCTGTGGTTGATGGTGATGCTGTTTCTTGGGCTGGCCGCCGGATCAGTTGGTATGTGGCTTTCCGGCAGGTCGAAACGCCAAAAGGCGCATCACGAGCATAAGCAATTAAAAGCTCTGCGCGCTGAGCTGGCCGATGCGACGGCCAAGCTTCGCGCTGCTGAAATGCGGGCCGAAAAACCGGCTGAACCGCCCTTGCTGGAAAGCGCTGACGCCGATGATTAGGCCATTTGATATGTGATGACCAAGCCAGCGGTTAAAATCTGCGGGATCACCACCCCTGATGCGGCGATCGCGGCGGCAGCGGCCGGCGCGGACTATCTTGGCTTTGTTTTCTTCCGCAAAAGCCCGCGCTTTCTCTCCACGGAGGACGCCGCGGAGATCGTTGTTGAGCTCAAACAAGCCAGCTACGAAGACGGTTTTGAGCTGCCGAAACTGGTCGGACTGTTTGTCGACGCTGGTGAGAAGGAGCTTGCGGAAGCCGCGCCCTTCCTCACCCATTTCCAGTTTCATGGTCACGAAAACCCTGCCCGCTGCGACGAAATGGGCGCTGATTTCGCGGTTGATGTCATCAAGGCGATACCGGTCGCGGCGGTGGGCGATATTGCCCCGGCGGACGAATATGGCGACGCGGCGGACCTTTTGCTTTTTGACGCCAAGCCGCCGCCCGGCGCGGCGCGGCCAGGCGGCCATGGCGACCCATTCGACTGGTCGCTGATAGACGCTTACAAAGGCGAGACGCCGTATCTCGTCGCGGGCGGGCTCAATCCGGACAATGTTGCTGCAGCAATTGCTGCACAAAAAAGCGCAGCATTTTTGGGCGTGGATGTCTCTTCCGGGGTTGAAACCGCGCCCGGTGAAAAAGATCTGGCGATGATCAAAGCCTTTGTTTCTGCTGCAAAAAACTAATTTTGGAGACTACATAATGCGATTTTTGTGCGCAACAATTTGTGCAGCATTTTTTACCGCCGCCCAACAAGGCGCTTTGGCATCGGATGTTGACGATGCGGATACTGGCTGGCGACAGACGGCGAGCGATGAGGGCGGTCTTATTTTTTTGATGCGTCATACCGACAAGGTAACGTCAGGCTCACCCCGCGAGGCGCCGCCGGCCGATTATCAAGGCGCGTGTACGCTGAAAGCGGGATTGACGGCGCCCGGTGAAGCCCGCGCAAAAGCAGTTGGCGCGGATTTTTCCACCCGCTTGCCCAAAGTCGCGTTCGCGGAATCGTTTTCCAGCTCCCTTTGCCGGACAGCGCACACCGCCCATTATGCTTCCGGCGATGAAAAGCCTGATGAAAGTAGCGCCATCACTACGGGCCATCCCTATGATAAGATTACCGAAGCAGAGGCTGAAACCGCCCTCAACTTTCGCCAAAACCTTGATAAGGCAGCCTTAGCGGCGGGTGCGGACGGCAAAAATATTCTTGTCGCGATCCACTCTGACTGGATCGAGACGCTGCTTGATGACGACATCAGCATCCGAACGATCGTCGGAACAGTGGGCGCCGAGCCATGGCCTATGAGCCAGTGTTTCGGCGAAGTTCGTATTTTCAGGCCCACGGCAACGGGCTGGCTCCAGATGGGCCGCTATAGTGAGCATGTCTCGTTTGATGCACATGGAAAATGCGTTAGTGACTAAGCCAACCGGTTTTGTGCGCGTGTAATCGAGGCCTTATTTTGGAAAACGTAAACTCTTACCGAACCGGCCCCGACGCCGAGGGCCGCTTTGGCAAATTCGGCGGCAGGTTCGTTGCCGAGACTCTGATGCCGCTGGTGCTGGCGCTGGAAAAAGAATACGCGGCGGCGAAAAATGACCCTGCCTTTCGCGATGAGCTGGCGCACTACCTGAAGCATTATGTCGGCCGCCCGTCGCCGCTCTATTTTGCCGAGCGGTTAACCGGGTATTGCCGCGGTAGGGCCGATGAAATCGCCGGTAGTACCGGGAAAAAAGGCGCGAAGATTTATTTCAAGCGCGACGAGCTAAACCATACGGGCGCTCATAAAATCAACAATTGCCTGGGGCAGATCCTGCTCGCCCGGCGCATGGGCAAGACCCGGATCATCGCCGAAACCGGCGCCGGGCAGCATGGCGTCGCGACGGCGACGGTGTGCGCCCGCTTCGGTCTGCCTTGCGTGGTTTATATGGGCGCCACTGACGTTGAGCGGCAAAGCCCCAATGTCTTCCGCATGAAGCTGCTGGGCGCCGAGGTCATACCGGTCACGTCGGGCCGCTCGACCCTCAAAGACGCGATGAACGAGGCGCTCAGAGATTGGGTCACTAATGTGGACTCAACCTTTTACATCATCGGCACGGCGGCGGGCCCGCACCCCTATCCGGAGCTGGTGCGCGATTTTCAGTCGGTGATCGGCGAGGAGGCCAAAGCCCAAATGATGGAGGCCGAAGGGCGCCTGCCGGACGTGATCATGGCCTGCATCGGCGGCGGCTCGAATGCGATTGGCCTCTTCCATCCCTTCCTCGACGACAAGGATGTGGAGATCATCGGTGTTGAGGCGGCGGGCAAGGGCGTCGAGACGGACGAACACGCCGCCTCGCTCACCGGCGGCCGCCCCGGCGTGTTGCATGGCAACCGGACATATCTTTTGCAGGATGAGGACGGGCAGATTCAGGAGGCGCACTCAATCTCCGCCGGGCTCGATTATCCCGGCATCGGCCCGGAGCACGCCTGGCTGCATGAAACGGGGCGCGTCACCTATCTCTCGGCGACTGACGCCGAGGCGCTGGAAATGTTCCAGCTCTGCTCAAAGCTCGAAGGCATCATCCCGGCGCTGGAGCCATCCCACGCGCTCGCCCGCGCGTTAGACAAGGCAAGCAGCATGGACCGCGACCAGATTTTACTGCTGAACATGTGTGGACGAGGCGACAAGGATATCTTCTCAGTGATGGATGCGCTGGAGGCGTAGGGGGCGGGGCAACCGGTCGTCCGACAACTTAGATTGTCGCAAATTCTGCCGAATTTTTTGGCAGCAATACAATTAAGAGTGCTGCGTCATTCTATTCACATAAAATGTTCCATTAACAAGCATCACCACACCAAAACCGAGCGGCCAAGCTGCAGTTAAATACAGCTCTAGTGTTTCATCGATGTGTCCCGCCTGCAGAGCTGTTGCGACAAAAAAAGCAAATACGCCCGCGAAGGCCACGAAGAGCATTTCTCGCGCTGTGTGCCACCGGGCAGTTTTGATCTTTGCTCGATCGTCACCAAATATATCCGGCAAATTAAATGTCAGTGTGTTGAGAAATGCAATCTGCCCCATCACAGCGAAGGCCACATTTGCCCACCACCAACCGGAAGCTGAACCGACGTGGGCAGCGATGTAAAACTCTACAGTGCCTATAAGGAACAATATGGATATGTCGAGCACATGTATTGGCCTATGAAATAGAAGCACAAAAAATGAGTATTCGAATGTAATGAGAACGATTGCCGCCAGAGTGGCGAATACCCGCCACATATATATGTCCTTAACAACTTCAAAAATGAGCCCCGGGAACGACTGGTTAGCAAAGGCCTCGGACGTATAGATTATTGTGTTTTGAATTAGGTACGTAAAAACAGCAGCTTGAATGATGCCGATAATCGTTAGATAGGTGTTCGAGAATACTTCACGGTTGAATTCGGGTTTGTCGCTCAATGATTTGCCCCACTCGTATTTTCGGAAATATGCGACTTTGAGCCGTAATTGTCATCTCTGAATTATTGAATTCAATAAAAACGTGCGCATTTATTTAAAAGGCAGGGCATTTTGAAGGAGCAATAAGATGGGCAAGAAGCACGTGAATGATGACAAAGACGAAAGCTATCAGCAGTCTCGTGGACGCAAAGCAGGCGAAAAACCGCAACGAAATGACGGTGAGCGCGAGCGCAACGTTGGCCATGACAAAAGCGAGGAACATTCCCGCAATCCTAAGGGCAATCGCGGGTAGTTCGATTTAACACTATTGGTAATTCTGTCAGATATTGCCCCTGCCTAGCTAAGCAAAGTCGTGCAACGATGGTTTTGCAGTAGCAAAAAACCTGACGCTATTCCTGAATAGTGTCAGATGCTGCGCCGCAAACTTATCGAATACTTATCTCAAGACATCAGCTTACATCTGCGATGCAGCAATTCCCACCCCTAAGCCACAGCCTTATCCGCCGACAAAAACGCCTCAATCGCCGCCTTCCACCCCGCCATCATCTTCGCATAGCTTTCCTCCGTAAGCTGATCGACGGCGCCGCGACCGTCTCGGCTGAGCGCGGTGTGTTCGTAGGAAATGGTCGCGGCTGAGCCGTCCGGCGTTTCGTCGATGGCGATGTCGAGGCGGGTGACGCCTTCGCCGGGCGTTACTTTGATCATCATCAGCCGGCGGTTTTCCGGGTCGTGGACCGGCGTTATCCAGATCGCTTCGCCGCCATTGAGCCCGCCGGTTTCCGATCCGCCCGCCGGCGTCGTGAAGACGCAACCCTCTTCGACCACGCCGGATGACGACAGGATGAGATTGGTCTTCCAGCCGGGGATCCAGTCATATTCCCGCACCGGGCACATCAGGGCGAAGACATCGTCCGCCGCCGCGGCGACATTCACGGTTTGCGTTCTTTTCTGTCTGTAGGGGCGTTCGATCTTCACGATGTTCCTCCCTCGCTCTCCTGAAGGCGGTGGCTGTCGGCGGCGGTGAGGTCGAGGCCGAACAGCTTTTTCGCGTCGGCGATCATTGCCAGCGACGCGTCGCCAAAGGGCTGCTTGCCCTCAAAGGCGTGGAGGCAAATTCCTTCAATAAGATCGCCGAGCCCGATATCGTGGTGTTCCGCCACGGTTTTGAGGACCTTGAGGATGCGTTTTTCAATCCGCACCCCGGTTTGAACCCGGGTGATGGTCTTTTTTGGTTCTATCATTCTAACTTGGTACCATGGTACCAAACTGGAATCAAACGTTTTGTCCCGCCCAAAAAAGCCAGCCGCGGCCGCGCCTTGGCGCCAAAGCGCCACTCATTGCTTGGTTGTTTCGTAGGTGAAAAGGCTGCTCAGGCGGCGGTTACATCGCCAGCATCCCTTGTTGGTCGTGTGTAAGACAGACGCGGCGCCCAGATTTTGAAGGCGCGCTGAAGATCGCTGATCTTGAGCGGCTTGTGCAGGTAGTCATTCATGCTGGCGGCGATGCACAGATGCTGGTCGCCCGGTTTGACATGGGCGGTGACGGCGATGATTGGCGTCTGTCCACGGTTCTCGGCGCGCTCGAAACGTCGAATTTCTTTCGTCGCCTCAAGCCCGTCCATCACCGGCATGTTGATGTCCATCAGGATCAGGTCGATCCTGCGCGCTTTGTAAAACTCAAGCGCTTTGCGGCCATCCTTGGCGATCACCAGGTTTGTCTCAAACTTGGAAAGCATCGCTTTGAGGATTTCGATATTCACATCGCTGTCTTCAGCGATAAGGATGGTGAACGCGCCGTCGTCGGCGCCGTCGCCGTCGCCATTGGTCTTCTTGATACGGCTCATTGATTGCGCGAATGACTTTGGCCCGGACGGTATTGTTCCCGAATGCATTGACTACGTTCCTCTTCTAAGGATCGATAAGTTGTGCTTAGCACATGGCGCAACTCTAAGGGGTTTTCGTTAATCAGCCGTTTCCAGAATTTAAGAATAACTCAATCAGGCAATACAAAAGGCGGTCCGGTGGGGACCGCCTTCTGGTTAGAACAGACTGATATTAAAGGGTTTTGACGTGCAGGACGCCTAATCGCCATAGTTGCGCCCGGCAATACGAATATCGCCGTCGCCGCTGGTGCGGATGTTCCCTTCGTAATCTGCAACATAAACGTCGCCCGATCCGTAAACCGCAATGTCCGGATTAACGGCCACGCCCTGATGGCGGAATTCGCCGGAGCCATGGACGCGGACTTTTAAATCTTGCGACCGACCGCCATTGATCCGCGTGTCGCCGCTGCCATGCACGCTGACAGTGGTTGCGCCGTTCACGCTCGCAAGAATGACGTCGCCGGACCCGTTGATGGAAACGTCGGCGCCTTCTTTAATGTCGCCGGTTTTGATATCGCCGGAGCCGCCAATTTGAAATGTCGCGGCGCCGTCAATACCGCCAAACTGGACGTCGCCGGAGCCACGGATGCGTGTTTGCGCAGAACCATCAACATCGCCCACGGTCACATCACCGGACCCTTGAATATTAATCGCGGCAGTTTTTACCGTACCGGCGATAACGTCACCGGAGCCGCGGATCATCACGCCCAACTCCTGGGCGACATCACCTATTCTCAAATGGGCTGACCCGTCGATTTTAATGTCCGCCGTTTCCACATCGCCGATTTCACCTTCGACATAGCCGCCGCTCACTTTCAATGCGCCGTTGGTGTCGCCCGCCCCGAGCTGCACGACCGCACTGTCAAAAGACAGCGCCGTGCCTTTTGGCGCGGTGATGACAATCGTCGGGTAATCTTCAAGAAAAATCTTGAATGCATTTTCATGGTGCTTGCGCCAGCTGACCTCGTCCCACCAGCGCGTCCGGTCGGGGTCTTCATCGCTTTGGATGGTGAGGGTTCCGCTTTTTGCGTCCATGCGCACGGGGTAGGCGGCGTTGGCGCCATCGGTTTTCAGGACAGAGACGTTCGTTTGATTGCCGGTTTTGATTTCAACCGTGCCGATAAAATCTTCGATGTCGATCGTTGTCACATTGATGAAATCGGACGTGTCCGCTGCGAGCGCCGCAGTCGCGATGACCGCCATTGCGGCGCCCGCCAGTGTTGATGTTTTGAAAAAAGTCATAATGCCCGCCTTCCACTATTCATTCTGAAATTGGCGGATATGGTACGCCCTGTAGCGGGCGGCGCCAATGCGCTTTGCCGCGCGAGGCGCCCGCCCCACCGCAGCAGGCGCTGCAAAAATATCTGTTCCAGCACAGAAAAATAGCGGAAAAGCTATCTTTTGACGGCAACCTCTGAGGGGATGATGAAACAGATTTTGTGGGTGGTCATACTGCTCGCCATTGCGGCTTGTGCGAGCGAAGATGAGCCCGTCCCGGCGCAGCCTGACGACGCCACCATGCGCACCGTTTCGGGTGGTGAAATTATTGGTCTGACAACCGCCGCCGGAGCCCATGCTTGGCGCGGTCTTCCCTTCGCGGCGGCCCCGCAAGGTGATTTGCGTTGGCGTGCGCCAAGACCGCCGGCGGCATGGGATGGACGGCGCGATGCAACCCGCTTCGCCGAGCGCTGCATGCAGATGACCAATGGGCTTAATGTCAGCGAAGGCATTGATCCCGGCCTTTATATCGGTTCGGAAGATTGTCTGTATCTCGATATTTACGCCCCGCCCGATGCGCAAAGCAAAAAACTGCCCGTTATGGTTTGGGTGCACGGCGGTTCCAATGTCTGGGGCCGAGCGTCATCCTATGATGGATCAAATCTCGCTCTCAACGAAGGCGTTATTATCGTGCCGGTGCAATATCGTCTCGGTCCCCTCGGATGGTTCGCACAGGAATGGGTGCGCGATAGCGCCGATGTCGGCGAAGACGCCGCCGCAAACTTTGCCTTGCTTGATCTCATCGCATCCTTGAAATGGGTGCGGGAAAATATTGCCGCGTTTGGCGGTGACCCGGAAAACATCACTGTATTTGGCGAAAGCGCCGGCGGGCACAATGTCGCCGCGTTAATGGCGTCGCCGCTCGCAGCGGGCTCGTTTGATCGCGCCATTATCCAGTCAGGCAGTTTTGACAGTGTGGCGCTGGCTGACGCTGAGATGGGAGAGAGCGGAGATAACCCTTCGAAAGTGATTGTTGAACGCCTTGGCGCAACGAGCGCGGCGGATTTGCGCGCTGTCTCCGCCGAGGATTTGCTTATTGCCTATGGCAAGGACGAATATGACCGCCTGGCGCTGCCGACGGTAATCCAGGACGGCGTTACGTTGCCGCTTTATCCATTGCGTGAGGCATTCGGGACAAATGGAGCCTTTAACGCGGTTCCGATCATTACCGGAACCAACCGCGACGAAATGAAATTCTTCCATATTGCGAGCCCGGAATTGACCAAGAAAATTTTCGGTATTTTCCTGGTTCCGCGCGATAAGGATTATTACGATGCGGTGTCAGATTATCTGAGCCGGATCTGGCGTATCCGTTCGGTTGATCAGCCGGCGGCGATGATGGCGGCGGCCGGTCATGATGAGGTTTACGCCTATCGCTTTGACTGGGACGAGGGCGGGCGTTTTCTTTTCACTGATCTTGGCCGTCTTTTGGGCGCCGGGCATGCTGTTGAAATTCCGTTCGTGTTTAACCGGTTCAAATTGCTGGGGCCGCTCGACAAAACCCTGTTCAAGAAAAACACACTCAAAACCCGGCAGGAACTTGCAGACAGAATGGGCTCCTATTGGGCCGAGTTTGCGCGCGGCGGCGATCCGTCAGGCGGCGGCGACGGGTTGCTAATCTGGCCCCAATGGCAAAAAAACGGCGGGTCCTTGATGCGTTTTGATTCCGCAAATGACGGCGGCGTCGAGGTGCTGCGCGATGTCTATACAGTCGAGAGATTGGTCTCGGAGCTTAAGATGGACCAGCGTCTGGACGACGAAGAACGCTGTGCCATAGTCGAGGCGGCAGGCGTTTGGCTGCCAGCGCTTGCCGGGGATATGGCGCGCGAGATAGGGTGCGCCTTAGCTGCACAATAATCTGATAAGGCGACCGCATGAACAAGCTCATTCGAATGTCGGCACTGGCGATAGGCGCCTTGCTTTTCTCAGTTTCAGCGTCGGCGCAATCAAGCCTTAAAGAGGCTATTGCTGCCGACTATGACGCCAATTTGGCGGCGCTGTTCACCCATTTCCACGCCAATCCCGAGCTTTCTCATCGTGAATTTGAAACATCAAAACGCCTCGCGGCCGAACTTCGCGCGCTTGGGTATGATGTAACGGAGGGGGTTGGGGGGACCGGTATTGTCGCGGTTCTTGAAAATGGCCTGGGGCCAACAGTGCTCGTCCGCGCGGATATGGATGGCCTGCCAATCCTGGAGAATTCAGGGTTGGCTTACGCCTCCACGGCGTCGCAAGAAGACATTGACGGCAAGGTGAAGCCTGTGATGCATGCCTGCGGACACGACACCCACATTACTTCACTGGTAGGAACGGCGCGGCAGATGGTGGCGCGCAGGGGTCAGTGGTCGGGAACGCTCGTCCTGATTGGGCAGCCTGCAGAGGAACGCATATCCGGCGCCCGCGCTATGTTGGAGGACGGACTCTACAAGCGTTTCCCAAAACCGGATTATGCGCTCGCGTTTCATGTGTCGGCGCAAAAGCCAAGCGGGCGCATCGAAGTGCCGCTCGGCATCCGCGCCTCTTCTTCGGACAGCGTCGATATTATCGTGCATGGCGTCGGCGCGCATGGAGCCTCGCCCCATAAAGGCATTGATCCCGTTCTGGTCGCCTCGCAAATCGTCGTCTCGCTGCAGTCCGTAGTCTCGCGCACCATCGCCCCGCAAGAGGCTGGCGTCATCACGGTCGGCGCTATTCACGGCGGATCCAAGCACAATATTATCAGCGACAAAGTCGAGATGCAGCTGACTGTGCGCTCAAACAATCCAGAAGTGCGCACGCAATTGCTGGACGCGATTGATCGCGTCGCCGAGGGCGTTGCGATCTCTCTGGGCGTCCCGAAAAAACTGATGCCGGAGGTGATCCGCTCAAAAACCGAAACAACCCCGCCGACCATTAATGACCGCGAAACGGCAATGCGCGTGCGCACCGCCATCGCCGATCAGATGGGCGAGGGTGTTTTACTCGATCAGCCGCGCGAAGGCATGGGGGCGGAGGATTTTGCCTATTTTATTACGCCAGAGACCGGTGTTAAGGGCGTTTATTTTAACGTTGGCGGCACGCCGGCAGGCGACGTCGCAAGCGCACCGTCGCACCACTCGCCGTTCTTCAAAATCGAGCCTGAACCGGTCATCAAGATGGGTACCGAAGCGATGGTGACCGCAGCGATGGCGCTATTTGATGGCGATTAAGGCTGCCTTCAACGTTAAGTCTATCAGGATTCGGGTGTAACCGGCGGCAACAGTTTATTGTCGGTCGCCGGGGAGATATCGACGGTGAAAGGATCGGCGCTTTCGATAAAGTCGGTCATCATCCTGTCGATACCCGAGAAGTTGGACGCGGAATGCGCGCCGCCCGAAAAAACCACAAGCCTTGCATTGGAAAGGGCAGCCGCAATAAGCGCGCCATATTCTGGCGGTGTGGCAGGGTCCAGTTCACCAGCAATGATCAGCGTCGGCGTGTCACCTTCCATGAATGAGTAGCGGTCGGGGCCTGGCGCTCCGGCCGGCCAATCTTTTGCTGCTTCCTGAATGCCGCGTCCGACAGCGCCTTTTAAGAATCCAGCATTTGCATCCTGCGCAACCGCTTTTGGCTCCATCAGCGGAATGTCTTCTGCGGCGATTACCGAAAGCGCCATCCCGCTGGCGAGCTGCGTTGCGTAGCTGCTCCGTATGATTGGGACCAACTGACTAATCATGGCGAAATCGCCATTTGCGGCATTGTGAATAAGGGCGGGTATATTTGTCGCGGCTCCAGCATTCATCATTATACTGCGCAATAATAATCCGAATGCCGTATCAGAGACAGTAATATTTTGCGCTTCGCCCGTCATCGGGTTGGTAATCTCAATGCGCGCAGGGCTGGCGGCAAGCGTTTCCATCAACCGGGAGAAGTCGGTGTCGAGGTTTGGAAAAGCAGCAGCGCAGGTTGGCGTTTTCCGGCAATGGTCGAAATGGAGGCGCAATGCCCGCTCGGAATTAGCAGTATAAGATAACGGGATCGGAACTGATGGCGGCAGGGGCGCCTTCAATATAATGGCGCGTGCGTTCTCCGGGTAGCGAATGGCGTAGAGCTGTGCGACGCGCGAACCATAGGATGTGCCGTAGAGGTTTATTTTCTTATAGCCAATTGCGCGCCGTGTCGCCTCAAGGTCGTCGACAATGCGCGATGTCGTGTACTGTGACAGCTCTGCCTTCGCCGACAGCGCCCGCCGGCCGTCTCGCGCCCATGTGGCGGGGATGATTGTATCGAGATGATCAAAAAGCGCTTCAGCATTTGGGCTGAGGCGCAACTCATTTGCACCAGCCGTTCCACGCGGCGCAATCAAAACGATGTCGCGATTGCGTCTGACGCCGTCAAAGACGCTTATAAAATAATTACGCGCGCCGACCGCGCGCGTCGCTGACTGTCCCGGGCCGCCAGGAATGACGAATAGCGGATCTTCGGCGCCTTCCTGGTTATGGGCGCGTAATACGATCACTTCGAGCGACAACCGCCTGCCGTTTTGTTGTTCAGGGTTTTCCGCGACATCAATGGCGTAGCAGAGATAGTCCCCAGTAGCGTCAAATTGAGGGCAGGGTTTTGTCGGCGCTGGTCCACTAAAATCTGTATGGGCATCATTTATGGCGGCGCAACCACCAATAAAAAAAGAGATAATGAATAGCAAGATCTTCATAATGTTACTCTTGAAACTTGTTTAGGCGGCAAGAATTCCGAGCGCTGCGTCAGTGAGCGCATCTGTCAGTTGTTTGTCATCCGCATCAGCTGCGCCAGGCGCGTCCGCAGGTTTCATAATAATTATATCGCGGCAGGCGCCTGCCAGGATCGAGATGGCCAGCCGGCACGCCTTTTCAGGGTTTTCTGCGGTAATCTCATCTTTTGCGGAAAGGATGAGGGCGCCGGCCATTTGATAATTATTGCCGAGGCGCCCTTTAAAAAGTTCTGTCATGTCTTCCGGGTGCGCCCAGTATCTGAGTAAAAATGATTTCAATAAGCCACGCCGTGCCCGCATCAGGGAGATGAATGCCGATACGACACCGCGGACGCGTTCTCGGAGAGGTGCGTTTCGCCAATTATCCTCACAAAGAGCTTCTGCGAGAAATGTGTTCCGATACTCTTCATATCGTGAATGCATGGCGATCAGTAGAGCTGTCTTGGATTCAAAGCGTCCATAAAAGCACCCAACGGATACTCCCGCTGATTTCGTGATCTCGTTTACAGACAGTTTCGCAAACGGTTTTTCTTCAATGAGGCGCTCTGCAGCTTTGAGGATAGCTTCATGGCTGGCTCGACTGCGGTTTTGGGAAGCGGTTTTCATAAAAATAGAATACGAATTCTTATTCTATTTGTCAAGCGTATGCCTATGCATGACCCCTATGGCCACCTTTGCGCCAGCGAGGTATATGCTGCGCTGCAGAAAGAAAGATGATCGCCATGCCCGAGAAAAAAGACATCAACAAAGTCGTCCTTGCCTATTCCGGCGGGCTCGACACATCGGTGATCCTGAAATGGCTGCAGGTCGAATATGACTGCGAGGTCGTGACTTTCACCGCCGACCTCGGGCAGGGCGAGGAGCTGGAGCCAGCGCGGCGCAAAGCTGAGCGCGCCGGGATCAAAGAGATTTATATTGACGATCTGCGCGAGGAATTCGTGCGTGACTTTGTCTTCCCGATGTTCCGCGCCAATGCGGTTTATGAAGGGCTTTATCTCCTGGGCACCTCGATCGCGCGGCCGCTTATCGCAAAACGGCTGGTTGAGATTGCCAGGAAAACCGGCGCCGATGCGGTTGCTCATGGCGCGACCGGCAAGGGCAATGACCAGGTGCGGTTTGAGCTAAACGCCTACGCCCTGAACCCGGACATCCATGTGATTGCGCCATGGCGGGAATGGGATCTGAATTCGCGCGAGAAACTGATCGCTTTTGCCGAAAAACATCAGATTGAAATTCCGAAAGATAAGCGCGGCGAGGCGCCGTTTTCCGTCGACGCCAACCTTTTGCACACCTCTTCGGAAGGTAAAGTGCTGGAGGATCCGGGCGAGGTTGCGCCAGATTATGTTTATCAGCGTACGGTCAATCCGGAAGATGCGCCGGATATTGCAGAGATGATTGAAGTCGGCTTTGAGCGCGGCGATGCGGTCTCGATTAATGGCGAAGCGCTGTCGCCGGCGGCGTTGTTGACCCAGCTTAATGAGTATGGCCGCGCGCATGGCGTTGGCCGACTTGATCTCGTGGAAAACCGTTTCGTCGGGATGAAATCCCGTGGGGTTTACGAAACGCCCGGCGGCGCCATTCTTCTCGCCGCCCATCGCGGGATCGAGCAGATCACGCTGGATCGCGGCGCCGGACACTTAAAAGATGAGCTGATGCCGCGTTATGCTGAGCTTATCTATAATGGCTTCTGGTACGCACCGGAGCGGGAAATGCTGCAGGCCGCAATAGATAAGAGCCAGGAACATGTCACCGGCGCAGTCACGCTCAAGCTCTATAAGGGCTCAGTCAATGTTATCGCTCGCCAGTCCGAGCATACGATTTATTCCGAAGCCCATGTCACCTTTGAAGAAGATGCGGTCTATGACCAAAAAGATGCGGAGGGCTTCATCAAGCTCAATGCCTTGCGGCTAAAATTGTTGGCGCGACGTAATCAGAATGTGAGCTAGTCTCCCATGGATCTTTCAAAAATCCCCACCGGCGAAAACCCGCCAAAAGACGTCAATGTCGTGATCGAAGTACCGCTTGGCGGTGACGCGATCAAATATGAAATAGACAAACCCTCTGGCGCGATGTTCGTCGATCGCTTTCTCTACACGGAGATGCGCTATCCGTGTAATTACGGGTTTATCCCCGGCACGCTCGCTGATGATGGTGATCCGGTCGATGTTATGGTCGTCGGCAACCGCCCGCTTTTTCCGGGCGCTGTCGTCGCTGTTCGTCCGGTTGGCGTTCTTCTCATGGAGGATGAGGCGGGTCTTGACGAAAAAATTCTCGCTGTGCCAAGCGCACGCCTAACCAGGTATTACTCCAATATTGAAGCGTACACGGATCTTCCGGAAATTCTGATTGAACGCATCAGTCATTTCTTTCAGCATTATAAGGATCTTGAGCCGGAGAAATGGGTCAAGCTTGTCGGTTGGCGTGACCGGGACGAGGCGGAAGCGCTAATATTGAAAGGCATGAGCGCAAATAAGCCTTGAATAGTGATGGCTTTAGCCTCTCTCACGAGAAGGTGAGCGGCCAAACTATTGCACAACATTGCTATGAGAAGTCACTCTAATGAATGGCTTTCATGGAGCGGCTCATGATGGGCGCGCTATCTGTTCCGAATAGATTAGTAGCGATAATTGCAGTGTTTTTTGTATGGTGCAGCCTTGAAAGCGCCCATGCAAAATCAGAATTGGCGCCTCTCGCGGCTGCCTCCGCCTTATGCGACGTCGGTGAGGTGAGGCGACTGATTCAATCTGGCGCTGATATAAATAAGGTTGGAACAGGCCAGTCGACCGCTTTGAAAGTTGCGGCAAATTTAAATTGCGTGCCTGTTGTCTCGCTATTAATTGAAAGCGGGGCAGATGTTGACCTGTCTCATAAGGCATCGCTCTTTGGTTCTTATGCGCGCAAATCAGCCAATTATGATCGCGGCTCTGCTCTTTATTTCGCGACGGCTGGCGGGCATACCGATATCGTTGAAGTATTGTTGAAGGCTGGCGCAAACCCCGATCAGGAAAGCCGCCTCATTTACGACAGAAATCCTTTTCATCGATTTGGCGGTTACACAATGTTGGCTGTCGCCGCCTATAATGGTCACAGCGGCGCGTTAAAAATGCTTTTGTCATATGGGGCTGATGTCAATAAACCTGGCCGGGGATCGCTTACACCGTTAATGGCTTCTGTGGTGCATGATCAATCAAAAAATAAAAAATGGGTTTGTTTCTTGTTGGTTCTGGAGGCTGGCGGAGATCTCAATTTTGCAACGCCACGTGGAGAACGCTTTCATCCGGAAGATCAAAACATGACGGCGCTTATGCTGGCTGCGCATTGGCTTCGATATGAAGAAAGCGCGGTTCTGACGGCTCTTGGCGCTGACGTTGAAGTGACGACCGAATTAGGAGAAACGGCGGCCATGGCCGCGAATGCAAGCGTGGCTCGCAAGCCGGACAAGAAGTTTGAGTATGAGCTTGTTCAGGCGGCGCTTGGTGATGAAAAATGGGCATGGGAAGCGGCGGTGTTTTACCTTTCCGAGCACATAAAGAAAACTCATGATACGGATGAAATTCAACTGATGAATGCCATTGCTTCCAGGCTTGGACCATACGAGGTTGCGGACTAGCGGTTGCGTGCCGCTTGTGCGGCGGCGTGGCCTGGTCAGGGGCGTTGAGAATGGTCCTGAGCTTTCTGGCCCATATAAAAAGCTTATGATCTTGCTTCGCCCCACCACCATTTTAGGGGCAAAAAAGAAGGCCGCCTGGCCACCGGTCAGCGAGGGGCTGGGCGAATAACCCCATAATACCAAAGCCTAAGCCGGGTGGGCCCCGCCTGCGCCGCCACGCAATTAACCCTTTTTTAAGGCGCCGCTTCGCGCTATGCTGGACGTTGGTGTGGTTGCGACCGTCATTCGGCGCAGCAATTACGGAGTGGCGTAACGAGGGGTCGTCATGCGAAACTTGCAGATCGAAGCGTTGTTTGGGGGCGTTCTGGCGCTCGTGGTTTTGGGCGTTGCTGTTTACGCCATCGCCAACACTACTTTTGGTCCCTCTGATGGCGGGAGCGGTCAGCCTCAAATTGTCACGGTGAGCGGCGAGCCTGTTGTATTGAACGCGTCTTCCACCGGCCAGGATTTGATCTGCGAATGTTATGACAAGGGTTTTGACCTTGCGGGCAAAGTCAAAGTCATTTCACCGGAATACCGAACCGGTTTTGAACAGTGCCGTGCGCGCGGCGGTGTTGATGGCGGCGATGCGTGGACTGCCGGGTGGAATGCGCGACTGTCGGCAAAGCCTTACGAGGCGAGTTGCAAAGCTTATAAACGCCGCAGCTAACCCCGCCAACACCCGACCGAAGTCATCAAAGCTTATCTCAAACGGCCCGGTTGCTAAGCCTTGAAAGACGTCTTCCTACGCTTCCGTTTTGAACGGGCGTGCGAGGAGATCGGCGATCACACCGTCGATGGTTTTTTCACCGCGAACAAGGACGGCGACAGCGGCGCAGATCGGCATGTCAACGCCAGCTTTTTGTGCAAGCGCCATGATGGCCTCTGCACTAGCGGCGCCTTCGCTCACGGTATTGCGTTCGCCCAGCACTTCTTTGGCCGTTCGGCCTTTGCCCAGTTCAAATCCAAGAGACATATTGCGCGACTGCGGCGAGGAGGCGGTGAGAATGAGATCGCCGAGGCCGGAAAGCCCAGCCATCGTTTCCTGTTTTGCCCCCAGCGCAACGCCGAGCCGCAGGAACTCCGCAAAGCCGCGGGCAATGAGCGCCGCCCGGGCGCTTTCCCCCAGACCTTTGCCGCTGACCGCGCCGGCGGCGATTGCGAGCACGTTTTTGACGGCGCCGCCGAGCTCAGCGCCGATTAGATCATCTGAGAGATAAGGCCTGAAATGTGCGGCGCCGATGGTGGCGATCCATCTTGCGCCAAGCATTTTGTCCGCTGCCGCGAGGGTCACCGCGGTTGGCATCCCCTTGGCGACATCGCGGGCAAAGCTCGGGCCCGATAAAACCGCAGGCGCCGCTTGCGGCCAGATCTCTGCGAGCATTTCCGTCATCAATAGGTTGGTTTTGCGTTCAACACCCTTAGCGCAAAGGGCGATGGGCGGGCTTTTACCGGTCGTCAGCGCCTTCAGCTTGGCAAGGATCGGCCGGCTATGCTGAACCGGAACGGCAAAGATGAAAGCGTCGCGCGCTGCCGCCAGCGACAGATCATTGGTTGCGCGGAGCGACGGGGAAAGCGGCGCGCCATTCAGAAACTCAGTATTTTCATGGTGCTCATTGATCGCTTTCGCGACCGATGGCTCTTTTGCCCAAAGGACCGTCTCGACCCCGTTATGAGTGCAAAGATTGGCGAGCGCCGTGCCCCAGGCGCCGCCGCCGATCACGCCAATGGAGGAAAACGGCGCCGCGTTTCTCATAGCTTCCTTAAGACTTCTTGCAGAATGACGATTGAACAGTTTATATAATAATCAGCCATCTAAGGAATGCTATGCCGACTGAGAATCTGGATGAGACAGCAAAGCAAATCCTGAACGCCGCAAGCCGGCGATTTCTTTACTATGGTTATAAGAAAACGACCATGTCGGAGATTGCAGATGACTGCAACATGTCCACTGGCAATCTTTATCGCTACTTCCCGTCTAAGCTTGATATCGCCGAAATGTTCGTACGTGTCCTCCGGGGCGAGCAGGTGGCGACGCTCCGATCGGTGGTGGATGCGCCGGGCCGGACGCCATCTCAAAAACTTCGGGACTTCTTTCTGCTAAAGTTCAAGATCGCTTATGAGCGCTTTCACGATAAGCCAAAGGCCTATGAATTGTCGTCGGAGCTGATTTCGGAGCGCCCCAAAGTTGCGCTTGAGTGGGAAAGCGCAGAGGGGCGAGTGCTGGCGGAGATCCTGGCTGAGGGCGATGCCGATGGAAGTTTTGCCGTAGATAATGCGCCGGCGATGGCGAAAATCCTTCAAGATGCAGGCTATCGCTTTACCAGTCCTGCGGTTTTCCATGAGGGCGATTATGACGCCCTGGCAACCGAGCTCAATGGCGTGATCGATCTTGTTCTCGATGGCTTTTCCTGGCGCGCCGCGCGCCACCAACATGGAAAACCACCCGCGAATGTTGCTGTAACTTAGCCGAATTAGTCAAGTTTTTGCTAGTGTATCGCCTATGACCGGTATTTCTGTAAATTGAATTTTTCCTTTAAGGCACTGAAAATTATATGTTTTAAGCTAATCTACGGTTTGTGTTAGAAAAAACGGGGCCAAAAAATGAATATTTACGATATCGTTCATTGACAAGTTTTCAATGAAACCCTATCTCCCTCTCATCGCCGCAGATACCTGATCGCAGGAACGACGGCGACAAAAACAAGAAACGCCTTAGATCAGAATGAAAAGAGATTGAGCCATGACCGCATCATTTAAAAATATTGCCCTCCAAGCCGCCATCACGTTGACGTTGACTGGCATCCTTGGCGCCGTCCTGTTTGGCGTCGCCGATTTCGCCACACAAGGCGTTATTGCCTAACAGAACGCAAACAAAGAACCCCTGGTCGCTGCGGCGGTTGTCCCTCCCCCCTGTATGGACGCACCTCCCTAACGCCGCAGCGATTTTAAGCGCGAAAGCCCACCCCGGCTTTCGCGCTTTTTCTTGCTCAAATGCCAACGCGCATATTGGTGCATGGGACAAAGCAATTTCGGATTTCGGTGAGGCAGTCGTTGCTCAGGTAGGGTTAGGGCGCTTTGGCATGCCCGATAAGGTCGACGCTGTTGTTGCGTTTGTCTTGTCTGCGGACGCGTCTTGCGTCATTGGCACGGAGTAAATAGCCGATGGCGGGGTGACCTAGCTTTAAGGGATCGTTTATATATCTGTGCCAGTAACACATATATACTTGAGATGACGAACATTGAGGCCAGTTTTGGCGACATCAACCAGGTTTTGTGTTGCAACGCACATTCTTGCGGCGCTCGCGATTAATCGCAACGAAGCGGTCACCTCAGATCAGATCGCCGCAAGCGTGAACACCAACGCTGCTTTTGTGCGGCGCATTCTCTGTGACCTTGCAAAAGCAGGATTGACGACGTCGCGGTTAGGCAAGGGCGGCGGCGCCGTTCTCGCCAAAGCCCCAAAAAAGATATCCCTGCTGGATATCTACGAAGCGGTGGAAGAGCCGGGGATTGTTAAGCCGCCCCGCGGCGCTGCTGACCAGCAATGTGTCGTCGGCCGGAATGTCCAGCCGGCATTGCGTCGGGTGACCCTGAAAGCAGAAGCGGCTTTTTTCGAGACCCTTAAATCTTCAAGCCTCAAAGAGATTGTGCGTGAGGTCAAAGCTGACGGTATGGCCGCAGAGAATTAAGCCTTTGGACCCTTCCGGCCGCCGCCGATTTCTTGCCCTTCCAACGGCGGGGCGAGGGGCCATCGCGCCCGCGGCGCCATCATCAAAATGTCGGCTTGAGGCTCGGTCATACCGGCCGCCAGCCGTTCAGCGCCGGCCCAGGCGATCATTGCGCCATTATCAGTGCAGTATTTCACTGGCGGCGCCAGTAATACCCAATTCTTGAGTTCGCATAGCGAATTCAGAGTAGATTTGATTTCACGGTTCGCAGCAACACCACCGGCGACCACCAGGCGCATACCAGAATCTTTATTATGGACCTTGTCCATCGCCCGATCTGTACGCTGGACCAGGTGCCGCGCGGCTGCATATTGAAAGGACGCGGCTAAATCAGCAACATCCTGCGAACCCGGATCTTTCAGGCCATGAACCGCCTCGCGCACGGCGGTCTTCAACCCCGAGAATGAGAAATCGCAACCGTCCCTTTTTTTCAGCGGCTCGGGGAAGTCATACTTTCGGGCGTCCCCGATCGCAGCGGCCTTTTCTATCGCCGGGCCGCCGGGCTGGGCGAGGCCAAGGAGCTTGGCCGTTTTATCGAACGCCTCGCCGGCGGCGTCATCAATGGTGGCACCCAGTCGTTGATATTGGCCCAGTGCTTCGACCAAGATGAGCTGGGTATGGCCGCCGGAAATCAGTAATAAGAGATATGGGAAATCGGCGGGCTCGGTCATACGCGCCGATAGTGCATGGCCCTCAAGATGGTTAATGGCGATTAACGGTTTTTTGTGGGTAATTGAGATCGCCTTGCCAGTGGTCAGCCCCACCATCACCCCGCCAACAAGGCCAGGGCCGGCGGTCGCGGCGATGGCGTCAATATCGTCAAAGGCCATACCGGCGTTGGCGATTGCTTTTTCGATGGTCGCGTCGAGGCGCTCTACATGACTGCGCGCGGCGATCTCCGGCACGACACCGCCAAAGGCGGCATGGTCGTCATGATCGGTCCAGACCTCATTTGAGAGAATGTCGCACCGACCGTCGCCGCCGCGGCGAACAATTGCCGCGGCCGTGTCATCACAGCTTGTCTCAAGCCCGAGGACCACCAGATCATTCGATGACAATGCCTTTGCCAAGTCGTGCTATTCCTATTGTTACTCGTTTCACGTTACGGCGCATGGACATCGAAAGCGCCACGAATGCAAGAGGAGGAAGGGACTTGGCGCGAACGCGTTGATCGTTGTGAGAGCAAAACGATGGCTTTTAATAAAAGCCTTTGAGGTCGCTGGTAAACAAAGGAAAGCAATGCGGGTGTTGGTGACGCGTCCGGAACCGGATGCAAGTGATTTCGCTAAGTCGTGCCGGGCGGCGGGGCTGGACCCGATCATTGCGCCGTTGATGCGGGTCATTTTTAGCGCGGCGGCGGTCGATTTGTCTGGCGCCGGGGCGCTTGCCTTTACCTCAGCGAATGGCGTGCGCGCATTTTCGAAGGGCAACGCGGAAAAATCACTGCCGGTTTACGCCGTGGGAGAAGCGACCGCCGCGACGGCCCGTGACCTAGGCTTCGAAAATGTTAAAACCGCAAAAGGCGAGGTTGAAAGCCTGGCGGCGCTGATTGCCGCCGATAAAGCGATCGTTGCAGGCGAAATTGTCCATATTGCCGGTTCGCGTCGCGCCGGTGATCTTCTGGCTGCGCTGCAATCGCAAAACATGGCCGCGACGCGTCACGTTGTCTACCAAATGGATGAGGCGACGAAGCTGCCTGACGCTGCGTTCATGGCACCGGATTGGGTGACGCTGTTTTCGCCGCGAACGGCCGTGCTGTTTACAACTCTAGTGCAAGCGAGCCCGCATCCAGACTATTATGCTCAAACCAGGCTCGCCTGTCTCAGCGAAGCGGTTGCAGATGCTGCCAAAACTATCGCCTGGCGCTCCATTCATGTCGCCGAATGTCGCAATTCTGCTGCAATGGTTGCGTTGATGGTTGAGAAAGCTTGAGGGGCCGGCCCCGCACGCGTAACACGAATGGTAGTGAGGTTGGAGTAAGCCGATCATGGCTGAGAAAAAAGACAAGCCCGACGAAAACACCGCTTCGGAAACACCATCAGTTCCGGAAGTGGAAGCGGAAATCGTTGAAGATGATGCGCCGCCGGACATCGGCGCTCTCTTTGAGCATGATCAGCCTGAGGACGGGCCGACGCCAGAAGAAGCCTCATCTCAAAAACCAAAACCGGCGTTAACCCCCGGGGCTATGGTGTTCATAGCGCTGGCGGCGGTTGTCCTTGCCGCTCTTTTGTTTTGGCGATTTCAGGGAGATGATGAAGCGCTATCGCCGTCAGCCGTCAGCACGCCGCAAAATGAAGCGCCCGATGACGCACCGCTTGCACCGCCGGTAGAGCCTGACGTTCCGCCCGAGGTTGGGACAAGTCCAGCTGGTATCCCCGAGGTGACAACGGACCCTGGTAAAATCCGTAACGACGCCCTTTCGGCGATTGAGCCGCCGGTGCCGTCACCTGATAGTCTGCAAACGAACGATACATTCCTGCCGGCTTTGCCATCCGAAAGCGACCAGGCGCCCGACCGGACATTTGGCGAGCAACTGAAGGACACGCTGAAGCAAGAGGCGGGCCCTGCCGCCACGCCAGAAGAAGGCGATCCAGCTGATGCGCCATTTTCTTTCAGTGTAGAGGATGGTGAACAATCGCGCGACGACGAAACCGGTGCGGATGACGCAACGGCGGATGAAAATCGTGCGGACGATCTGGCGGCCTCAGACGCCCCCCGCGAAACGGTGATTGAGGAAGCCTCATTGCCTGTAAGCGCCGAAGAAGCGCTCAGCGCGGACACGAAAATTGCCAATGATATGGACGCGATCAAGGATATTGTACGGGCCGAAACAGCAGCCTTCAGGGCGGCGCTTGATCAAGAGCGAGATCGCCGGGCGGCGCTGGAAACAGAGATTGAGACCATGCGGCGCGAGTTTGAGGCGGCGCTCGCCGCCCGCGATCAACGCGCGGCCGCGGCGTTGTCTGCGATGCGTGCTGATCTCAAAAAAATCGAAAACACCGGCGGCGTTTCGCCAGCGAAACTGGCGGCCGGCGCCATTGCCTTTAGCGCCTTGAAGCGCGCGATGGAGACCGGCGCGCCGTTTGAAGCGGAGCTTGATGCGCTGGCAGGAATAGAGCCCGGCGCGCCTTTGTTGCGGGTGCTTCAACCGCAGGCAAAGACCGGCGTGCCGACCCTTGAAGCCCTCAAGGCGACATTTGGCGAGGCGGCCCGAAAAGGCCTTGCTGTCGCCGGTCAAGAAGAGGCCGGCGGCCCTTTAGCCGCCCTTGGCGCCAGGGCAAAAAACCTCGTCAGTGTTCGGCCCGCCACGCCCCAGACGGGCGACAGCGCGGCGGCGATTATTTCACGGGCGGAAAGCGCTGTTCAGAATAATGAAATATCGGCGGCGTTAAATGAGCTCAGCGGGCTTTCCGCGACTGTGCGCGAGGCCATGGGCGACTGGCTTGAAAAGGCCGAGGATCGCGCCAGCGCAGAGGCGGCGGCGGATGCGATCGGCGAGCAATTTCTAGCGGCGGCAAACCAGGCGAAGAAGTAATGATCCGTATATTGATCTTTTTGTTGGGCGTAATCCTCCTGGCCGGGACAATCACCTATTTTGCCGCCCTCGATAGCCGCATCACGGGTGAAGCCTTCGGCGTTAAATTTGACGGCCCATCCGGATTAATCATGGGCGGGCTCTTCGCCGCGTTCCTGATCGTTATTTATCTCACCCACAAAGCCAAAGACATCATGGCGCTGCCGGGCAAGATCAAAGCCAGGGACAGGCAAGTGAAACGCGATCGCGGCATGGCGGCATTGACCCGTGGGCTTGAGGCGGTGGCGGTCGGTGATGCGGCGGACGCATCCCACCACGCCAAAGTCGCCCAGCGCCATCTCGACGATATGGCGTTGACCCGGCTTTTATCGGCGCAAGCCGCCCAAATGAGCGGTGATGAACTCGCGGCCACGCAAAGTTACACAGCAATGCTCGAAGCGCCGGAAACCGAGTTTTTAGGCCTTAAAGGGCTTTATTTACAGGCGATGGCCAAGGGCGACCGCGCGACCGCGCGCGGCCATGCTGAGCGCGCCTTTCGCTTGCGGTCGAATGCCAAATGGGCGTTTGATAGCGTGATTGAGCTTGGGCTTGAGCGCGGCGCCTGGGGTGAGGTCCGAGACGTCATCGCCAAGGGCAAACGCAATAATTTGACCCCGGCTGACAAGGCCGATCGGGGGACGGCGGCGCTATTAACGGCGGATGCTTTTGCGGTCTCGGCGAGCGGCGACAAAAAAACCGCTCTCAGCGAAACGGAGGCAGCGCTGAAACTTGCGCCGTCTTTTGCGCCGGCGGCGGTGCTTGCAGCACGGCTTTATGCTGAAGACGGTAAAACCGGCAAGGCGGCGAAAGTAATCGAGCTTGCCTTTACCGGCGCGGCGCATCCGGCTTTCATTAAGATCTATGATGCTCTTTACAAGGATGAAGAGCCGGCGAGACGCGCGGAGAGGCTACAAAAGCTTGGCGCTAAAAACCCTACGTCGCGCGAGGCGCAGTTGCTTGCCGCGCGGGCCCATATTCTGCTCGAAGAATGGGCGAGCGCGATCACCAAGCTGGAGCCATTGCTGACAACAGCGCCAACGGCGCCGGAATATGCTCTGATGGCCCAAGCGGTGGCCGGGCTGAACGGCGAGGCTGCCGGCCGGGTCTGGCTTGAGCGGGCCGCGTCCGCCCCGCTTGACCCGAGGCCTGGCGCAGACGGGGAGTTTCACTTTACGAGGGAAGGCTGGGCGCGGCTTGTCGATGAATATATGAACCACGCCCGGCTGTCGCCGCCGCCGTTGGAAGACATCGCGGCCGGTGTCTCCGCTGAAGAAATTCGTCTGTTGACGGCGCCGCCGCCGCCGGACGCACCGCCCGAGGAGGCATCGGCGGGTGTCGCCGCGGACGATGAGCAAGCCGATGACGGCGCTATTGAGCCGAAAGGCCCGGTTGCTAAGGATGCACCATCTATCGTCGACGACGATGATGACGAGCATATTCACAATGATGAGGAAGCCGAACGCGTTGCCGCCGCGGCGCGAGAAGTCTCTTAAGGATTACTCGGCCGCGTCTTTGAAATCTTCAGAATCGTCATTGGCCGCAATTGGCGTTTCGGCGGCGGCTTCCACTGCGCGCTTCGCTTTGTCCGCCGCTTTTGCTTCTTTTTCTCGTCGTTTTTTCTCCGCGCGCTCCTCGGCTGCGCGTTTTTTCAGCTCTTTTTTGGAAAGCTCAAGCGCCGGTTCGGCAGCCTTTGCGGCCATTGCCTCGAGCCCTTCTTCGGCGAGGGTTTTGATCTTGAGGTAATCAATCTTGACGGTGCCGAGGACAGGGATTTCCTCGACCGTAACAATCTTTTTCGGCACCGCGAGCTCGGCGACGCCGTGGGACTGCGCCCAGGCAAGGAGGAGACTGCGAGGCGCATCCTGACGGTCGGTTACGAGAATAACCTGCTCGCCTTTTTTCGGGTCCGGCAAAATCGCACAGGCGTGAAGATTATCCGGCCAAACGGCGGACGCGCAGTTTTCAACGACAATGAGGGAGACCATCTCACCGCCAATTTTTGCAAAGCGTTTCAGTCGCCCGCGAATAGAGACATAGCCGTCTTCATCCATTGCGACGACATCGCCTGTATCGTGCCAGCCGTCTGCCGGCGGCTTGATGACCCCGGGCTCGTCAGCGGTGAGATAGCCTTTCATGATGTTGAGCCCGCGCACCACAAGGCGCCCGGCGTTTTCAAGGCCTTCAACCGGGTCGAGGCGCGTCTCAATACCAGGCAGCATTTTGCCAACCGTGCCGGCGCGGATATCACCCGGCTGGTTCGCCGCGAGAACCGGCGAGCCTTCGGTCACGCCATAGCCTTCAAGCACTTCAAAGCCAAACCGCTTTTCCGCCGCCTGCCGTGTCTCGTCACGCACCCGCTCCGCGCCGCACACAGCGATCCGCAAGGACGACATCGCCCCGTCGGCGCTTGCGCGCATATATTGCGACAGGAACGTGTCGGTCGCGAAAAGCACAGTCGAGCCGCTGTCAAAAATCCGTTTAGAGATGATTTTTGTCTGCAAAGGCGACGGGTGAAGAACTACCGGGTGGCCGTTCAGAACAGGCCATAAGGCGCCGGCGGTCAGCCCGTAACAATGGAATGTTGGCAGCGGGTTGAAGAAGATGTCGGTTGGCAACAGTTCCACATGGGCGGAGATCTGTTCGATATTGGCGAGGATATTGCGATGGGAAAGAACCACGCCTTTGGGCGTTCCTTCGGTGCCGGAGGTAAAGAGAATTACGCCGGGTTGGTCATAATGCGGCGGCGTTGCCAGGAGGCTCGGGATCATCGGACCGGCAACCGCCAACACTTTGTCGCGCCAGGTCAGCTCTTCCTTGACGTCTTCGAGATAAATAATATCGACCGCTTCTGAGAGTTCCTCGATCAGCTTTTCAAGGCCGGCGATCTCAACGAATTTTTTCGCCGTCACAATCTGGCTGACTTCTGCTGCTTTGCAGGCAAGTAACAAGTTACGCGAGCCCGAGGTGAAATTGAGCATGGCGGGAACACGGCCGCGCGATAACAGCGCGAAAAAGGCGATCAGCGCGCCGGCGCCGGTTGGCAGTAAAATGCCTGTTCGTTCTTTTTTTGCCGTTTTGCGGGCGAGCGCACCGCCCAGCGCAAAGGCCGCGCGGGTCAACTCTTTGAAGGTGAACTTCTTGCCGTCGCCATCGGTGAGCGCAACTGTGTTGGCCCCGTTCTTACGGGCGCTTTCGAGATAAGCCTGAAAAATGGCGCGCTTCGATCGCCGCTCAATGCGTCTAATGGGATTACCCATGATCCTTGCCTTCCGTCCCGGTTCCGGCTCATTTTACGTCAGGCCGTTTCAATTAAGGTAGCGGATCAGATGATCCTGCGCAAAGGCGGATCAAGGCCTGGCGGCCTCGATTTCGGTCAAAATTGCGCGTGCGGCTGCTGCTGGATCGTCTGCGGCAATGATCGGGCGACCGACAACCAGATAATTAGCGCCGGCGGCGATTGCGTCGGCAGGCGTCACCACGCGTTTTTGATCGTTGATTGCGGCGCCTTCGGGGCGAATGCCGGGCGTCACGATGAGGAGGGCGTCGCCAAAACGCGCCTTGATGGCGGCAGCCTCTTTGGCGGAGGCGACAACGCCGTCAGCGCCCGCCTCGGCGGCGAACTCGGCGCGTTTCAAAACAAGATCTTCAATGGGCATATCAATGCCGGATTTTTTAAGGCTATCCTGATTGAGGCTCGTTAGAACGGTGACGCCGAGAATTTTGAGACGCGGGTCGTCGCCGCGCCCGTCTACCGCGCCTTTCAACACATCGGGTTCGGCGTGAACGGTGAGGAAATCGCCGCCGAGGCTCACAACGCTTGCGACCCCGCGCTCAACGGTTGCGCCAATATCGTGAAATTTGAAGTCCAGAAAGACTTTCTTGCCTTCGGCGCTGAGCCGTTCTGCGAGCTGCAGCCCGCCGATCGGCATCAGCTGGTAACCGATTTTATAAAATACTCCAGCGTCGCCAATCGCGTCGATGGTTTTTTGCGCCTGCTCAACTGTTGACAGATCCAGGGCGATGATCAGCTGGTCAAGGCTCACGATGATGCTTTCTTTTTTGTTTTTCGTTTCGGCTTTGCAGGCTTCAGCTTCGGCGTACTTGCCATTTTCCGCATGGCCTTCTTTGGCTTTTCCTCAACGTCTTTGAACACTTTATCCTTATAAAGACAAATATCAGTGATCGAGCAGACGTCGCACTCCGGCGTGCGCGCTTTGCAAATGTAGCGGCCATGAAGGATCAGCCAATGATGGGCATGGAGTAGAAAGTCTTCGGGCACAATCTTCTCGAGGCCGAGCTCCACCTCCAGCGGGTTTTTGCCGGGAGCAAGGCCGGTGCGATTGGAGACCCTGAAAATATGGGTATCGACGGCGATGGTCGGCGCCCCGAAAGCGACATTCATCACCACATTGGCGGTCTTGCGGCCGACGCCGGGAAGCTTTTCGAGCGCGTCGCGGGTTTGCGGCACTTCGCCGCCAAAGTCGTTGAGCAGCATTTCCGACATGGCAATGACGTTTTTTGCCTTGTTTCGCCACAGGCCGATGGTCTTGATGTAGTCGCCAAGCTTTTTCTCACCGAGCGCCGCCATCTTTGTCGGCGTGTCGGCGACCTCAAACAGCGTCTTTGTCGCCTTGTTGACCCCCTCGTCGGTCGCCTGCGCCGATAGCGCGACGGCGACCACGAGCGTAAAAGGGTCTTTAAAATATAACTCGGTCTGCGGTTCTGGCGACTTTTCAGAGAGGCGCTCAAAAACGGTGCGCGCGTTCGCGCGGGTCAGTTTGCGGGGCATGGGCGGTTCCTGCGTGGCGGCGGCGACCATACCGCACGCCGCCAAGAGGTAAAGATTTTCAGTGATCTTGAATTGCCGGGAGTGTCTGGCGTGATTATGTTCAGGCTCATGCGCCGCGTATCCGAAATTGAGACCATGGCCCCGATTGCCAAGGGGCGCGCCGGGCCCGCGTCCGGCCTTGATGATCTGGGCGGCGCCAGCCCCAGTCATTTTGATGCTGTCCTGCGACCTAACCGGTCTTTGCCGCCGACCGGCTTTGCCATCGTCATGAGTATTGTCATCGGCGCCAACATTCTTTTTGGGAGTTATTTTTATATGCTCGGCGCCTGGCCGGTTATCGGGTTTTGCGGTCTAGATATTTTCCTGGTCTGGCTTGCCTTCCGCGTAAGCTACAGGCAGGGCCGATTGCGGGAGCGCATTCGCGTCACCAATAATGAGATGTGGGTCGCGCGGGTTTTGCCATCCGGCCATGAAACCCGCTGGCGATTGCAGCCTTTCTGGACCGATGTTTCCATCGACCGGCCCGTCAGGCATGAGAGCCAGGTGCGCGTGACCTCGAAAGGTGAAACCCTTGTCCTCGGTTCGTTTTTATCACCCCCCGAACGTGGGCGGTTTGCCGATGCTTTGCGGGCGGCGATCGCTGCGACGCGCAGCTAGCATGGCAATAAGCAGATGATCTGGTTTTTTCTCATTATTGCGCTTGTGATCGCCGCCGCCTGCGGACTTTACTGGCGCTGGCGGCAAAAGATCGACGTGGAAGTTGCTGAAGGCGCTGCGATCGAGTGGGCGCATTTGCAAAAACAGGAGCCCGAGTTTCTTGAAGGCATATCAGAAGAGAAGTTTCGTGAAATCTATGCGCTGGTGCATACGCCTCGTTTCCCCGGCTATGCGCTGGCGATGGGCGCGACTTTTTTCGGGTCGTTGCCGGTGACGTTCATTTTTCTTGCGGTTGCGCTTTGGGTTGCGCAAAGCCTCGGCGCGACGCCAGAGCCGGTCACGGTCGCCGATCGTTTATTTCTGGAGGACGGCAAGCTCGTCTTTTTTAAAGATACGCCGCCGGAAGCAGCGCTCTATTATCTTCGTGACCTTGCCGGATTTTACTATTTCTTCGGTGTGCTTGGCGTCTGGCTCGCCATCGTCGCATTTTTCACACGCCGCTATCATGCCCGCCGCCCGGGCTATCTGCGCGATGAAATTATTCGCGCAAAAGAATAGACAAGAAGGTTAGGAGTTTTGATGCAATATCTTCACACCATGGTCCGCGTTAAGGATCTCGATCAATCGCTGGATTTTTACTGCAATAAGCTGGGACTTCGCGAAGTCAATCGCTACGAAAACGAAAAGGGCCGGTTCACGCTTGTCTTTCTGGCGGCGCCGGAAGATGTTGCGCGCGCCACAGACGATAAGGCCCCGCTTGTTGAGCTCACCTATAATTGGGATACGGAAGACTATGATGGCGGGCGCAACTTTGGTCACCTCGCCTATCGCGTTGATGATATTTACGCGGCCTGCCAGCATTTGATGGATGGCGGCGTCACGATTAACCGACCGCCTCGCGACGGCCATATGGCGTTTGTGCGATCGCCCGATGGCGTATCGATCGAGCTGTTGCAAAAGGGTGAGGCCCTGGCGCCAGTCGAGCCCTGGGTTAGTATGGAAAACACCGGGAGCTGGTGAGCGGTCTTTTATTATTGCTTCATTAACGGGGCGCCGCCAAAAAGTAAGTCAATAAAGACCAAGTACCTCATGAAAGTTTGCCGATGACGGAATTGCCCGTTTCCTTAAGTAATGTCACTAAGCGATATGGCAGCTTTACAGCAGTTGATGATCTGTCTTTTGAGGTCACCAAGGGCGAAATCTACGGGTTTTTGGGACCAAACGGCGCGGGGAAAACCACCACGCTCCGAATGATGCTCGACATCATCACCCCAAGCGAAGGCGACATCTCCATTCTCGGGTCGGCATCGGCGATCCCGGTGCGCCGGCGTATCGGCTATCTTCCCGAAGAGCGCGGACTTTACCGTAAAATGAAAGCGGCGGAATCGATCGCCTATTTTGCGCAGTTACGGGGGCTGTCTCGCCGCGACGCCAAAGCGAAGGCCAATGAGCTGCTTGAGCAGTTCGGTCTGGAGAAATTTGCCCGGTCGAAAAATGAGGCGCTGTCAAAAGGCATGGCGCAAAAAGTTCAGCTGCTGGCGACCATCGCGCATGAGCCTGAGCTTTTGATCCTGGACGAGCCCTTTTCCGGCCTCGATCCGATCAACCAGCAAACCCTTGAAGATTTGATCCGAACGCAGCGCGACAGCGGACGCACCATTATTTTTTCAACCCATGTGATGCAACATGCGGAACGGCTTTGCGATCGCTTCTTGATTATCGCGGAAGGAAAGAAACGGTTTGAAGGCACGCTCAATGAGGCGCGGGCGTCATTTTCACAACGGCTGCATGTGCGCACGAGCGCGCCGATGGGGGCGCTCACCGCGCTTGGGGACGTCTTGCGGATCCGTATCGAAGAGGCGGGCCGCGACGATGAAGAAAGCACCTTTGAAATTGAACTTGAAGATAATGCTGATCCGCAAGTTTTTTTGAAAAGCGCGATTGCCGCCGGTATTTCAATTTCCCGCTTTGAACAGGCTGGCGCAACACTCCACGATATTTTTGTCACGTTGGCCGGGGATGGCGAGGCGCCGGTTGAAACGGCGATGCATAAGGCGGCAGCGGAATGAACCAGATATTTCTCATCGCCTGGCGTGAGTACAAGCAGTACATTTTTTCCCGGGGCTTTTTACTCTTCCTAGTGATGTTTCCCCTTGGTATGGTATTTGTCGGCGCGGCATTGGGTCTGCTCGAGCGGACAAAGCCGACGCGCTATTTCGTCGTTTATGATGAAACAAGTTCCTATACAGAAGAAATAGATCGCGAAATTGAGCGCCGTCATTTGCGCTCCTCAATTGCCGCCTGGGATTTGTATTTATCGATCGCGGCAGACGCCGAGGCAATTGATGATAAGGCGATCCCGGCGCCCTTCGGTCCAGCTGAGTTGACGGACAGGCGTGTGGTCGCTTTCGAAAATGCGGGCGGCTTTGAAGCGGCTGCCGCAGCGGCGGCGCCTCATATAAAGCCTGGCGCTGTCGCGTTCACACCGCCGAAGCAAACGTTTTACCGCCTTGACTTGCCTGACGACATTGCCGCGTCGGGCACTCTTTCCGGGGCGGAAGAGATGCTTCGCCCCTATCTGATGGAAGAGCGTCTGGTGCGATCCGGCGGCGGTCGCGCCAAACAACTATTTGCGGCGATCTTAATTCCCGCTGAATTTGGCCCCGGTGAAAACGCCGCGCCAGCGCAATATTGGAGCCGCAACCTTACCGATCAGACGCTCCAGTCGATTACAAGATCGGCCCTCAACCGGGCGTTGCGCCGTCAGCTGATCACTGATTTTGGACTTCCTCGAGAAGCGCTGGAAGAGGTTTCGGCGATTAATGCGCCGGTCTCGGCATTCCGCCCGGATCGGACGTCGGAAAAAGCCGAGCTTGGCCTGCAAGACAGAATTGAAACAGCCTTGCCCGCGGGGCTCACCTATATGTTGCTGGTCATCATCTTTGGCGTTGGCAATCTCCTTCTCACCAATACGATTGAAGAGCGCTCGAACAAGATCGTTGAGATTTTACTGTCTTCCGTCACCGCCAACCAATTGATGATGGGCAAACTCATGGGCATTGCTGCGGTTGGCCTGACGATGCCAGCGATTTTTCTGTTCGGCAGCCTCGTCCTGGCGGCGACCAATGGCGGCAATGACAACGTGATGGGGATGGCTGTCGGAACTTTGTTCTCAACTAATCTTCTCGCGATCTATCTTTTCTATTTTCTCTGCGCCTATTTGATTTTTTCCATGATCTTTCTGGCGATCGGCGCCGTCTCGAACTCACTGCAGGACGCCCAATCCTATATGGGCCCAGTGATGCTCTTGGTCTTCGCGCCGCTGCCTTTCATGATCATGGTGTTCCAGAACCCGAACGGGCTGGTCGCCAGCATTCTCACATGGATACCGATTTATACGCCCTACGCCATCATGATGCGTGCAGCCGCTGACCCGCCCTTATGGGAAGTGCTCGGCGCGACAGCCCTGATGCTGGCTTTTACGATCTTCCTGATGCGGATTATGGGCCGGATTTTCCGTCAGGCGATCTTGCAAGCCTCGCCGCCAAAATTTCGCGAAGTCTGGCGTCTGGCGCGTAAGGAAACTGATTGAGGTGAGATTATTCGCCGCCGGCTTTATAAATAAACTTACGGTCGCAATAGCCGCATTCGGCCTCGCCATCATCGAGCGAATACCAGACGACCGGGTGGCCGAGCGCGCCGCCGTTGCCATTGCAGGAGATGCGGCGTTTATCCACATAAATGATTTCCGGATCAGGCGTTACGGTTGTCGTCTTGTCGCTCATGAGAAAACTCGTTTGTCGTTGGGCTTTAATGCATTGCCGTGGCCTAATCTGTTCGTCAAGAGCAATAGGGCGTTGACGCAGTCCGCTAGTCTTGTGGTATGAGCCGGGCTTGATGTTGAAAGCTCTTTCATGACCCAGCCCAGCGAACCAACCAAATACGCTATTGCCGCTCGCGGCCTGCGCAAAACATACGCCGGTAACAAAAAGTCACCGGCGAAAGAGGCGTTGAAGGGCATCGACCTTTCGATTGAGCAGGGCACGATTTTCGGTCTTCTTGGGCCCAACGGCGCCGGCAAATCGACCTTTATCAATATTCTGGCGGGGCTGGTGCGAAAGACGGAGGGCTCCGTTTCCGTCTGGGGCTTTGACATCGATAAAAATTCCCGACAGGCCCGCGCCTCTATCGGTATTGTGCCCCAGGAAATCAACATGGATGTCTTCTTCACGCCAAAAGAGGCGCTGGAGATACAAGCCGGTCTTTACGGCGTGCCGAAAGAAAAACGCCGCACCATGGAAATTTTGAACGCCCTCGGCCTTGGCGATAAAGCGGACGCTTATGTGCGCCAGCTATCGGGTGGGATGAAACGGCGGCTTTTGATGGCCAAGGCGATGGTTCACTCGCCGCCGATTTTGATCCTTGATGAACCGACCGCCGGCGTTGATATTGAATTGCGCAAACAGCTTTGGGACTATGTGCTGGAGCTTCATGCATCGGGCGTTACAATCGTTCTGACCACGCACTATCTTGAAGAGGCGCAGGAGCTTTGCAAAGAGATCGCGATTATTCATGAAGGTGATGTGGTTGCCTGCGAACCAACAGAAAAACTGGTCGCTTCGCTTGATCAGAAAACGCTGATGGTGACACCCGTGTCGGAGATTACAGCGCTTCCTGATCTTGGCGCGTACAAAGCCGAATTAAAAAGCGATGGACGCCTCGCAATCCCTTATCAGCCTAGCAAGGCGCAGGTTGCAGAAATTCTTGAAAAAGTTTCTGCGGCCGGCATCGGCGTGAAAGATCTGTCGACGGTCGAATCTGATCTTGAAGATGTCTTCCTTGAGCTGACATACCGGCGCGCCGGGTAAGTCCCTGAAAGCTTTCGCCAATTGCGGCTCTGTTTTCGCGCGACCCAAAACGCGCTATAGCGCCGGTCACTGACGATCTAAGGGGAGTTCCAAAATGCGCCAGATGCTGGTTGCGGTTGTTGCCGCTTTGTTTTCGGTTGTGTCGCTTGCCGCCGCCGAGGAGGGCGATTCCATTCTCGTTCTTGATGCGTCGGGCTCTATGTGGGGGCAGATTGAGGGCGAGGCGAAAATCAGCATCGCGAAAACTGTGCTTGGTGAGTTGCTTGTAGACTTGCCGGTTGAGCGCCGTCTGGGGCTTATCGCCTATGGTCATCGCCGCAAAGGCGACTGCACCGATATTGAGGAAGTGGCTGCAGTCGGCGCCAGCCGCGCCGCTATCGGCGAGGCGGTCAACGCGCTTAGCCCCAAAGGCAAGACGCCAATGGCCGACTCGGTAAAGCTTGCCGCGGAAAAGCTGAAATACACGGAGAACAAAGCCACCGTCATTCTCATCAGCGACGGGATTGAAACCTGCGAGCCCGACCCTTGCGGCGTTGCCGCGGCGCTGGAACAGGCGGGCGTTGATTTTACCGTTCACGTTGTTGGCTTTGATGTCACGGAAGAAAACGCCCAGGCGCAGCTGCAATGTCTCGCCGAAAACACTGGCGGCAAATATGTTTCCGCCGGCAATGCAGAAGAGTTGAACACAGCGCTTGAAAAAACCGTGGTTGCAGCGCCGGAAGCGGTAACCGAAACCAAAATCCGCTTACGCGCCACTGAGCTTGAGGGCGGGCTTGTGATCGAAGATGGATTGACCTGGACGGTGACGCCGCGTCTCGGCGGCGATCCAGTCGTTTCAGAAACGAACGCCGGCGTTCTGGATGTGGCGATCGCGCCCGGCGCTTATGATATTGCGGTCGAGCGTTCCTCCGATGGGCTCAAAGGCAAACAGGAGCGTGTCGTTATCCGCGAGAATACGTGGAAGACGATCACCATCGCCTTGACCTTTCCTGTCGAAGCAACAGTACAGCCTGACCCGGCTGGGGCGGTGATGGCGGGAACCAATATTCTCGTTCATTGGACCGGTCCCAACCGCAAGGGCGACTATATAACGATCGTCGAAAAAGGCGCCGATCAGGGTCAATACGGAACTTATGCATATACGACGCATGGTGACCCGGCGGAGCTGCGGATGCCGGTAGAGGTTGGCGATTATGAAGTTCGCTACATGCTTGGACGGCCGATCCGGACATTGGCGAGCGTGGACATTACCGCGACGGCAGCGTCCGCGACGCTTTCCGGTCCCGACGAAGCGCTTGCAGGCCAAACAATAGAAGTTGAGTTTACCGGCCCGCCGCCGGGATCCGGCGATTGGGTCACCATCGTTAAGCCCGACGCCAAAGATACGGCTTATTTGAGTTACCACTATACAAAGCAGGGCAGTCCGGCAGAGTTGCGCATGCCGCTGGAGCCAGGAGCGTACGAGCTGCGGTTCGTGCAAGGCAATAAAGCCGTGCTGGCGCGCCAACCGATCACCGTCCTTGCCGCCGCCGCGACAGTTTCAGGACCGGAAACTGCCGTCGCCGGCGCCAATGTTGAAGTTCAGTTCACCGGTCCGGTCGAGTCAGGCGATTGGATTACGATTACAACACCGGATGCGCCGGCTAACAAATACAACGACTATCACTACACCAAACAGGGCAGCCCCGGGGAGCTGCGCATGCCGCTGGAGCCGGGTGACTATGAATATCGTTTTGTCCAAGGCGATAAAAAGGTTCTCGCCCGACAGGCCGTGACCGTGACAGCGGCAACGGCGACGCTAACGGTTAAGGGTACAGCGATCGCAGGTGAGACGGTCAGCGTTGAGTTCACTGGCCCGGCGCCGGCGTCCGGCGATTGGATTACGGTAACGGCGCTAGACGCGCCGGCGACCAAATACAATGACTACGCCTATACGAAACAGGGAAGCCCTGCGGAAATCCGTATGCCGCTCGATCCTGGCGATTATGAGGTCCGATTTGTTCAGGGCAACAAAAAGGTGCTTGCGCGCAAAGCGATCAAGGTAACGCCAGCAACCGCGACGTTAGATGCGCCGGGCAGCGCCAAGGCCAGGGCTTATATCGAAGTTGCATTCACCGGACCGCCGGCGGGAAGCGGCGACTATGTCGCCGTCGCCAAAGTTGGCGCCCCGGACAACAAATATGAGACCTATGGCTATGTCGCTAAAGGCAGTCCTGCGCGGGTTCGTATGCCAACAGAGCCAGGCGACTACGAGCTACGCTATATCCAGGGCAATAAGAAGATTTTGGCCCGTCGGCCGATCAAGGTGACGGCGGCGGAGTAACTTCTATCGCTTCTCGGTGGGCTTTACGGGGCGTTGTTCTATCGGCGTCCAGGGAACGCCGGCGGTCACTTCGTGGGCGGCGTGCTCACGCAGCGCCGCCGCGACTTCAACCGGCTCGCCTTGAAGTTGGTCGGGGTCGATCAGCGGCCCGAAGGTGACCTCATAAGGTTTGTTTTTCTTGTTCAGCAATTCATGAAAGAGCGTGATGTCGCGCAGCTCTGTGTTGACCCGCCAGAACCAGTAATACATCCAGGAATTGCGCGATTTAATATGGGTCGGCACAATCGCGCAGTTATATTTCCGCGCAAAGATCGCGACGGACTGTAGCCATTCCTGTTCGGTCTGAACCTTGTTTTCATCCATATAGGCGAGCCGCCCGGACGGGAAAAGCACCACACATTTTTCCGAATTAAAGGCCCTGATTGCGGAGACAAGTGTTTCACGGGAGCGCAGGCGCGTGCGCTTATCCTTGACCCATTCAACCGGAATGATCATGTCTTCGATATTCGGCGCTGCGCGAATGGCGTCACGATTGGCGAAGAACGTCATATCAGGACGCCAGGCCTTAAGGGCGTCATACATCGCAATGCCGTCGGGGATGCCGGTGGGGTGGGTGGATGCAATCAGTACACGGCCTTGTTTGGGGACGTTCTCAATACCGGTAATTTTTAGATCGATCGTCAACAGGTCGCTGACATGATCGAAGATTTCCTTTGCCGAAAGGGGCGCTATTTTATCGGTGAGTTTAACCGCCTGTTGGTGCAAAAGGATTGGGTAAAGAACGGCTTTGTAGAGCGGCCATAGTCTCGAGTGCCGTAATTTATGCGCGCGTTCTTCGATCAGCACATCGACGATATGCTGATCGGGGGCGTCATCAGGCGTTTTATCGGCGCCTGAAGCTGTAATCATGGACGAATCCAAAAGGGCTGCGCTCCACCTTCGCGAGACTGCAATATAGGTCTGAATCTAAACGTATTTTTGCGAAGGTCAAAAGCGAAAATGAAACCGGAAAAAGGGGCGCACCCGCTTTTGTCGCTAGTTTTTCTCTTCAGGTGTCTCGCGATAGGGTTCGCTCGCTAGGTGCAGCGTCAAAAAAGCGCCGGCGACAAGTAACGCGACCGCCGCGAGGCCGCCGCCATGATTGCCAAGCCAGTTGCCGACCGCGGCGACGAGGCTCACCAAAATATAGGGTGAAAGCGGCGGGGCTTCGTGGCGAAAGCGCAGGAAGAACAGACCTGCGGTCGCGACGAAGAGCATCACCGATAAGAAATCAAAAACTGTTTCCAAGAACCCATCTCCTTGGCGGAAGATTGGCGCTTCGTGGTTAAGAAAACACGTACGCCCTATAGTTAATATGGCGTTAAAACCTGTCGTTTTTCGACTGTCCTCAAACGCTCACCCCGGATAGTGTCCAGGGTGAGCGTTTTTAGAATCCAGGCATTTGAAAAAATGTTCCAGTGATGCGCTTATTCACCGGCGCGTTGTTCGTCGCGGAGCGCGCGAAACTCATTGCCGTCATACCAGTTCGGCCAATCATCGGAAGAGGCCATCGATGCGCCAGTTTTGTGGAGAATTTCGACCATGTCGACCATGCCTTCGAGATTCCAGTCTTCGCTGAATTCGTCGCTTGGCGCGTGGTAGTCGTTCTTGGTGTAGTCCTCGCCGTATTTCTTACCGGCTTCCTCGCCGCCATCGCGCAGATCAAAGCCTGAATCGGCATAAAGCATCGGCACGCCTTTTTTAGCGAGCGAGATATGGTCGGACCGGTAGAAATAACCTTTTTCCGGTTCCGCATCAGGCCGTAAATAACGGTCATGCTCATCGGCAGCGGCTTTCAACACATCTTCCAGTTCCGAGGCGCCATAGCCGACAACAATGATGTCTTTCGCCAGCGGAACCGGCAGAATGGCGTCGATATTTATGCCGCCGACAATATTTTTAAGCGGCACCGGCGGATCTTCCGCCATATAGGCCGAGCCCAAAAGTCCTGATTCTTCTGCAGTCACGGCGGCGAACATAACTGAGCGTGCAGGCGGTGTTTCCGCATTGGCAAGGCTCTCTGCAATCTCCAGCATGGCGGCAATGCCGGTCGCATTGTCAACGGCGCCATTATAGATTTTGTCGTCACCTTCCGTCGTCGGATTAGTGCCGAGGTGATCCCAGTGACCCATGTAAAGAACATACTCATCAGGGCGTTCAGCGCCTTCGATGACGCCAATCACATTGGCGTCTTCGCTGCGGCGAATGCCGGTGTTGAGTTCAGCTGAGGCGCTGAGACCGGTCATGGCGACAGCGCTGAAATCGGGTGAAATCGCTTGGGTTTGTAGATTGCCCAGATCAAGGCCTGCGGCGTCGAAAAGGTCGTGCGCTATCTCATTGGATAGCCACCCTTCTGCGATCGCGCGTGTCGCACCGCCATCGGGGCGCTCAAGATCAAGTTGCGGACCGGACCATGAGCCCTCAACAACGCCCCAACCATAGGCAGCCGGCGCTGTATCGTGAATCACCAATGCGGCGGCGGCGCCTTGCCGCGCAGCCTCTTCGTATTTGTACGTCCAGCGCCCGTAATAGGTCATGGCGTTGCCGTTAAAAAGCGCGGGGTCTTGCGTGGCGAAGCCGGGATCGTTGACCAGCATCACAACCGTCTTGCCGGTAACATCAACGCCTTCATAATCGTTCCAGCCATATTCTGGCGCGACAACACCGTAGCCGACAAAGACCATTTCTGAGTTTTCAAAAGACAGGTTTTCTTCAACCCGCTTGGTCCAGTAAACGACATCTTTCTTGTATTCGAGGTCTTTGGTTTCCGATTCCGTATTGATGCGGAAAAAAGATGTTTCAGGGTTGAGTGTTGCCTCAACCATTGGCACGCGCTGAAAATAGCTGTCGCCGACCGGCTTCATGCCGAGGCGCTCATACTGCCCGGCGATGTATTGGCGGGTTTTTCCGCCGCCTGGCGTTGCCGGCGCCCGGCCTTCAAACCCGTCCGAGGAGAGGATGGTGATATGATGGGCGAGGTCATCGCCTGTAATCGCCGGACTCGTCTGGTAAGCCGTCTCCTTGCTTGAGCCTGCATGCGCCTCTTCGACGCCTGCGGCCTCGGGCGTCGTCTCTTTATCGCTCACCTCTTTGTCGCCGCCACAGGCAGTCAACAACGCGAGGCACGGCGTCAAAATCGCCAATTGGTTGAATCTCATTATGGAATTCCTCCGAACCATCAGTAGCGCGCGATGTCGCATAGCATGGTAGTTTAGACAACCCGGAGGAGCGTTTCCTGCGGCGTTAATATGGCTGTGGCCATGGCCCGATTTTTGGATTAAAGCCCTTATCGCGACTGATATGGGTGTCGTTGATCCATGGCGGGCGTATCGCCTCAACGTCTTGAGGCATCGGGAGGAAAATTGATGAGTGTTTCTGTTTCGCCGGCGCCAGCCGTCGCGAAGTCGTTTGAGGTATGCGCCCCGCAAGACCTCACAAATCTTACCGCCGCCAGTCTCTATCAACACGCAATCGCCCGCGGCGAAGGCGAGATCGCTAAGGACGGTCCGTTGGTTGTTAAAACCGGCGAGCACACCGGTCGCTCGGCGCAGGATAAGTTTATCGTCCGCGAGGGCGAGACCGAAAACACCATCTGGTGGGACGCGAACCAGGCGATCACGTCCGAGCAGTTCGACCGATTGCATCAAGACATGTTGGTTTACGCGAATGAGCGCGCGCTCTTCTCCCAGGATTTGCGCGGCGGCGCCGACAAGCATTACGCCATCAAGGTTCGCGTGTTCACCGAATATGCCTGGCACAGCCTGTTCATACAGCATTTGCTGGTGCGCCCGCCGATGGAAGAGCGCGGCGTCACGCCGGACTTCACGATTGTCGATCTACCGGGGTTTGAAGCTGATCCGACTGTTCATGGGTGTCGCAGCAAGACCGTCATTGCCGTCGATTTTGTTCGCCGGCTGGTTCTGATTGGCGGCACGTCTTATGCGGGCGAGATGAAAAAGTCCGTATTCACCATATTGAATTATTTGTTGCCGAAAGCAGCTGTCATGCCGATGCATTGTTCGGTCAATGTTGGCGAGAGCGCCGATCCGGCGATCTTTTTTGGCTTGTCCGGCACCGGCAAGACGACGCTCTCCGCTGACCCAAACCGCACCCTAATCGGCGATGATGAGCATGGCTGGGGCCCGAATGGCCTCTTCAATTTTGAAGGCGGCTGCTACGCGAAGATGATCCGGCTGTCGCCATCGGCAGAGCCGGAAATCTACGCGACGACAAAGCGTTTCGGGACGGTGCTTGAAAATGTTGTGATGGACCCGGTGACGCGCGAGCTTGATCTTGATGATGCAAGTCTTGCGGAAAATTCCCGCGGCGCATACCCGATCGATTTTATCCCGAATGCGAGCCTTGATGGACGCACGGGTCATCCAAATAACATCATCATGCTCACCTGCGATGCCTTCGGCGTAATGCCGCCAATTGCAAAGCTGACCCCGGCGCAGGCGATGTATATGTTTCTCTCCGGCTATACGGCGAAAGTTGCCGGTACGGAGAAAGGCCTCGGCAACGAGCCACAGGCG
>JAJFGC010000013.1 GCA_021776345.1 Hyphococcus sp. | reverse complement strand
CCAAGAACGCGCATAGCGTCGATCTCTTCACGGATCTTCATCGAGCCAATCTGCGCAGTGAAGGCGCTCCCCGACCGCCCAGCGATCAGGATCGCGGTCAACAAGACGCCGAACTCGCGTAACATCGCAATGCCAACCAGCTCAACCGTGAAGATGTCAGCATTGAAAAGGCGCAGGATTTTCGCGCCCATAAAGGCGACGACAGCGCCAATCAAAAACGACATCAGCCCGATAATGGGAATGGCGTTGAGGCCGGCCTCTTCCATATGGTGAAACGTCGACGTCCATCGCATTCGCCGCGGATGAAGCAGAACACGAACGCCGGTCGACAAGGTAAAACCGATGAAACTCATCAGCTCGAGCATCGCGTTATAAGCGTCCTCGACGCCTTTCCCCAGGCGATCGAGCATCGCCAAAAAGGCGTTCGGGTGATAGGGCGTGATATGGCACGGGGCGAGATGATCCTTCACCTGTTCGATCAAGGCATTATGCGCGTCATTGGCGCCGATGATTTTCGATAATTCAGTGCGGTCCGTGCAAGCCCGGAGTGTGCGCTGCAGCAGCATTGCTCCGGCTGTGTCGAGCTTTTCGATCTTACTCACGTCGATAATAAGATCGCGCCCAACCGAATCATCGGAGAAATCGCGCAATCGCCCGTCTATCTGCTTGAGGAAGCGCGCCCGCCAATCTCCGGCGGCAACCATTTTTAAAACGCCGCCATCGAGATCAATGTCGAAATGTGCCGCCGAATCCGTCATAGTTAATGCTTTCTTAATGCGCCTCGCTGGCGCGGCGCGGTGCTTGCACCGCCATCATGGCGTATAGGGTATTAAAATGATCCTGAAATTTACCCCGTTGGCTACCATTTTAGGCGGGTTTGCGTGGTAAATTCTTCGAGGGTATATCGTTTCAGGAGCAGGCGTTGACAGCCAAAAACATGTTTCGCGGACAATTTCAGTGGCTTTCAGCTCTGCCGCTGTTCATCGTCACCAGTATTCTGACGATTTTGGCGCTGATGACGCTGACCGGCGCAGGCTCGCCTGAGGCGCGCTCGCGCGAAGTCCTATTCGACTATTTCCAGCGGATGGCCCCGGCGAATTACGATCCGTCAGAAAATTTTCACCTCGTCCTGATTGACCGGGAAAGCGTTGAAAGCGTTGGCCCGTGGCCATGGCCGCGCACGGTGCTGGCTGATCTTGTCAAGGCGACTGCCGCTGCTGGCGCAAAAGGCGTCATCCTCACCGAGCCAATGGACCGACCAGACCCATTATCGCCGGAAACAATTGGCAAATTCTGGCTGGAAGGCGCCAGCGACGATGCGCTGGCGCAAGAGCTTGCCCGCCTTCCCGGCACCGACGCCGCGCTGGCGAAAGCATTTTCAACAACAATTGGCGCGGTTGGCGTTTCGGCGACGCCGCCAGGGAACCCGAACAGCCTAACCGCGCTGCAAAGAGCCGACACATCAAATGTCGCATGGCTTGAGATTGGTGATAGCGGCGTCGATTATATTGCCCTGCCCGGCGCTCGGCTTCTTTATGATCTAAATGATGAGCTTGCAGCATCAGCGCCGCCTGCGGTTGCGGCGTTATCGGTTGACGGCGACGGGGTCTTCCGCCGCATGCCCCTGCTTTGGTCACTCGGCGGCAAACCCTCCCCTTCTATCTCTCTCAATGCCGCAAAGATTGCGTTGGGTGATGAAACCATCACCGCCAATGCCGACATGTCATCGGCCAATGCACAGGGGCGGAGTTTAAAAAGCATTTCCCATAGCGCCGGCTCCTTCGCCCTGTCACCGATGACGGCCGTGCGGCTCTATTTACCCAAACGTGTTGAAGTGCCGACAACCTCGGCCGCACGGCTCCTCACTGGATCGGGATCTAATAGTCAACTTGCGGGCACCGTTGTGTTAATCGGCCTCGATGAAGGCCTTGGCGGAACGATCCAAACGCCGCGAGGCGACATGCCGCTGGCAAAACTCCATGCGCTTGGCGCCGCGCAAATTGTGAGCGCCGCTATTCCTAAAAGACCTGGCTGGACAGGCTATGTCGAAGCGTTAGCCGTAATGTTGTTCGGCGCCGCCGCGATCATGACCGCGCAACGCTTGCAGTTCTGGCAAGCCATCGGGTTTGCCGCGGTCATTTCATTTGTGCTGTTGATTAGTGCTTTTGCGGCATTTTCTTTTGGCAATCTCCTGATTAATCCGCTGGCGCCGGCGCTTGCCCTTTTCGTTGGATCCTTATCCGTGGCGGGCGGCAAATCTATTGGCGGCGTTTTGCGCGACGATAATTTGCGCGGCTCATTCCATGACACGCTGCCTGAACCGGCGATGAAGAAGCTTCGTGAGGAAACCGGGACGGAGATTCTTCAAGGCGTGCATCGGGAAATCACGGTCCTTGCTTGCGAACTTCGGTTTACTGATGAGGATTTGCATGGCATGGAAAATCTCCCCGACGACATAACCAAGCTGATGGCGTCGGCAAGCCTTGATCTGCGGGCGACGATCATCGACACCGGCGGCGCTGCTGACCAAGCCGATGGCGGGCGCCTTTATGCCTATTATAACGCCCCGACCGAGCTTGCCGATCATCTGCAAACAGCCTGCGCCGCCGCGCTGCGGCTGATCGAGAGCATGGACAAGATCAACACCGATCTTGAGGCGTCGAGCGTCACCCGCGGCATGCAGCTGCATCTGGCGATCGGCATCGCGACGGGCGTTTGTTTTGCCGGGCCGATGGGGCACGGCCGCAATAACCGATATTCCGCGATTGGTTCGGCGGTTGATCGCGCTACGCTGTTGCGCAATCAGTCAGAATATTATGGGCCCGCCATGATCTGCGACGAGCAGGTCTATCGGCAAACCCATCACCAGTTCGCTTATCTCGAATTGGATAAGCTCCGCACACGCCATGCTGACCGACCGTTCAGCATTTATGCCCTGATCGGCAATCCTTTTATTAAATCATCCAAAGGCTTCCGCGATCTCGACGAGACCCATCGCAAGATGCTCACCGCCTACCGGTCAGGCAATGCCGACGCCGCGCGGGTCATGCTCGACAAAACCAAAAAGTCGCCGGGCGCCAAGATCGCGCTTTTCGATATTTATGATGAGCGCATCAAAAAATTATCTGAATGCGGCGCGCCAGCTGACTGGGATGGGGTTCATGATGCTGGCGTTTAGTCGGCGCCCTATTCAATCACCCTACCGCCGTCCCATATCTTCGCAACAACAAGGGCAACGACAAAGGCGCAAGCGCCCATGGCCGCCATCAGCAAATAAGAAGGCGCGGCGCCATACTCGTTCCAGATAAAACCGGCAAAAATTGTGACGACGCCCGTGATTGCGCCAACGCCGACTGTAGACCCTAGTGTCATCGCCGTATTGATAAGCCGCACCGGCACGGCGCGGTCAAGAAACTCGATACTAGCAAGATAGGTGGCGGCATACGTCAAAGCGTGGGTGATCTGGATGAGGAACAAAATCCAGAGCGCCGGCTCCAGCGCCGTCAACGTCCAGCGCACCGCCGCAACCCCACCCCCGATGGCAAGTAGCATTGCTGGCGAAAAGCGCTTGGCCAGCCCGCGAGCGCGGGTCAACAATACAATCTCGGCGACAACGCCGGTCGCCCACAAGAAGCCGATGACCTGATTGGAATAGCCGATCTCCTCCCAGCGAAGATAAGAGAAGGCATAGTAAACAGCATGGGCGCCTTGGGTTAATCCGGATGAGATCAGGACCGCCAAAAAAACAGGGCTTGCCAGCAGTCGCGGCGCCTCCCGCCAGGAAACAGGCCGGACACCCCCGCGGCCCCCGACGCCATGGGGCAGGAACAACGCCGCCAGAAAGGCAAAGCTGGCGGCGCCCGCCATCATCCACACACTCGCACCAACGCCAAGGCTCGTTAGCACGGCGCCTGCGACCACTGTTGTCAGCAAGAATGCAAATGACCCCGCCGCGCGCGTTTGCCCATAATGCAACCAACCATTTCGGTCCGCGCGCAACACAGCCGTATCGGAAAGCGGAATGAGAAGACCAAATGTCCAAAGCACGACCAGCGTCGCCGCGGCGATCGCAACTTTACCCGAGGCAAAAATAAGCCCCGCGGCGCCGATCGCGAAAAGCAGCGACACGATCCGCAATGCGAGGCGTTCATCATTTTGATGATCCGCCCAATAGGCAACCAGCGGACCGAACACCAGACGCGCAACCAGCGCCACCCCGGTGAGAAGCCCAATCTCAGATGCTGAAAATCCCTTAAGCGCCAGCCAGCCCGCAAAGAATGGCAATTGTACGCCAAGCAGGATGAATTGCCCGCTATAGAACAGCGAATATATCAATCCGGCATGATGTTTGGATGTCCCGGCCAGCATGGCCGGGTTAGAGCATGATCTTATAGATCAGAGAAGTTTTTCCGCTCTGGCTTTGCGTATGTCGACCAATGATTGTCATCAATCTTATGCGCCAGATGATCCGCGGTCTTGCCCAGCCGTTTGACGATGGCCCGGTAATCATCACGGATGAGATCGAGTTTGTCTTCATCAATCACAGCGCCGGCCTTAACCAGCTCTTTTGCGGCGGCTGCATAAATTTGGCGCTGCTCGCGTAATGCCTGGATCGCATTTTCAATAATCACGACATCGTTCATAGAAAGCCGCGGCGCATCAATTGCCGCCAGCGCAATCTGGTTCAGCCGGTTGGCTGCGGCAAGATTAATCTGCGCATCCGCCTCAAGTCGGGCAAACCCGGCGCCGGCCCCATTCAGCTGGTCGATATAAAAATCAACAGCATCAGCCTGGCTGACGCGATCTTTTCCGCCGCCGCCGGTGACCCTGGCGATCAACGCGATAGGTTCTGGTTTCGGCCAAGGCGTTTTTCCAGCAACTTTTGCTGCATCAGCGAGCACGTCGCGTTCTGCGACCGGCGCCTTGAGCTCTGTTTTTGTGCTGGAAGGGCTGACGGCGCAGCCGCCAACCAGGATAAGAACACATGCGGCCAAACCGCATCCAAACAACTGACCGCGTTTCACTCGACCCCAACTCCGAACTATTACTTGTGACAACTCGCCTTCCCCTCTAATTCCATAACCTAACAGTCATAAAAAGTCAGCACCGAAATGCCTGAAGCCAAGAGTTTATTTCCGCCGATTGAGCCATTTGACACCGGCATGCTCCGGGTGTCGGACATTCATGAAATTTATTATGAGGTTTCCGGGAAAATTGACGGCAAACCCGTGGTCGTCTGTCACGGGGGTCCCGGGGGCGGATCAACACCCTCCATGCGGCGGTATTTTGATCCGGAAGTCTATAAAATTGTCGTCTTCGATCAGCGTGGCTGTGGCAAGTCCCGCCCGCATGCGGAACTGACAGATAATACAACCTGGGCGTTAATCGACGATATGGAAGCGCTGCGGCGACATCTCGGGATCAACCAATGGCAGGTCTTCGGGGGCTCATGGGGCTCAACGCTGGCGCTGGCTTATGCGCAGGCCCACCCTGACCGGGTCAGCGAACTTGTGCTGCGCGGTATTTTTACGCTGCGCCGCGAAGAGCTGTTGTGGTTTTACCAAGAGGGCGCGAGCTGGGTTTACCCTGACGCCTGGCTCAATTATCTGGCGCCGATCCCGCAAGAAGAGCGCGGCGATATGATCGCCGCCTATTACAAACGCCTCACTGGTGATGACCGCGTAGAACAACTCAATGCCGCACGTGCTTGGAGCCTGTGGGAAGGCGGCACCGTCAGTCTCCTGCCCTCCGAAGAACGCATGCGGAGCTTTTCAAATGAAGCCTTCGCCATCGCTTTCGCCCGCATCGAATGCCACTATTTCACCAATGGCGGTTTCTTTGAGCAGGACGATCAAATCATCGCCAATATTGATCGTGTGCGTCACATTCCCGGCGTTATTGTTCAGGGACGTTATGATGTGGTGACGCCGATGAAAACTGCATGGGACCTGCATCAGGCATGGCCAGAAGCGGAGCTGAAAATCGTTAACGACGCCGGGCACGCAGCCAGCGAGCCCGGCATTATCGATGCGCTGGTTCAGGCGACAAATAAATTTGCCCGGCGCTAGCCGCTCAGTTCAAAAGCGGCGCAATGATCGTTGAATAAACAATCACGATGAAAATGCCGGTGGTGCAGACATAGCGGATCAGGAACCGCCAGCGCTGAAACCAGATTTCCGATTTAAACCCGATGGCTTCGCGCGCCGTCGAGGTCGAAACCACCCACCCGGCAAAGACAGCGGTGATGAAGCCCGCAAGCGGCAGGATAATATCTGTGGTCGCGCTGAGGAAATCCAACAAAACCATGCCTTCAAAGAGTGTAACAAAGCCCATTGGCTGCCACGTGTTCCAGAAGGTGGTCTGATCTTCGCCATTAGCCCCAACTGTCGGCACTTGAGAAAACGCGTTTAGAACGCCAATACCGAAAATAACCAGCCCGAGCACAGCGGCCGACTTAAACCGATGGTCGCCTTTTGACTGCTCATCCATCCATTTTGTCGATGTCTCCAGCAAGGCAATCGACGACGTGATCGCGGCGAAAAATGCGAGCAGGAAGAAGAACAGGCCGAAGACGCCGCCACCGGGCATGCCGTAAAAGGCAAGCGGCAACGTCTGGAACATCAAGGTCGGGCCGCCGCCGGCGTCCAGCCCCATCGCGAACACAATCGGGAAAATCGCGAGACCGGCAATGACGCCAACGCCCGTGTCCGCGATTGCAATAAGACGCGATGACCGCGGAAGATCTTGATCTTCCGTCATATAGGCGCCGTAGGTCGCCATCAGGGCCGAGCCAAGACCGATTGAGAAAAAGGCCTGTCCGAGGGCGGCCGATATCACCGATCCGTTTTTGACCCCTGCCCAAAGATCATCAAAGCGCACGCCAAGCAAGAAATTGACCCCTTGCCCAGCATCGCCTTCGACAAGCGCGAACCCGAACAGGATAATCAGCAATACAAAAAACGCCGGCATTAAGATCGTGACCGCTTGCTCAATGCCGCCCTTGATACCGCGCGCGACGATGGCCACCGTGATGATCATAAAGATACCGTGGTAGATGATCATGCGCGTCGGGTTCGATAAAAGCTCGCCCAGCTTGGCGCTGACCTGTTCTTGCGTCTGGCCGGCAAAGGCGCCGGCCTTGAGCCCCGCCAGACCATCGCGGCCAATCGAGGCGAACAGATCGCCGCCGATCATCACAACATAAGCAAGCACCCATCCGGCAATCACCGAATAGAACGTGAGAATAATAAAGGCGCCGATCATCCCGAACCAGGATTGCAACGACCACAGCGAGGAGCGCCCCTCAGCTTTGGCGATTTTGACGACGCTGCCGACGGCCGACATACCGCCGCGGCGGCCAATAAAGAGTTCGGCCACCAATACCGGCAGGCCGATGAGGAGGACGCAAATCACATAGAAGACGACGAAAGCGCCCCCGCCATTCTCACCAGCGACATAAGGAAAGCGCCATAAATTGCCCAATCCGACCGCTGACCCGATCGCGGCCAGTATAAAAGCCGCCTTGGACGACCATTGTACGCCTTCTCCGGCTGTTCCTTGCATACTCGTAAACCCCTGTTTTTTGCGCCGCCCTTTGAAAACGGTCTCTCATGAAACGGTATTTTAGACAAATTTTTACGATTATTAGCAAATATTGTTGAACGGGGGGGAGCAAAAGCGCGCAATCGGCGGCTGAACGGCGAGGCGGCGCTTCGCCAACACGGGAATAAAACGTTGACGGAACTGGCGGTAAACAAGGCGGACCACCTGCAAGTGGATCAAATCAATGGTTTGATCGCCGCCGCTGGCGTCGACGGCACGCGTGAAATCATGGACACGTTCTGGCGTTCCACGACCGATCTGTTGGCGACACTTTCGAGCCAAATTGACGAAAAATCCTTCGATCTCGCCGCGGCCACAGCCCATGCCATCAAAGGCTCCGCCGCCAATGTCGGCGCCAAGCGGCTGGCCAAGTCTGCAGCGCTGGCGGAAGAAGCCTGTAAAACTGGCGCCAACGCGGCGCTTGTTAATCTCGTTATTGCCATACAGGACGATTTTGCGGCTGTGCGCGTTCACTTCGACGAGCATCTGTCAAACACCTGAGACGCGCTGCCTTAACGTAAATCCGAGGACCGCAGGACGTCTGTGTCGCGGTGAACATGCGCACTCATGACAAGGCCAAATCCGGCCATAATCGTCAGCATCACCGTGCCCCCATAAGAAACAAGCGGTAATGGCACGCCAACCACGGGCGCGAGGCCCATCACCATGCCAGTGTTGATCAGCACGTAAAGCGAAAATGTTGCCACAATGCCAATCACTGAAAGGCGTGCAAAATGAGATTTCGCAGACATCGCGATCGACAGCCCGGTTAAGATGACTGCAAGATAGAGCATCAATAAACCAACGGCGCCGACGAACCCGAATTCTTCCCCAAAAACGGTAAAAATAAAATCAGTATGCATTTCTGGCAGGAACTGCAGTTGTGCTTGCGTTCCCTCCATAAACCCCTTGCCTGTCAGACCGCCCGAGCCGATACCGGTTTTCGATTGCAGCAGATGGTATCCCTGGCCAAGCGGATCACGATCCGGATTGAGGAATGTCAGGATGCGTTCAAGCTGATATGGCTTCAAAAACTCAAACCGATAGGCAAAGTACCCTGCTGATACTGCGCCAATTGCGCCTACCATCCCTATTCGCCAACTAAGACCGGCCACAAAAACAACGATAATGCCGGTCGCCACGAGCAGCAAAGCGGTGCCAAGATCCGGCTGAATGAAAACGAGTCCGACAGGCGCGCCAATCATCAGGGCTGGAGGAATAAGATAAAGAATGTGCGAGACCTGCTCGGCGCGCAGTCCGTGATAATAACGCGCCAGCGCCATGACGAGGCCGATTTTCATCGCTTCCGAGGGCTGAAACTGAATCCCGCCAAACTCAATCCAGCGCCGTGCGCCCCCGTTTATTTCACCAATAAAGGGCGTCGCCACAAGCGCCGCCAGCGCGACAAAATAAATCGGATAGGAAAGCGCCATCCAATAGCGGATCGCAATGAGGCCCATGGCAATCAGAATCGTCAGCGCAACGAGATAACGTAATCCGTGGCGCATCGCCCAGGGTTGCCAATTGCCTTCTGCAACGGAATAGAGGGTGATGACGCCGGCGCCGGCGATCATTGTCAGCAGAATGATGAGCGGCCAATGCAGCTGCGAGAGCCTTTCGCGCACGCCTCGTCTTGGGCCAGGAAGGATTAATGACGCCATACCGCCTATCCTGCCCGCATGGCGAGCCGGCGCTCGTCAATCTTGCCAGGATCAAACGGCGTTAGCGTCGCCGGATTTTTTTCCGCCACCGCACGCATAATCTCTCGCGCTTTCGGCCCCGCGGCGCGCGAGCCGCCAATGCCATGCTCAACAACGACTGAACAGGCGTAACGTGGATTTTCATAAGGCATGTAAGAAACAAAAAGCGCATGGTCGCGACGCGCCCATGGCAGGTCTTCAGGTTTTGCCAGACCTTTTGCCCGATCCTCAGCCGTGATCTGATAGACTTGGCTCGTGCCGGTCTTGCCGGCCAGTTGCCATTCCGGATCTTCAAGACGTGAACGCGCTGCCGTGCCGTATTCATTGGTAACGGCGTTCATGCCGGCCCGCACAACATCCAGATGATCGTGGTTGATATCGATAAGCGCCGAATTCGGTTCCGGTAGAACAAGATCGCCGACACCGCGCACGAGACGCGGCCGCACCGCTCGACCCGACGCAACCCGCGCCGCCATCACGCACAGCTGCAGCGGTGTTGAGGTGACGTAGCCTTGACCAATGATCACGGAGAGCGTTTCACCCTGAAACCATGGCTGATTTTCAGGCTGCCCGGCAAAATACTGCCGCTTCCATTCACGATCCGGCACAATGCCTTTTTTCTGACCGGAAACACCAAGCTCATAGGTCTGGCCGAGGCCAAATTTGCGCGCAACATTAGCGAGAATATCAATCTCAAGCTGTTTTGCGATTTCATAAAAATAGACGTCGCAGGAATGTTTGATGGCGCCCTTCATGTCGACAGTGCCGTGGCCGCCGCGTTTCCAACAATGGAAATACCGGTT
>JAJFGC010000120.1 GCA_021776345.1 Hyphococcus sp. | reverse complement strand
TTCATAGGCATACCACCACTGAAACAAACGCCAGGGGTGATAGATTTTAATATCGAGAACTGTTTTCCACGGCGCGCCGAGCCACGGATCGTGATTTAAAGTCGCCGCCGTCCATTGGGTAGCGCCCCATACGGCGCCAATCACAACAGCGAAAACGACAATAATCTGCCCAATGAGTATCTTGGTCGGCGTCATGGATATTCGTTCCTTAATCTGGAACGAACACTCGCGTTAAAGCCGCAAAATCGTCAAGGCGGAAAAGCGAGCAGCTTCAATGCGCTACTGAGTGCGACTGTGATGATCAGTGCAACTCAAAGAGTAGAGTGTGAAATTTTGAGAATGAAAATTTCTTCCGCTTGATCGTCATTGTAGACATTAGCATCAGCACAAGTGTTGGTGCCTACATTTGCGCACAAGTTGTCGAGGTCTGTACCGCCTAGGGAAAGCAAATTGCCTTACCGAAAACGATACTGCCAAAAGGGGAATGAGTTTGGAAAGTGAAACTCAACACTCCGTTTTAGATACCGTATTCGATTAGTATTCAGGCTATCGAAAGCAACATTCGTTCCTTCCAGCTGCATACTATGAGCCAGCCTTAAATACGCGTCGAACAATCGGGCCGTCTCTGCTGGTCATAAGCCGGTAGTCTGAGCGTATATTCAGGGGGCCGGAGTCGGCTGAAGGAACCGCCGAGTCTGCGAGCGAATACCCTGCTGGATCGATCCATTGCACACGATCGTCCTGAATAATTGGCAGGACATCATAATTGCCTCTTTGGCCGTCTGTACCATTCAATACTACCGCGGTCACCAGCCGGGGCTTAGATTCGCTTTTGGGAGCTGGCTGGGAAGATTTCCACGCTTGAAACATTTGCGGATCAATCAGCGTGTCTGGATCAACCTTTGTCGATCCGATCTCTTTGGTCAACCAAGTTTCGAATTCTACTCTAAGTGCGCTAGCTTCATTTCGTGTTCCCGCCAAACCTTGCGAGAGACAAAACGCGATAAAAGGGTCATGCGTGCCCCACCGCAACAGTTCTCGCGCCCAGAATGCAATCCATGGAAGTTTGGTCGTTTCTTTCCAGTCCTCCAATGTGGGAATGGTTGGTGTATCGCCGATGCCCTCATTCCATGCCCTGGATACGACCGCGCCAATTGCCACCCCCAATCGAAACTCAAGATTATCATTGACGAAGCGCTGCCAGGCGCGAAGCCTATCACTTGGCGGCGTTGGTGCATCCTCAACGGCGAACCACCACCTAAGAAGGCCCTTCCAATCCGCAAGAATCGCCTTGTCAGTTATCGTATCCCGGACTGAAAATCCAAAACCTTGATCGACCAAGAGTAAGCTGCCGATGTCACCGAAAAACGCCAGCCGGGCGTCAGGCGCCAATGCACCGTAATCTGAACCCGCTCTGAGTTTTTCCAATATATCATTGGCCGACTCTTCAAAGCGTCGTCCAATGTGGGGTGTCAAACCATACAAATACAGACGCCGACGTTCTTCAGCATCGGGATAAATTCTTTCAACCAGAGCCCTTCCGCGATGCACAAAGGCCTTCTCCAACCAAGCTTCTTGTGTCTTGGCATAAGCCGAAAAAGTTCTTTTCCAAATTTTTGTAAGCTCGTGCTCAACGTCCGCCGCGGACAAATCGTCGTCGGAGACACCGTGAATATCTTCGACCGCTGCAAGCAGGATGCCATCCAACTCATCCAGCGAGTCCGCGAGAACTGATAGGTCGTCCTCTTCTTCTTGACCTGCCTGTTCACTGACATCGCCCGGCGAAACCGTGTCCAACCACTCCAAGAATTCTTGGGTCGTTAGTAATCCGAGCTCTGACTTCACTTTCTCGGACAGTGAGTTTAGCAATAGGGCCAACGGACTAATCGCGGTGTCGGCAGCCTCTTCTGCTGCAAGCCTGGCAATTAAATCGTCATAGTCCGCTTCAAAGCCTCGCTGTTGTCTCAGTTGTGTAGGTTTTTGGCCGTTGGCCGTTGTTGCAATAGTCTGCGGCACCGCCACAAATGTCATGCCTTCAGCCCCGCGGGATGCGCCGGGACGTCCTGCACGTCCCGATAAATTCCGAAACTCCGATGCCGTCATCGGTCTGACTTTTCGTGTGTTTTTGAGCGGGTTGTAAATACTCCGGTTCAGCAAAGGTACGAAAATCACATCAAAGGGTAAGTTGACTCCTTCAGTGAGCGTGGCTGTTGCAACAGTGATCGGGCATATTCCCTTTTCAATGACTACATTCATTAATCGCCGAATTCTCTGAGGCATTTGACCGTGGCTTGAAGCAATACCAGACCTTAAAAGACGCACTTCATGTGACTCTGATCCACAGTAATCGACGCAAGCTTCTAAAAGCTCATTGAAGCTTTTGGCCTTTGGGCCGGTTGCAGGAACAACGAAGTCATCAACATCGGCCCATTCTTGGAGGTTGAGGGCATCCACAAACCAACCCATTGTTCGTTCAGGTTGTTGAGCGATAGAAATCAGTATGCGTTGTTGCGACGCTGTGAGATGAAATGATGTCCAAAGAACACTTAATTGATTGAAGCGATTAAGACTCGACCGCATTCCTGGTGGGAGCTGCGGCATTCGGTCAATTTGTAAATTGATATAAGGGGCGGCGCCGCGTCCCCGCACTTCTATTTTCGCTCCATTGACTAAATCCAGTTTCAATTTGGGAGGGTAAGAAGGCGTTGTTTCGAGCTTTCCAATGATCTGCCGGGTGCTGCGATATTTCGAACCAATGGGCTCGGCATTAGCGTTTCCTTCGACCCATCTCGCAACTGGCCCTGCAGCGCCGCCTGCGACGGCAGTAAGGGCAATTCTTGCGATCCCAGGATTCGCTGCCAACAGCCGGGAAACAAAACTCTCAAGCTTTAACGACCGCTCGCTGTGGCGAGGAAAACTCTCTTGTGCATCCTCTTCGGATCCAGGAACGATTTGATGCGCCTCGTCCAGAATGAGAAGTTTCAGTCGTGCTGAAATTAGTGGGCCTAGATTTCGTAACAACGCATCAGCTTTTTCAATAGTAGCGATCACAACGGCTGGGGTTTCGGCTTTCAGCCAATAATCAGTGATGCCCCAATCGTTACCGCCGTAAAGACCTGTTATTATCACATCGCCTTGCATTTCTTCAGCGAGTTTCGCTTCGACCTCGCCTGCTAGAGCCCGCGATGGCACTACATAAAGTGCCAATGGTGACAAATCATTCTCTACATTGGCGAGCAATAATTCCTTGATGATGGCGAGGTTCGCCACAAGGGTTTTACCGGATCCTGTTGGGGTGCAAAGCGCGAACGCAGAACTTTCGACAAGACGAGATATGCCCAATCGCTGCGATGGCCACAAGGTGCCCTGTCCTCGGCTATAGTATCGCCTTGCCAAACGTTGGACACGCTTTTGGTTTTGTTCGTTCCTGCCCGCAAGAGCCCTTAGCGGAACATAGGCGCTAGCGTCAGCGAACCTTTTGGCCACTTGAAAGAGCAATAGAATTAACAAGGACAGATCAGCGGGTAAGACGCGTTGTCCCATCCGACTTAAGTGTTTGAGTTTTCGCAGCGCTGGCTCGAGGCGCTCATCACGCCCGACCCGGAGTGAGTATGCAAAAAGACCCAAGGACCGGACAATTTCAATAGTATAGTGCCAAGCAGCACCGTCCATCTCTTGGCCCAGAACGTCTTCGGAATTTTGACGTGTGAGATCGATATTCGCTTCCCAAAATGCTGTCGTTTCTGAAAGAACAGTATCGAAATCACCCCGCAAAAAACTCGAGTAGAGTTTTAAGCCTTGGGCATCAAAGCCCATAGGCTTGAGAATTCCAGTAGCCATAGCCGGCAGGCCCGCGAGTTGATAAGCGGCGGCTGACATCAACTCCAGCGGTGCCGACTCTCCGACTATGTCTTGAGAGCGTGAGAGCCATTCGAGTAATTCGGCTGCTCTTTGGTAAGCAAGTCTTGTCGATGTGTCTTCAGGCCCTTTAGTCTCCTCCAGGATGTCAGCCGCATGCAAGAGTCGACGAGCATCTCGTAATTGAGCTTCCGAGTTTTTCAAACTCCAGCCAATTGTTTCAACCTCCCACGTGGTCTGCAAACACCTTACGAGCAGTCTAGCTTGGATTGGGCTTAAGACGCGCGGATCGCCATACCGAGACTGAAATACCTCGGCCAAACCTTGCCTGCTTTCATCGAACGTCGCCACCATTCAGGCTTTCCAAAGATCGTCATAGAGCTGGTCCACCATTGCTTCGCCTTGATCAAATATGACTTCCACAACTTGCAGGTCTGCCGGAGACGTATATTCAGCAGGAGGACTGTCGGCAATAACCATCGGCATGCCATTCTCTCGAGTTATTCCGCCGTTGCCCGCTAGAACGATAAGATTGGTTCGTGGCAAGTTGGGATCATCCGCCAGAACCTGTTGGTCGATCGAATAAATAGCCGCCGCGTAATCATCTGGTGCCACGTCCTGTAGAATTTTTTGAAGCTGTTTCAATCCTAGAGGTGGATCGACAGCCGTGTTGAAGGATGAGAGTATGCCCTTTCCATTATGGTATTTTTTTCCGGTCTCCTGGTCTTTGACCTTTTTCCCCAGCAGCAAATCATCAACAACGGATTGCGTCAGTGTTGCACGCCATTTTGCTTCGCCAGCAAGGACTCGCTGAATACCGCCTTCGTCATCTAAGGTCACAGCAATGAAATCATCGCCGGTACGCCCAGTCAATTTACGCTCTTGCGAGGGATCACGTTTTAATGTGTATAAGTATTCGGAAGCTGCGTTGTGAAACCGGAAGAGAAAGACCGGAATGTTCCAGTCATGATCTCCAATATAGGAACAAATTTGGGTTAGAAGACCTGCAAACACCTCTCCAAACAATCCTCTTCGGGCAGATAATTCCAGAGAATTGGGATAGGTAATTGAACTTGCAACTGCCGGGCCGGTATCCGGATGTAGATTGATACCAATTTCGTCGTGAAATATAGTTCTTGCGTCTAAATGAGCTGATTCAAAATAGGGACGCAATGCAGCTGCTAGTGAGGCTGGGTCATTGTATTTTGCTTCCAACAAAACATGCCGATAACGACCAACATCAACATCTTCGTATTGCTGAAAGTTCTCCCCCAAGAAATTATTCGGCGGCTGGGCGGTATGAAGAGCCATTTCAGTGCTTTCTATGACTTAACTGTTTCAAGACTTTACCTGAAAAGAATGTTATAGGATCACTGTTTACCATGGATTATCTAATTCTTTGCATTCGGTGGAAAATTCCAAATTGCCCATTTCTAATGTCAGCTTATGCGCGCAACTCGGACTTCAGCAAAATCTTCATAACTGACGTTAGCTTGGCGAATTCTGATTGCCGCAATAAACGCTAAACGGACATCCGGTAAATTGAATTGGCTCTTAAATATTTCTGATTTCAACATTGCTCGAATGCAAATGACTTCCGCCCACTAGGAAAATCGGCTCGATCCAAGTCAATTTTCTATTCTGCTTGCACTTCTCTAATCGCGCGATTGAAGAAGAAGCGGGTGAGTTTTTCCCGTGCTTCTGGATCGGTCAGAACGATGTCGCGCATATCATTATCGCGCTGAAACAGTTTGACTGCGCCTTGGAAAAAGGCCTGTGAGAATGCTGAATAAACGACATCTGGTGCATTATTGCGCAGCATTTCTGTCATGTCGTCGTCAAGCGTTTCTCGATACGTCGGCTCATACCGAATAAAATCAGCTTCAGTGAAGTCAGTCCCATGGCGGTCATTGAAAGACCGAACGATCTCGGACAGCTCTTTCTGTTCGTCCTCAGAATAGGGCTTGGCGCCAAATTCGCTGATGGTCCGCAACGCTTCTTTGTCGCCTGGAGAAAGTGACGCGCTCCCTTGCTCCTTCTGCTCAGCCCGAAAGGCTTGAAGCCGGAGCATATCGTTAGTGATCTCAATTTCTGGCGGGATTTCACGATTGGGAAGTAAGCGATTGAGCCATGATGCATAGGCAAAAAGCTTTTCAAGGCTCGTATCGCCTAGCCGAACAACCTGAGCCACGAAGCTATAGAATCGCATGAAGCTTTTGACGAGCTGTCGAAACTCTTCCTGGCGACCATCATCTTCGTCAGCGATGAACCGGCCAACGGCCTCACGCACCAGCCCCTCTAACCGTGACCGGTCTGCGCCCGTCAGACGCCCCGTGAAATAGCTTTCTGAAAAGCGCTCAATTTCTTCGCGATCCAGATAGCCAAACTTGAACAGCCGACCTTCAAGTTCATAGACTTGGTTGGGGTCAGACATTGCCTCCAACGACGTCACCTCGAAATAAGGCCGGAATGCCGTTTGAATGTCTTCGATCGTATTCCGGAAATCGAGGACGTAAGTTTCGGTCTTGTCGGGACGGGTTCTGTTGAGCCGGGACAGCGTTTGAACTGCCTGTAGTCCGGCGAGTTTGCGGTCAACATACATCGCACAGAGTTTTGGCTGATCGAAGCCTGTCTGATACTTTTCAGCGACGATTAGCAGCTGGTATTTCTCAGGATATGCGGCACCGTCTGGCATGTAGCCATCGAATCGCCCCGGTAATTCAGTTTCAGCGAAGCCGTTTAGTTCAGACTCAGTGTAGCTAATCCCATCGACTTCGAGATCACCGGAAAAGGCGACAAGCGCATGAAGGTTGCTGTATTTTTGGTTTCCAATATATTCTTTCAGACCAAGGTAGTAACGCAGAGCGTGTTCCCGGCTTTGCGTAACGATCATGGCTTTCGCTTCGCCGCCCAATTCACGCATGACATGTCGACGGAAATGCTCGACGATGATTTCGACTTTCTGGCCGATAGCTGTTGGGTGCAACGATGCAAAACGAGCGACCCGCTGTTGGCCGCGGCGTCCGCTGAGCTCCGGATCTTCTTCGATTGCCTTTTCGAGCTGGTAGTAGGCTTTATAAGTCATATAATTCTGGAGCACGTCCAGAATAAAGCCTTCCTCAATGGCCTGTCGCATTGAGTACAGGTGGAATGGGTGAGGCATACCATCTTCGCCAGTGACCCCAAACCGCTCCAAAGTGACGTTTCGAGGCGTTGCGGTGAATGCAAAAAAGCTGATGTTCGACTGTGGGCCGCGCGATTTTTGGTACTCCGCGATGATGTCTTCAATATCTTCGCTGTTTGACGCCTCTCGCGTTAGCGCGTCTGTCATTGCCTGCGCCGATTTCCCGGACTGGCTTGAGTGGGCTTCGTCGACGATAACGGCGAATGTCCGAGCGCCTTGTCCTGAGATCGCCTTCAAATGTTCTGTCGAGAATTTTTGAATTGTGGTAACAATGATCCGCGCGCCCTTGGCAATCGCCGCCTTTAATTGTTTCGATGTGCCGTCGATCTTTTTCACAACGCCGGTTGTCTGTTCGAACTGGCCTACGGTCTCTTGCAGCTGGCGATCCAGCACCACCCGGTCTGTCACAATGATTGCGGTGTCGAACACCGGCGTATCATCTGCCGAATGCAAATTGATGGCTTGATGCGCCAACCAACCAATGGTGTTTGATTTTCCAGACCCGGCGGAATGCTGGATCAGGTAATTGTGGCCCGAGCCGTTATCCCTTGCATGGCGGATCATTTGTCGGACCGCATCGAGTTGCTGAAAGCGCGGGAAGATCAAAACTTCGGACTTCCCGTTTTTTTCCAGGTGCATGAACTGACCGATGATATCGATCAGCACATCTCTTGAGAAAATTGGCTGTCCCCAAAGACCCTTTCCATAAAGATAAGCAACTCGAAACTCATCCTTCACATCCGTGTTGCCGGCGCCGCCATCGCGGCCTCGATTAAAGGGCAAAAAGCGGGTCTTGCCGTTTGCCAGCCGGGTTGTCATAGACGCATTGTCCTGGTCGAGCGCAAAATGCACGAGAGCTCCACGCTTGAAGGTCAGCAGCGGTTCGCCTGCAGGGGAGCGATCATTTCGGTATTGACGCTCGGCATGACGGAACGTTGTTCCCGTCATGACATTCTTGGTTTCGATGGTGACGATTGGAAGCCCGTTCAGAAACAAAACCACATCGATGCGATTGCCGTTCTTCGAGCTATATTCAACCTCATCGCAAACGCTCAGAATATTTGCTTCATATTCCGTAACCCGTTTCGGTTCTAGGCCGCTTGCGGGGCGGAAATAGCAAAGCTGAAACTTGATACCGGGAACAATTTTGATCCCTTGGCGCAGCACGTCCAGAAGCCCACGGGCCTTGAGAGACTTTTCAAGTTGCGTGAAGAAAGTCGCCTGAGCGGAAGACGTGTAATGCTCGGATAACTTTGTCCATGCTTCCGCTTGTGTTGATTGAACGAAGCGCAGAACCAGTTCGCGATCCATTGCCAGCGGCCCGTCATAAACCGCTTTCGCAACGCGTCGTTCATAGCCTTCGTTCAGCACCAATTGGTCAATCAGGTGTTCTTGCAACACAGCTTCCTTGTGGGCGTCTCCTTCTGCAAATCCTTTGGGCGTGTATGAATTCTCGCGGGTTTCGTAGTCGGTCATAGGTCACTCCCCGAGACCGGCGCCCAGATTTGTTTCAGGGGTAATTTGCTGCGGGTTTCATCCGATAACTGACCATATGTCCGGTAGAGCGCACGCAGGACATCCGGCATTTGCCAGAGTCGTAGTTTGAAGAAATTGTTATCCAATTCCTTTTGCGCAACTGCGTTGACACCGCCAATGCTGACGAGCAGGCCGGTTTGCGCCTGGGAATTTGAAACCGAGCCAATGAGGCGCAGAACTACATCGTGGTTCGCTGTGCCGTCGCCTGATTTTACCTGAACGCAAATCCGGTCTTCGCCAAGGCCAAGCGTGCCGCCAGCCGCCAGTATATCAACACCCCCATCTGGTCCAGGCGGAGACACCTTCGTCGTGTAGCCTTCAACTTCCAAAATTTCCGCGATCAAGTCAGCGAGCGCATGTCCCGCAAACTCGCTTTTAATAAGCGAGATGATTTGCTGGCCGGCGATGTCCTCAATGTCGGTTGCAAAGTCATCGGCGTCGGCATCGTCTTCGCCGCCATTGGCGGGGACGGTGCCTTGGGCGCCTAGCAGGGAGCCGGGATCGCGGCCTGTTTCAAGAACGGCCTGAACCCGTTCGAGGGCTGAATTGCGCTTGATTTCGCAGATCGTCATGAAGGCGCCGAAGGAGTGACGCAGGTCCTGTTTGAAAACATCACGGGCGATGGACTCAGATTTCCATTCAACATCGCGCGCGTGTTTGAAACTGCTCTCGGCGTCAAACGTATAGTCGCCTTTGACAATGCCTATGGCGACACCGTCAGTCAATTTTCGCGGCATGACGACAAGGTCGCCGACAGAAATCCGATTGGCGAATTGGTTGAGCTGCGCTGCGAAGTTTTTCAGGCGTCCGGCGCTTGCATCCGGCATCACTTCTTTCAGATGCTCCAGGATGCTATCGCGGTCTCCCCGCTTTGCGAGATCACGGGCTTCGAGAAAGCCCGGATATAGTCGGCTGTCTTCAATCGCGGCCAGTTCACGTTCGCCATTCGCGCCTGCGCGGACAATCCAGAGCCGGGTCATACGAGGAGCCTCCCCAAAGACGTGCGGGGGCCTTGACCCTTCGGCACAAAGTCATTTCGGCGCATCCAACCAAGCCAGGTGCGTAGTTCATCAGGTTTGAATTTGCGCTTTTTCTCCGAGTGCCATTCTTCGAGCACGCCGTGGATGATGCTGTCATCGTCAGGTGTCTCACCGTCGATCAGCGCGTCATTCCAGACTGCATAAAGAGTGGCGATGGCTTCAACCGACTTCGTGTCCAAGTCAGACAGTTTGTTGAGGATACGAAAGAATGCCTCTGTGCGGCCGCCAAGCTCGCCTTCAAGATCAGCGCGGTTGAAAGGCATCGCCGAGATCGCCTCATAGGTCACCGCCGAGCCGCTGCCTTCGGAATGTGCACTATAGAGTGCCGCCGCCTCTAGTCCGGTTTCAAGTCGACTTAGAAGGGCTTGATCAAGTGGCCCGGCAGCGCGGCGCTCATACTGACCCTGCAATTCCGAAATACCGGCGTGAGCCTCTGCGAGGTAAAGTTCCTTTTGTAGCTTCACCCGACCAAACTTTTGCGTGTTCTTATGTTGGTGAATGATCTGAGCGGCTATTCGGATCGGGAATGGGATGACGTTATCCGTGCTTACTTCAACAACAGAAACCGTTTCTGGGATTTCTAATTGGCCTGTGACTGCAGCCGTGATTAGTGCGGCCTTCCGTTCATTAAGCAACAGAATCGATGCTTCAATATTTTTACGCAAAGCGCGCGAAGCCAAAAGATAAGAGGCAATAGCATCTTGTTCCTTTTTGGGAGGAACCGGCAAACATACTGGCGCAAATTTTGAGAACCGGAAGCGTGGTGCGCGCTCCCGAACAGAAGGACAAAGAACTATAATATAATCTCGCTTAGCCATGTAGCGAAGAATTTCAGCATAAAATTCGTTGTTCGTTTCGTTGGGTTTTATAGCTTCACAAACCGCATATTCGCCGGTTGCTTTTCCTTCAGAGTCGGAGACGCCAACAGCACCAGCAAAGGCGTCCATTGTGTGAATCACAAGATCTCCCGGAAGTATTTTTTGGTATCCAGTTTCTTTAACCGCAAGGGTGTATCCAGTTTCCCGCCGATTACGACGCAAAGTGACCTCGCCGTTTCTGAAGGCTGTGACTATTTCGTCGTCATCACAAGGCTGCCGCGTTATTTGTCGGTAAACATACTTGGCTCGAAGAAGGCTCCAATTACCGGGCATTTTTGGTAACCATTGTAGACCGGTCGCCTTAACATCGTCAGGTTCTTTGCGATCGACGCGCAAAGCACCTACGGCGGTTAGAGATTCTTTTTCGAATAGTATTTTTATTTGACGTCTTTTGAGTTGGATCAGCTTGTCGATTCTATCACACGCGACATCAAGATTACGCACTATGGCGGCTTGTGTGTCAGCAGGCGGTACAGCCACCCAAATGCCTTTCATCTCAGAGTAGCGAGTAGTCCACAAGTCGTCGACAATTCCGTGTCCAAATCGGTAAAACTCGTCTTGGAATGCTGTGCTACGCAATAGGTAGTGAAAGTAACGTGAGTTTTGGACTCTCGGTTTAAGAACAATATTGATTAGAGAAACAGAACCATCCAAAGGCGACAAACCACTTGCGCCGCGACGGTCAGATCTGCTGTTGATGACCAAATCACCCTTTGCAACCCGTTTTCGATTGTTGTGATCACCGCTTTTCGCTACATGCTTTAGCTGTGGAACAATTCCGGCATAGGTCACTGATAACGGTGCGTATTCTAAATCGCTGACATTTTCAGAGCGATGTTCGAAGAACTGTCCAATCTTTACGCGACGCCAGCTTTTAGGAGCTTGTTGGATCAAAATGTCAGTCATAAAGTTATCTCAGACACGAGTTTAGCAATCTCGCCTTCGAGATTCTTCAATTGAGAATCAATTTTTGCAAAATCGCGTGGGGGCTCATATCGAAAAAAATATCGCGTGAAATTTATTTCGTATGTGACCCTTCCCACTTCACCATCGGTAGGGTCAACATGGCTTTCATCCACCCATGCATCGGGTACAAATGGCTTAACTTCACGCGCAACATAGTCCCGCCAGTCTTCTTTCAACGGCACAAGCTCATGATCGCGCAGTGACGTATCGGCTTCCGGGTTGCCCTTCTTGTCGGTGCAGATATCCACCGTGTCGTCGCGCTCGGATAAAGCGGACAGCACCGCCTTTTTTACTCCCGTAGCGAGCTTGATGTCCGCAGATTTTATCGCCTTGGTGAAGGCTTTTTCGAATCCATCTCGGTTCTTAAACAGCTTCTCCGGCAGCGATCGCAGGGCTGCGATTATTGCTGCCCGCTCATCATCATCCAATTTTGCGAAGGCTTTTTCTTCCGGCAACCGCGCCAGCCGTTCATCACTAACCTGAAAGTTTAACCGCAGTGGGCGCTCGATCCGCACTTCACGGAAACCGAAATCCGTCGTATCAAAAATCTTTGAGACATCATCCTCACCGCTCTCGCTATTGATGAAATCCGCGTAGAGACGAACAATATCTTCCCGCGCCTCATCAGGGATTTCACGACGTTTCGAGCCAAGCGATTTGCGCATGGATTTCCAGAAGCGTTCACCCGAAGCGTCAATAAGCTGCACCTTGCCTTCTCGGTTCTTCGGTTTGCGGTTTGTCAGGAGCCAGACATAAGTCTGGATGCCAGTATTATAGAAGAGGTCGGTCGGCAGGGCGACGATCGCTTCGACCCAATCATTCTCCAGCATCCAGCGGCGAATTTCGCTTTCGCCCGATTGTGCGCTGCCCGTGAATAGTGGCGAACCGTTCATGACGATCCCGATACGCGACCCGGTTTCATCGTCACGCATTTTCGAGATCATATGTTGTAGGAAGAGAAGTTGCCCGTCGGAGATGCGCGGCGTACCGGCTCCAAACCGGCCTGTATGGCCGAGATTGGCCGCTTCTGTCTTAATCGGCTCCTGATACTTCTTCCAGTCAACGCCGTATGGCGGATTAGACAACATGTAATGGAATTTGCGGTCGCCGTGCTCGTCTTCCGTCAGTGTGTTGCCAAACGCAATCTGCTCCGGGTTATGGCCGGTCACCAGCATGTCTGATTTGCAGATGCCGAAGGACTCGCCGTTCAGCTCCTGGCCGAACAATTCAACGCGGATTGAGGGATTGAACTTCTTTAACGCCTCTTCCGTCAACGCCAGCATGCCGCCCGTACCGCACGCCGGGTCATATACCTGGCGGATGATGCCGCGCCCGCTCAGCTTGGTGTCATCGTTGGCGATCAAGAGATCAACGATGAGGCGGATGACTTCACGCGGAGTAAAATGCTCCCCGGCGGTCTCGTTAGAGATTTCGGAGAACTTGCGGATTAGCTCTTCGAACAGATAGCCCATTTCGATATTGGAAACAGCGTCCGGATGGAGATCGATTTCGCAGAAGCGCTCGAACACCTGCCAGAGGATTTTGCCTTCTTTCAGGCGCTTCAACTGATCAGTGAACAAAAATTTGTCGAGGAAGATGTCACGCACGTTTGGCGAAAACTGAGTAATATAGTCCACCAGATTGTCGTGAAGCTGACGCGGGTCCTGGCCTTTAAGGCTTTCAAAAGTGAAGCGCGAAAGGTTGTAGACTTTTACATTGTCGCCGACCGCGCCAAACAGGATCATGTTGCGCGTGTCGTCATCGACACCGTCGGGCAAAGTCTTTGCCGCCGCCAACACCGCGTCCTTCGATCCAGCCAGAATGCAATCTAACCGCCGCAAGACAACGAAAGGCAGGACGACCTTGCCGTATTCAGACTGTTTGAAGTCGCCCCGAAGGATGTCCGCGACCGACCAAACAAAACTGCTGAGCGACTTGATGTTTGCTGAAATGTCCGATGCCATCATCGCCCCCGTTTCTTTTTCTTGGCCCGGGCGTCTTCGTCGATCCAAGTTTCAATTTCAGCGCGGCGAAAACGCCACGCGCCGCCAACTTTGAAGCCGGGGAGTTTTTCATCGCCTGCTAGGCGATAGGCGGTTTTTTTGTTGATGCGCAGATAGTCCGCCACCTCGTCGATGGTCATGATCTCATCCGCCATGCCCTGATCCCCGCCCCGTATTGTGCTCTTTTGAGAAAACTACGGAAATTTGGGTAGGCTAGCAAGCGCTGATCTCATAGAAACCAAAGGTGGTGAGCCTCAACTTGTAAAGTGAGCCAAATGTCGGAGGACGTTGGATCTTGGTGAGACACAGCTGCAATTTCAAAATTCGGAGCGTTTACTTGATGTCGTTTCTGAATTGGTTGACTGCTTTGGATACGCTGCCCGCATTTTTACTTTTGCCATAAAAGAAAACCAAACATCGCCGGTTACCGACCGCGCTGCTTGGTCCAATCCCAAGTTATTCTGCCGTTGCGCGCAACGCCGACCATATTCCGCCCGATCGCCCGCGCCATCGCGCGACGCCACGGCACAAGCGTCAATTCCCGTTGTTTTTCGAGCAAGGCAAATTTGCCGCTCGCGAGCTCAACATCGCGAACATATTTCCCGTCAATTTTTCCGGTTCTCGAAACCGGTGTGACCGGCTTGCCAAATTCTTTTGAAATCTTTTCTCCGGCGTATGCAATCTCCATCCCTTCAAGCTGTTGGAGCGACGCATTTTCAAGACCGCGCTTCATCATAAACAAACGGCGTTTTTCTGCAGCTGCTCCCACCTCCCCACCGAAGCCCTCGCCCGACAACCGCGATTCTCCGTGTTCCGCCAATTCGCGATCTATCCACGCAGCGCCGATTGCGTGTGTTTGCTTTTCAAGCGACCATGATGTGAGCTCGCGAAGGTCAACAGGAGTTCTTTTTAATTGCGTTTTCTGTGAAAGCCGCACGCGGTTCAAATAATCGTTCGAGACTGACCATGATCCATCGGCTGATCGATCAACAACGCCGAGCCGTCTCAGCGCTTCCAACCGGCGCACATGGGATCGAATGAATTCGCGGCTGGCTTTGCCGTCAAAATTCTCATGACGTGTCGGGCTGTAAATGCCGCCATTTTCGCGAGCAACGGCATCAATGACGTGATCGGATTTCTTTAAACCATCCCCTCGCCCAGAAACCTCAACAATAGTCCCACGCTTCAGTTCATCGACAAGATCAACGTCGCCAAAATCGACATGATGCACTGCGCCGTCAATGCCATCGACTATGGCATAGGCCCGCTCATGAAAGTCGCCATGACGTCCCACGGACATGACGCGACCGACAATGCTCCGCTCATCGCTCACCGGGTCGAACACTGACTCCGGTCCCAGGGTTCGACCGTCGCCACGGGATCGCAGCTCTTTGTTCATGGCTTTGATGATGTCACCGCGCTGCCCGAGATCGCGAAGCTTCGCCTCGAACTCGCGATCGATTTCCCAACGCCTTTTCCCGAAGTTTTCAGCGAGGCCAAGCCGTTGCAATTTTTCAAGTCGCAGGAGTTGCAAACGCGACTTCAACTGGCGGGCGTCTTTATCGATTTCAATAACGCCGTCTCGGGCGATTGATTTCAGATCACGATCAAGGCTTGTCCAGCGCTCCTGACCGACCTCCCGCTCCACCCGCCGCTGCAGATCAAGCTCGGTGACCGGCCCAAGCTCAATCGACAAGAGCTCATTGACCCGTTCACGCATGCCATGGGCGATCATGCGTTTCGGGATGAAAAGATCCTCGCCATTATCGCGCTTGCCCCGAATGACGATATGAGTGTGCGGGCGACCTGTATCATAGTGATCAGCGGCGATCCAATCGACGCGTGTTTCCAGCTCGCGCTCCATTGACGCCATCAAATCACGGGTGAGCGGCTTTAATGATTGAAATTCATGCCCGTCTTCCGGCGAGAGGATAATTCGGAACTGATGACGGTCGCCCTCCCCAC
>JAJFGC010000119.1 GCA_021776345.1 Hyphococcus sp. | reverse complement strand
TCGACCTTGAGCCTGAAACGTCCCGTACCTGGACGCTGACGGCGTCCATGGAACAGCCCTGGACGGATGCGTTCGATTTCGACATCGCTGTCAGCTACTACAATATCCAGCTCGAAAACTCTGTTGAAGAGCCGGATACTGACGTCATTCTTGGCGAATGTTATTCCGATACGGAGTTCCCGGGTCTTACCAGCCCACTTTGTACGCTGGTGACCCGCCGTCAATCAGGCGATCCGGCGCTGCGCCAGATTGCAAATATCGATCTGACATTCTTCAATGTTGGCGAGATCACGGCTGAAGGCTTTGACTTCAACACCCGGTTCAACATGGACTTGCCATGGGCGCCGAGTGGTGAGCCTGTAAACTGGACGCTGACAACCTCAACGTCTTGGCAGTATGAGCAGGAGCGTCAGGTGTTCAGTCCTGATGATCGTGACGACAATGCTGGTGAGATCGGCTTCCCTGAGTTCTACTTCCGGGCTGGTTCGGTCTTTAACTGGGGCAACTGGACGGTTTCGAGTGACCACCGTCGCTTCCCGGTCCAGGAAAACGATCCGAGCGATGACTTCAACCCGAACCCGTTCCTGCCAGATCGCCCGATTTCTCGTGACTTCGAAGCGGTTCCTGTGGTCTGGTATCACGACGTGTCGTTGTCTTATAATCAGGACAACTTCTCGATCTCAGCTGGCGTCAACAACGTGGCGGACAAACAGCCTCCGCAAATCGATGACAGCCAATCGCCACAACGCAACAACCTTGTTTCGTCGTCGGGGTATGACTTCTTCGGTCGTTCCTACTTCGTCGCTGGCCGCGTTACGTTCTAAACACGGCTTGACGACAACAATAGAAATGGCGCGCTTCGGCGCGCCATTTTTGTTTTTGATGATCTATCAATCAGCGTTCAACGGAACTGGTTCGTGAGCCCCGCGGCGGCGCATATTACAACAATCGTGTGTTTGCGCCTAAGAAGCCTATTGGTTTGTTAGAGGCGCTTGGTGACAGCGTCGATCTCAGAAATGAGCTTGCTTCTTTAAGCCATTGATATTTCTGTTATTGAGAGCGATTTTGCCAGCTCTCCAACTGTCTACAATGGGCCCCTCTGGTCCTCAACTTCGATCCTGCAGGATAAACAGCACCTGCGCCAAACCGTTTATCTCAAATCGGTTGCTTGAGTCGGGCTGGTGATTTTCCACAGCTTTTTCGTCCCAAAGCTTAATGTCGTTAAACCGTCAACTATCTACAATAAAAATTATCGATAGTGCGCTCAGCAATGTGGGGGCCGGTGAGCTTTTGACGGATGCGACGCCATATGTTTTAGGCCGGGTATGCCCGCGCTGTAAGCACAAGAATGTAATTTTCCGAAATTATGAGAAGGCGGATACTGCGATATTGCCGGTAAAGGGGAAATTTCTTTACCCGGGCCAATCTTGCTCTTGGCCGATCGAGTGCTATGGAGAAAAGCTGCAGGAATTTACAATTGCCGAATCAGGCAACGATGACCGGAAGATAAGCTCTTCAGCAAAGCAGCTTAATGGCGCTGTCTTAATTTGCCTCTATCAACACTTCTGGATCAAACCACACCGGTCAGCGTGAATTAGACAGACAATACTGTTTACTCATACTTTTAAAAACAGCTTCTTCCCCGATGGTCGTCGTCTACAAGGCCAACCCGATCACTTGGTTAACGTGCGACTCGGCTGTGAGGACTTTGACGCAAAGTCTAAAACGTATTTCCTCTTTAACTGGATCAGCGAACGCATCCGCCAGGTTAGTATCGTGATTGGCGGGCAGCCAATCCCGAACGGCGTAGTGCGTTTGCCAATGACCGTGGGTTTCGTTTATTCCAAAACGCTTGATAGCTTTGGCGGGAATGGGATCTGCAAATGAAGGTAAATACCATCCTTAACGATGATTATGAGGCGACAGCAGACGGCGCCAACGCCACCTCAATACTGGTTGATATTTATGATCTTGGTACTTCCTACTCGATCAGCCTAAGAAAAAGCTCTAATACTGCCAAACTAAGGTGATTGCTGTGTTAACGATTGTGGCGTAATATTTGCGTGTCGCCGGTCATATGTATGTGGCCGGCGATGTTGCGTTTTGGCGTCAGATAAGGCGGTCACATCCTATCTGTCGCGCTGTGAGGTGATTGTGACGGCAAATGCGGAAAAACGGCGAGCGCAGGGCTGGATGGTGCTGAGCGAGGCGAGGTTGCCTGAGCTTTTCGCTGGAGCGCAAAAACGCCTCGCCGCATCGGGAAAACTGCACCACCATGTTGAAATGGCGCTATTGTTTATCATTGCGCAATTGCTGGCAAAGCTCATACGGACAATAATCGTCTCATTTTCAACATGGGTCGGCAAATATGCGCAACCTTTAGCGCGGGTCGCGCGTAAACAGAGCATGCAAAAAGTTAACCTATTCGCGCTTGGGAAGGTTTCTGCTGTAATCGAGGTCAGGTTTGGCGATCACACCTTACCTGTAGCGCTGTGAGGTGATTGTGACGGCAAAAGCGGAAAATGGGCGAAGGCTGGGCCGTGTGGTGCTGAGTGGAGGTAATGTGCCTGAACTTTTTCTTAGCGTGCAAAAACATATTGCCGCCTCGCAGAAACTGCGCCGCTACGTTGAATTAGCCTTACTCCTGATTATTGCCATGTTGCTGGCAAAGCTAACCTGGGCGATCATTGCTCCTTTGCCACTGCCTCAAGCAGAAATCGGTCAAGCGCCGAGGCAAACAGAGCAAAGCCACAGTATGGTAAATCTGGACCCATTTGCGGTCGGCGAGGTTTCTGAACCAACTCAAATCGATAATTTTGATGACACATCCCTCGCTGAGACGTCGCTTGATTTAACGCTCTATGGGACTTGGTCGGATGCTGAAGGCGGCACTGCCTTTATCGGCGAGGGCGATAATCCGCAGAAACGGGTAAGGGTAGGCGATGAAATTTCGAGCGGTGTTCGTTTGCAGGATGTCCGCGAAAACTGGGTCGTGATTTCGCGAGGCGGTATTGCGGAATCTCTGTGGATGAACAATCGCAAGCAACCGGCGTCGTCACCGCCGGTAACGGCGTCAGCGCCAAAAACTGACGTGTTTGAAAGCGTTTCAAGTTTGAATGAGATATTTCGGTTTTCCATCGATCAACAAAATGGCGGCCGTATCGTTTTGCGTCCAGGATCCCAACCTGAAAAATTCACAGCGAGTGGGTTTGTGAGCGGTGATGTATTGGTGGCGATTGATGATGCGCCTGTTGACCTAGCAGCTCTCACGTCGGGATCGCTAGCCGCTGAGTTTTTTGATGCGCAGCCGGTTCGGGTCACCGTGGAGCGAGACGGGCAGACGAAAACAATCAATGTAGAATTTAATACCGGGGCGGACAGTTCAGATGATGATTCATAGTATTATTGGCCACAGCGCCGTAGTCTTGAGTTGTATGGCGTTGCTGATTGCTCCATCTGCAGCGCAAGAGAATTGTGCAGCAGCGCTCAATCTTGAAGACGCGGATGTTCGTGAAGTGGTTGACGAGATAGCCCTGCGAACCGGGCGAAAATTTGTGTTGGACCCTCGTGTCCAGGGACGTGTTACAATCAAGTCCGGGCCCGATACCACGCTTTGCGCGGATGAGACCTGGGAATTATTTCAGGCGGCGTTGAGAGCTGTCGGATTTACGGCGGCGCCGATCAGCGGCAATAATTATCGGGTTATTCCAGTCCAGGAAGGCGCAAGGGCTGCCGGCGCCATCGGCAGCGGAGAAAGCGGCGACATTATCACCAAAATTGTCCGTCTACGTCATGTTGATGCGCGCGAAGCGGCGGCAAATCTGACGCAGATTGTCGGCGAGCGCGGCGTTGTTGCGCCTGTTCGTAGCGGCAATGCGATCATTATCGTGGATACGTCGGAGAATATTGAACGTCTTGAGCAGGTGTTGCGGCAGGTGGATCGCGACACCTCAGTCTACCGTACGTTCTCGCTAGAGAATGCGTCGGCTGGCGAGGTCGCGCGTGTGCTTTCCGACCTGGCGCAGGAAATATCTGATGAAGGTGGAGGGGGCGCCCGCACCAGCATTGTTCCCGTTGAGGCGTCGAACAGCATACTCATTCGTGGTGAGCCGACAATTATTGACAGACTTGCTGGCGTGGTTGGGGAGCTCGATCGGATGGGCGCCACGAAATCTGACCTGTCTGTTATCTATCTCAATCATTCCGATGCAGAGGAGATGGCGACGCTCTTAAACGAAGTTGCCAACGCTGAAGGAGCAGGCACGGAAGGGGCAGGGCAACGACGAGCCTCAATTTCATTTCATCGGCCGACCAATGCAGTGATCGTCAGCGGCGATGCAAACATTCAGCGCACGCTTAAGAACGTGGTTGGCCAGTTGGATTTACGTCGCGCTCAGGTGTTGGTTGAAGCGATCATCGTTGAGATTTCTGACAACACTGCTCGTGAACTTGGGATTCAATACTTTATTACGGGTACGCAAGGCAGTCGTGTGCCGTTCTCGACAACGAATTTCGCTAGCGCTCAGCCGAATATTCTCGCAGCGGCCGGGGCAACTATTCTCGATGGTCAGGAGGAAGGTTCGGCGATTGGAGACGCAGCTGACCTTGTCGCTGAAGCAGCGCTGACATCGCTTTTAGGAATTAACGGCTTTGCTTTAGGCGGCGCCGGGAAAACCAGCGACGGAACGATATTCGGCGCCATTCTTACCGCGATAAAACAGGACGACACCTCGAACGTATTATCAACACCGTCCATAGTGACACTGGACAACCAATTAGCGACCCTGTCGGTTGGCCAGGAAATTCCGATTACGACCGGTGAGGCGGTCGGTGACAATTTTTCCAATGCTTTCCGAACGGTCTCCCGCGAACAGGTCGGCGTGATCCTCGAAGTAACGCCGCAGATTAACGAAGGCGGCACGGTGACGCTCCAGATACGTCAAGAAACGTCAAGTGTCAGCGGGCCAATCCTTTCGACCTCTACGGATCTGATTACAAATAAACGTGAAATCGTCACAACTGCTTTGGTTGATGATGGTGACATTCTTGTGATCGGTGGATTGATCGACGAACAGCGGTTCAACAGCGAAGATAAAGTGCCGCTGCTTGGAGATATTCCGATTGCGGGGAATTTATTTAAAACCTCGGTTCGCTCAAAAGATCGCCGAAATCTGATGGTGTTTATTCGCCCGACCATCCTGCGCGACAGGGACACGGCGGCGGCGGCCACGCGTAAAAAGATGGACTACATTCAGGCTCGTGAAATGCTGCAGACTGGCCAGCCACGATCGAATTTTGAACGATTAATCGATCAGGTCACCGGCGCTGATGTTATCGAGGGCGGCGATGAATGATGGGACAAATGTTGGCGCACATCTAACCTATGCTTTCGCCAAGGAGCATGGGTTATTGGTGTTGAACGCGGCAGCTCGGCCGATCGTCATCGGCGCTCGAGGCGCCCCCGATCCATGGGCGCTTATCGAAGCGCAAAGAGTGGTAAATGCCCTAATTGTCGTTGATCAATTGCCCTCGGATGTCTTTGAGCGAAGGCTTTCTGAGGTCTATGCTGTTGCTGGCATTGATGCCGATGCATTAATGCAGGGGGGCGATCAAGGCGATCTCATTTCGCTTGCTGAGGGCTTGCCGACAACAGCAGATCTTCTGGATGCGCAAGATGATGCACCGGTGATCAAGCTCATCAACGCGATCATTGCGGAAGCAGTCAGGCTTAGAGCATCAGATATTCATATAGAACCCTATGAGAATGCCTTGTCTGTCCGATTACGTATTGATGGCGTATTGCGAGAAGTTCTGTCGCTGCCGTCGCGAATGACGCCAGTGTTAACGTCGCGTGTGAAAGTTATGGCGCGTCTCGACATTGCAGAAAAACGCGTACCGCAGGATGGCCGCGTATCCTTGTCGCTTGGGGCGAAGATGGTTGATATACGGGTCTCGACATTGCCGGCTCGGTTTGGCGAGCGTGTTGTTATGCGTATTCTGGATAAGGAAGAAGCCCATCTTGATCTGAATGCGCTTGGTCTACCGGCAAAAACCCTGGATCGGTTGCGCTCATTGGTGACACGTCCAAACGGCATTATCCTTGTCACGGGGCCCACGGGCTCGGGCAAAACAACGACGCTTTACGCCGCCCTTAACTTATTAAATGATCCAGGTAGGAATATTCTTACTGTTGAGGACCCCGTCGAATACGCAATCGATGGGGTCGGGCAGACGCAAATCAATCCCAAGGTCGGCATGACGTTCGCAACTGGGTTAAGAGCAATCCTTCGTCAGGACCCCGACATTGTCATGGTTGGTGAGATCCGCGATGTAGAGACTGCAGAAATTGCGACCCAGGCGGCGCTCACCGGTCATCTTGTTCTTTCAACAGTGCACACAAACTCTGCGGTCGGCGCCGTCACGCGACTACGGGATATGGGTGTGGAACCATTTTTGTTATCATCTACCATAGCCGGGGTGCTTGCCCAAAGGCTCGTCCGCCGACTTTGCCCGAGTTGCAAAACCTCGATGCAGGCGACGCCAACAGAACTTGAGTTAATGAAGTTGCCAGCGGATACGGACGTGACCGTCTCTCACCCGGTAGGGTGCGGGCGTTGTGGGAACACCGGATATGAGGGGCGGATCGGGATCTATGAATTGCTCATTACCGATGAGGAAATTAGAAGGCTAATCAGCGAGGAGGCTGGGGAAGCCGCAATTGCCGCGCACGGATTTCGTCAAGCGGACACACTTGCCGACTCTGGTTTTCAGCATGTTCGCAATGGCGTAACATCCCTTGAGGAAGTGCTGCGGGTCGTGCGTCAGGAGAAAGACGATGCCTTCATTTGAATATGAAGCCATTGATGCAAACGGACGATCGCGGCGCGGCGTTATTAACGCTGAAACGTCGCGTCACGCTCGTCGTGAGCTGCGTGAATTGCTACTCACGCCGATTCATGTTTCGTCACCGCGTCAGCGCGAGAATGGCGCGCGTCGGACGATGCGCGAAGACTTGTCCGGACGGCAACTTGCTAACGCTACGCGCCAGCTATCGGCATTGATCGGGGCGTCGACCCCGCTTGAGGAAGCCCTAAACGTTGTCGCTACGCATGCTGAAAGCGCCGCCGTTCGCAAACGCCTTCTCGCCGTGCGCGAACGGGTGATGGAGGGGTGGCGATTTGGCGACGCCCTAGGGGAATATCCACGCTCATTTCCACAGCTTTACTGCGCTGTAATCGCAGCAGGTGAGACCGCAGGTGATCTTGCCGGTGTGCTCGACCGACTTGCGACGATGCTCGAAAAAAATATGGCTATGCGCAGTAAGGCGCTGGGCGCTCTTATCTATCCGGCGGCGTTGCTTATCATTGCTGGCGGTATTGTCACCGCGCTTCTGACGCAGGTCGTTCCGAAAATTGTCGTCCAGTTCAATACGTTTGATGCGGAACTGCCTTTTATTACCCAGATTGTCATGGGCGCATCAGAATTTGTTGGTCGCTATGGCATTTACCTATTGTTGGCATTGGTGCTGGGCGGCATTGCGTTCTGGCAGGGTTTGCGCGTTCCGGCATTCAAGCTTGAGACCGATCGAGTTACTCTCAACATTCCGGTCATCGGCAATCTGATGCGGGCGCTAAATGCGGCGCGCTTTGCCAGGACACTGTCTACGCTATTTGCTGGCGGTTCACCGTTGTTGGAAAGCCTCGAGAAGTCAGCGCGCACCATATCCAACAGCTTTATGCGGATGCGCCTGACCGAGACCTTTCAGAATGTGCGAGAAGGATCGGCGCTTTCTGC
>JAJFGC010000118.1 GCA_021776345.1 Hyphococcus sp. | reverse complement strand
TCGACCTTGAGCCTGAAACGTCCCGTACCTGGACGCTGACGGCGTCCATGGAACAGCCCTGGACGGATGCGTTCGATTTCGACATCGCTGTCAGCTACTACAATATCCAGCTCGAAAACTCTGTTGAAGAGCCGGATACTGGCGTCATTCTTGGCGAATGTTATTCCGATCCTGAGTTCCCGGGTCTTTCCAGCCCACTTTGTTCGCTGGTTACCCGCCGTCAGACAGGTGATCCGGCGCTGCGCCAGATTGCAAATATCGATCTGACATTCTTCAACATCGGTGAAATCACCGCTGAAGGCTTTGACTTCAACACCCGGTTCGCCATGGACTTGCCATGGGCGCCGAGTGGAGAGCCTGTAAACTGGACCCTGGTGACCTCAACGTCTTGGCAGTATGAGCAGGAGCGTCAGGTTTTCGGACCCGAGGATCGTGACGACAATGCTGGTGAGATCGGCTTCCCTGAGTTCTACTTCCGGGCTGGCTCGACCTTTAACTGGGGCAACTGGACGGTTTCGAGTGACCACCGCCGGTTCCCGATCCAGGAAAACGATCCTGCTGATTCATTCAACGCGAACCCATTCGTTGTCGGTCGCCCGATTTCGCGCGACTTCGAAGCGGTTCCTGTGGTCTGGTATCACGACGTGTCGTTGTCTTATAATCAGGACAACTTCTCGATCTCAGCTGGCGTCAACAACGTGGCGGACAAACAACCTCCACAAATCGATGACAGCCGATCGCCACAACGCAACAACCTGGTTTCATCGGCAGGCTACGACTTCTTCGGTCGTTCCTACTTCGTCGCTGGCCGCGTTACGTTCTAAACACGGCTTGACGACAACAATAGAAATGGCGCGCTTCGGCGCGCCATTTTTTTATGCGTAGTCCTGATGAATTAAGTGATTGAAGGCGCAGGCCGGGCCCGATGTCACAAGTATCCAGCGAAGGACCACTGCGCGCCTGACGCGGGATTTAGCCAACAAGGATCGCATTCCCGGGCAACCGAGACAGTTAGTTGTAATTGGGTAGGTGCTGCTCTTACTTAAGCCGTTCAACCACGATCGTTACGTTTGGCTTAGAAAGCTCCATACGGTAGCCAGAAAAGGCGCCGCGCCGAACTTTTACGCTTGGGGTATCGCCGTCCCGAAGGCGAACTTCCTGTCGGTCACTCTTGCGTTGCGACCACACCTGGCCATTATCAAGCACAAAAATTAGCCGTCCTGTGCCGGTGCGGGCAAAATCAACCAATGTCGCGTTGATTGCCTCTGCTTTTATCTTTTCTTTGCGTTTCTCGCGCCCTTCCTTAGTGGCGCGCTCTGTTTTAGCGATCACCTGCTCAGCGCCGATCCCTGTCGGGACGTCAGCTTCGGCTGTCTCGGCGGCGGCGAGTCTGGCCTCTTCCTCACTGTCCGGCGCTTCGACCGATGCTACAGGTTGGCCGGCGCTCATCAGCCCGGTAATTGCCGCCTCGAGACAGGCGATACGTTCCTGATCCGTCGAGGATGCCTCACGGCAGTGGTCGATCGGATTGGGCTGGGCGTTTGCGCCCGTAGTTATTGTCAGGGCGGCAACGCTGGCCGCTGCGCCAAGCGTCATTTTCAGCATAGTGGAACCGGTAGACATCGTTGAGACCTCATTAAAATACACAAGCGGCCATCATATGCATCTGCGATGATGAGCGCCAGCCCTGATCATCCAGAGGGGCGTGCGGGCAGGTTTCAGATGCGGCGGCGTATTTGCCGGCGCCGCTTCGACGGCGATCGCCTTAAAATCGCGACGCATGCCGCCGAGCCGCAGCCGCGCGACGACGGATGATCAGCAGGCTCCTTTGAAAATTAGCCAAATAGATTATATGGTAAAATTCGATCGATAAATTCGATTACAAAAAAATGCGAATAGGACCGCAGATGACCCCACTGCCAACATTGAGGCAATTGCAGTTTTTTATGTCCCTGGTTCGCCGCGAATCCTTTTCCAAGGCGGCTGAGGAATGTTTTGTGTCGCAATCAACATTGTCCTCCGCAATTAAGGAGATGGAGACGCTTCTCGATCAACGGCTTGTTGATCGCTCGACCCGGACGTTTGCGCTGACGCCGTCGGGGGAAGAGGTCGCGACGCGCGCGCCGGCGATTCTCGCGGCGACAGAAGATTTAGCGCGCGCGGCCAGTGGGCGACGCCCGCTTGAGGGCGCATTTCATTTAGGTGTGATACCGACGATTGCGCCATTCATCCTGCCCCGCGCTGCTGTGCGCTTACACAACGCATATCCGAAGCTCGAACTCTTTCTGCGCGAAGACCTGACCGCGGCGCTGGCCGACAGGCTTGCAGCGGGGCTTATCGATGCGGCGTTGCTGGCCTTTCCTTATGACTTGCCTGGCATTGAAATCATCGAAATCGGCGACGATCCTTTTTGGTTTGCTTGCGATGCGGATCACGCGTTCGCCAAGCGTCGTAAGCTTGCGAAGGAGGATCTGGGTGAGTGCGACCTCTTATTGCTTGAGGACGGCCATTGCCTTCGCGAGCATGCGATTGACGCTTGCGATCTTTCAGAGCGCGGCGGCAAGGCAAGTTTTGATGGAACGAGCCTGTTTACGTTGGCGCAGATGACGCGATCAGGCCTCGGCGCGACGTTGCTGCCGGAAATGGCGATCAAGCAGGGGCTGGCAAAATCTGTAGGACTTGTCGCTATTCCGTTCACGAAGCCAGCGCCAAGCCGGAAAATTGGCGTCGCCTGGCGGAAGGGATCAGGCAGGGGCGAGGAAGCCAAAGCCATCGCCGATGTCATCAAAGAGATTTTTGCGACGTCAAAATAGCAAACAGCCGCCGCGTTTACACCGGGTGTTTGATATCGGAGATCTTACCGTCATCTGACAGCATGACGGCGATCGCCCGGGTCGATTTAAACTGCGTCAATACAATCATCACCGTCACCGTAATCGGGACGCTGAGCAACAATCCAGAAAAACCCCATAATGTTCCCCAAACACTAAGAGAAAAGAGGATAACAAGCGGGCTCAAATTGAGCGAGCGGCCAACAAGGCGTGGTTCTATGCCGTTGCTCATGACTTGTTCCGCGCCAATCAAGCTGACCAGGGCAATCGTCGCCAGCCGCACACCGCCGCCATCAGGTTGCACCAGGGCAAGCATGACCGGCAAGGTAATGGCGGAGGCGGCGCCGAAGATCGGAATATAGTTCAGGATAAAAATCAGAAGCGCCCAAAACCCGGCGAACTGTATGCCGATAATCAGCATAATCACGAAGCTGATCGATGCGGTGATCAAATTGCTCATGGTTTTCACGGTAATATATTGGCGCACCATCATCCCAATATCGCCAAGCGTTTCATTAATCACACGGCGCTCGCGATCATCAGCGCCGAGCAAATTAATTTTCTTAAAAATCCGCCCGCGCTCAATCAGCATAAAGACGAGATATAAAAAGATAGTGATGAAGGTCAGGAAGTTTGAAGTCAGCGCACTGAGGCTTCCTGCCAGACGGGCAAGAACGGGCTGGATCAGATTGACCGCAGATTGTTGGAGTTCCTCAATGCCGCCGGCAAATTCGCGAGGCAGAAAGTCAATCGATCGGATAAACGCAAGAACGTCCTGTAAAATAGTGCTAAGGCGGGCCTCATAACTCGGCCACTCTTCCAGCAACACCTCGACATTCGACTTGATAATCTCAACAAAAAGAAAAACGCCGCCGCCAATTAAGGCAAAGGCGATCATAAACCCGCACCAGTTCGGGATATATTTCCCGACCAGGGGCGCGCGGCGCACATTCTCCTTGAGTGTGTAAATAAGGAAACAAAGAAACCCCGCGACCACGAGCGGGATCAAGACGCCGCGTCCGATATAGGCGATCAAGCCAATGAGAACAGCAATAGAGAGCCCAAAAAAGGTACGCGCCAGGCCGGCATTTTCGACAGTTTGCGGCATCGATAGCTCCTCAACGGGTTTGACGTCTGATAGGCCGGTTCGGGGCATGGCGGCAAAGGCAAAATTGGCGCTGCAAGCGCTTTTCATCGTCCTGTCGCAGCATTACCGGTAGCGGTAAGATCGCTTGGCAGGTTGACTGGCGAAGCTCTGATGAGGCGTTCGCACCATTGGCGGGAGAAGCGCATGCGCACCCCCCTGCATACCGGTGACCGGGCAGGCGAGGGCTGCTCGGTGCTTGTCGCCTTTTCGAAAACTGTAATCGCCGCCGGCCCGACCGATGGCGACGGCTGGTTGGATGCGGTCGGAGACATCGCCCGTGATCGCCGCATGAAAGCCGCCCGTGGTTCGGCGTGCAATTTCATCCTGAGTCATTATTGTCACCCTATGGGCGTCAGGCGTGCGCGACTAAAAACGACCGAAGAGCAGGATTCCGGCGCACAGGCGGGAATTTTCAATCAATTGCAGTCATGGTACGAGAACCATCTTTTACAACATTTGACGGAAAGCACGCTAGGCCAGTGAAGTCGTTTCTCATTTCCAAAGAACAAATCGCAAGAGTGATCGGCGCGGCCGCGGCCGATGAGGTCTCGCGCCGCTTTAATCGCCATTTCGATTTTTTGACGATTGCCTCATGGAGCGCGCAAACGCCGTTGGGTAAGGGCGGCATCGCCCTGAGCGATGAAGAGATCGCCGCCTGTGCAGCGCGTGCGGCATTATCTTTTGGCCTGGCGCCGGATTTTCTACTCGACAAGCCGGCAAAACATATTGCCGATTGGGCGGGTGTCATCAGTGAAGCCATCATCGCAAAGCAGACCGAATTCACTTTTAAATCCGCCGTGCGTGACGAACAAAACGCCGCCCATAGTCACCCCGCCGACGAGGTGTATCAGGATGCCGCCGCCGCCGCGAATATTCTTTACGGTCGACGCCGTCTTCTGTCTTTTGTGGCGCCGCACAGCCTGCTTGGGTTTGTGCTGACCATCCTGACGCCAAATCTGCAGCGAATTGAGTCCGTTGATGCGCGTGGAATGACCCCCGAAGCGTTATCAAAGAAACTTACCTATGGCGATGTGCTGATCGCGACGCCGACTTTGTGGCGCTATATGATGCGTGAAAAACTAACTGCGCCGGACAATAATATGGCGGTCTCTTTTGGCGAGCCAATGACGCAGGAGCTAGCCGCCGAAATGCGAAAAGCCGGCTTTGGCGTTTTGCGAGAGTTATATGGGTCGACTGAGACGGGTCTCATTGGCTGGCGTGATGCGCCGGGCGAGCCGTTTATGTTGTTTGATCATTGGCGGTGCGACGCGAAAAAACTGTTTCGTATCTCGCCAGACGGTGTTGAGAAAGAGACCGATGCGGCGGATTTTCTTGAATGGGCCGGCGAGCGGTCTTTTCGCCTTGCCGGCAGGCGCGACGGCGCTGTTCAGATTGGCGCCGTCAATGTTATCCCTGACGATGTGGCGTTACGCTTAAGCGGGCACCCGCGTGTTGCGCAATGCGCGGTTCGTGTTGGCCGGCGCGGCGACGGCGTTGATCGATTGATCGCTCATGTTGTGTTGAAAAAGGAATATCAACCAGATGAACGGACGGCGCGGGAAATTGACGCCTGGTGCCGGACGACATTGCGCCAGCAGGAGCGGCCGCGGATCTTTCATTTCGAAGAGTCTATTCCCGCGATATAAAAAAGGCGCTGCAAATGATGCAGCGCCTCAGTCTTTTTTACAACGCCTCGGCGGTTAGTCAGAATCGCCGCCCAGTTCGGCGGCTTGTTCAAATTTCTTTTGGACTTGCTGGCTTGTCTCTTCAAAGGCTACTCTATTGTCGCCAACAGTAATCGTTCTTTCGCAGTTTGACGTACAATTGTATGTTGTGCGGCTTGATCCGTGATGGAAAGTAAGCATGTCGCTATTTTGTGAGCGCACACGCACCATCAAGTTGCTGATGGTTTCGCCTTTTTCGTCGAAAATATAAATATTCGTCAAACCCGGAGACTTTCCGAAAAGAAAAATATTTTCATTGTCCTGGATGGTAACGTCTGCAATCGCCGGATTGCCAACAACGATATTCTGGGCGGGGCGTTCAACTTTGAACGGTCGCACCTGATCCATCGTGAGCCAGATTTGCTCTGCTTGCGCACCAGTTGTCGCGGCGCAAAGGGCAGCCAGTACAAAAATTAAATTCCGCATGAGGTCGTCCTCTCAATTCCGTAGCGTGAGACTAGGCTGCATGAGTCAATGATTAATTAAAAAATCCGCATGGATTGGGAGTTTCCGCGGATATTTAATATACCTGGTTTACTCCGCTTTAAACCGGCGCTGCTACGAAGCAGCGGTGGAGAACTCAATAGCGGCAATGTCAGTTACCCAAATCAGCCCAGTGTCACCCGGTGATGATTCACTGGAGTCGCTCGCAAAGATCCCGTTATTCCTGGATTTATCAGACGTCATTTTGGACGTGATCAGGGAAAATGCTGACTGGCGCCGATATAGCGCCGGTCAGACCGTTTACTCCATGGGCCAATATGATGGCAGTGAATTTTTCATTGTTGTCTCGGGGCGAATGAAAGTTTCCATTATTGATTCTGAGACCGGCGCCATGCTCGTCGAAGAGATTGACCCGAACACTGTTTTTGCAATGGAATTAATCTTCAGTGATACGGCTAGTGAAGCGTTCCAGCAGGTTTCGGTCACTGCAGAAGACGATCTTTGCCTTCTCGCCATTGAAGCGGAAGCATTTCGGTCCCTGGCGTCGCAACGCCCATCCCTAATGCGGAATATCGCTATGCATTTTTCCGGTGAACTCACGGCGCGGCGCTTTAAGAACATGGCGGCGGAAGCGGCCCCAGAACAGCGTGTATTTTCAGTATTACTGAAATTTGTAGAGCGGGATGCGGCGACAGGCGAGTGGCGAGTGCCGCGAATGCCGAAGCATCGCGAACTGGCGGATGAGGCGGGTGTTGAAGAATCGATCACGGCCGGGGCTGTTGCGAACCTCATTCAGGAGGGTGTCGCGCGGCGGGATTATCCCGGGCTAATTATCGAGGATATGAGCCGGTTAAGCCAGCTCGCCAGTTAAGGTAAATTTTTTGTTTACTATAAGATAAGTACACAGAATAAAATTGTTCCCAATTTTCACAGTTTATTTACGCATGACGTGCAACAAAGCATTGTCTGAAAGAAATAGTCTTTCGGCGGTGCAAGTGTAGAGTAAGCAGGAGTCGACAAATGAAAGCTCTTATTAATCGTTTTAAAGACGACGAAGATGGCGCAACGGCAATCGAGTATGGTTTGATTGCAGCCCTTATCGCTGTTGCCATTATCGCCGCAGTTCGTACAGTTGGTGGTTCATTGAGCAACACGTTCGATAACATCAGTACTGAAATTGACGCGGGCTAAAATTTTTCGCAGTTTTCTGCGAAAAATAATAGTTCAAAAAGGAGGCCAAATGGCCTCCTTTTTTCGTTTATGTCTAACGGAACATTAAGGCGAGGCGCATAGCTTCACCCACGGTTAAACATGGAGACCGTTGGTGATTGCTTATCTAATACTCGCCGTATTCCCCGCTGCTCTGCTGGTTGCGGCAGCCAATGACATCTATGAATTCAAAATACCAAATTGGGTTTCAATCGTTCTGATCTGCGCCTATCCGGTAGCGGGCGTCGCGGTCGGCGCTTCCCCGCGCATTATTGCCGAAGGATTTTTGTTTGGCGCCGGGGCGCTAACCGTTGGTTTTGCCCTATATGCCGGGAAGATTGTTGGTGGCGGTGACGCCAAACTATTCGCAGCTGTTGCCCCTTGGGTGAGCGCAAACGCGTTGGGCATATTTCTTTTCTATACCGCGATCGCAGGGCTTGGGTTGGCGATCTTTATGGGCATTTTTCGTAAGCTTCCAATACTGCCCGTTTACGCTCACGCGCCGTGGTTAATCTCCCTCCATGAACGCAAAAAAGATTTACCCTACGCCGTTGCTCTGGCAGCCGGCGGACTCCTTAGTTTTTCACAAACAGCCTTCTTTCAATTGGTCTTTGGCGGTTAACAAGATCAGTTAACGTAGTTTTGACGACTTTGGCACACGATAGGATCACTTAATCCCGCTCGCTAGTAGCGTAACAACCAGGTAGGATCGAGATGAATGTAAGCCGAATAGCAATTCTCGGAATCGCGCTCGTCGCGGGAGCGGCCGCGTTTTTTCTAATGTTGGGTAACTCTTCTGAGGCGCCGACCGTGCAGGTCGTAGAGCCTGTTAAGGAAGAAACAGTCAGAGTTCTAATTGCCACCCGGGATATTCAGCGTGGTGAGCGATTGGCGCTGGAAGATACAAACTGGGTGGCGTGGCCGAAAAAAGCTCTTCAGCCAAGTTTCATCACTAATGCAAATTCAGAGTTGCGCGAAGAGTTGACGGAAGCTGTTGCGCGCTCATTGATCGTTGCCGGCGAACCGCTCGTTAATGCGAAAATTGTAAGGGCTGGTCAGTCCGGACTTATGGCGGCAATCCTTGCTCCTGGTATGCGCGCGCTGACGATGCGTGTGTCGCCGGAAACGTCTTCTGGCGGTTTTGTGCTTCCCGGCGACCGTGTTGATATTTTCAATACGACCGGAAAGAGAACCAAAGTGCTCTTTGAAGAAGTGCGTGTTCTCGCCGTCAACACAATTTACTCAGAGAATACAGAAACGCCTAATATAGCCGGCGTCAATGTCACCATCGAATTGTCTCCGCGCGATGCGGAAGCATTTACGACCGCCCGTGCAACCGGTTCTATGAGCGTTGTCTTGCGCAGCATTTTCAAGCCTGAAGGCGACGCCGTCGCCAACGACCGACGTTCATCCGATGTGAATGTTATTCGTTATGGGCGTTCTTAAGTTAATTGGCGAATTGAGGTTTGAGATGACATTCGTAACCAACGCCGTGAAGGCACTAATCGCAAACGTCGGGCGTACATCGTTCGCGATTTTGGCTGGAGCGCTTGCGGTCTCGACCGTAACCACGCCAGCTGTCGCGCAGCGCGGCAACACCGAGGTTCGCATTGATACGGGCGGAGACAGCGAAGTATCGAAAAGCATTGTGCTGCCGCTCAACAAGGCGGCGATTGTTGACCTGCCTTTCCCGGCGGTTGATGTTTTGGTCTCTCAGCCATCGGTGGTTGATGCGGTCGTGCGCTCGCCCCGCCGCGTGTATTTGCTTGGCCTGGAAACCGGTCAGACCAATGCATTTTTCTTTGATTCGCGCGGGCGTCAGATTTTGAACCTCGAAATTCGGGTTGAGCGCGATATGGACGCGCTGGCCGATGTTATTCGCCGCGTCATGCCGAACAGCCGTATCGAAATCGATGCGCTGAACGACAATGTGATTTTGCGCGGTACGGTGCAATCTGCCGTTGAAGCGGCAAATGCGAGTTCACTGGCAGGGCGATTTGTCGATGATCCCGAACGTGTTGTGAACATGTTGAAAATCCGCGATCCAGAGCAGGTTATGCTGAAGGTGCGTATCGTTGAGATGCAACGCCAAATTCTAAAGCAGCTTGGCGTATCCACATCTGGAACCGTTCAGCTTAACGATCTTGCTCTTGGCCTTTCAACCGGCGGGTTTGCGACAGGCGGCGGTGTTTTCGGCGACCTTGCGAATGTCACTGTACCGACTGACCCATCCCGTAACGGCCTCGGTGATTTGGAATTTCTTGATGCTGAGCTTCAGGCGCTGGAGACAAACGGTCTAATTCGCATCCTTGCCGAACCAAACCTCACCTCTGTTTCTGGTGAGTCAGCGAAGTTCCTTGCTGGTGGTGAATTCCCCGTCCCTGTTGGGCAAGATGACGGTGTTATTTCAATTGAGTTTAAAGAGTTTGGTGTCGGTCTTGGTTTCACGCCGTTGGTTTTGGGCAAGGGCCGCATCAGCCTGAATATATCGACCGAAGTTAGTGAGGTCACATCAGACAATGCGTTCTTTGTTCCTGGCCTAACGACGGTTGACGCTAGCGGCAATCTTGTTTCGACAGCCGGACTTTCTATCCCCGGCCTGTCCGTACGCCGAGCAAATTCTACGATCGAATTGCCCAGCGGCGGCAGCCTCGTTATGGCGGGCATGCTGCAGGAGGATATGCGATCACGAATTGAGGGCGTTCCCGGGATGAAAGATGTGCCGGTCCTGGGGCAGTTGTTTCGTAGCCGCGATTACCAGCAAAACGAAACCGAGCTGGTCATCATCGTGACGCCGTATCTTGTGGAAGGCACGCACGAGTCAGCATTGCGCGATCCGGCCCACGGTATGGTGGTCACCTCTGACGCCGAAGCGCTTCTGATGGGCAAATTACTGACAACATACGGCTTGGCCGGCGCCGGGGTTAAAGAAGCCTCGTTGCAGGGGCCTATGGGCTTTATTTTAGATTGATAGGATGAGAGATAATGTTGAAAACAGCTACAAAATATGCACTGCTCTCGTCTGCCGCCATTCTGGCGAGCGCCTGTTCGAGTGTCTTTAACGGCCCTGAACAAGGATTGACGGTTGCGCAAGAGCATCCGATCTCTGTCGATAGTCAGGTTGTTACAATGACAATCGACACTGATGCCACGACAACGGACTTGTCTGATATCGACAAATCAAGGCTTCGCGCCATGGCAGATTCATATCTGCGCTCTGGCCATGGCCCCCTAACCATAACTGCGCCGTCCGGTACGGGGCAGGACTTTGATGGTCAGGAAATGGCGTCAGACGTTCGTAAAGCGCTAAACGAAGCTGGTGTCCCGTGGTCGGCCCTGTCTGGCGCGACCTATCGCAAAGGTGGTGACGGTGACGGCAATCAGCTGATTGTTTCGTATACGCATTATGTTGCGACGCCAAGTGAGTGCGGTATTTGGTCTGAAGAAATTTCTCGCCGCTATAAAAATCAGCGCTCGGCAAATCATGGCTGCGCGACGCAAAACAACATTGCGGCTATGCTTGCTGACCCGCATGACCTTGTCGCGCCAGCGGTTGTGTCGCCACGTGATGCAACCAAAACGGTCCGGGCGTTTGAGGCGTATCGCGCCGGTGAAACTACAACTTCAGAGATTGACGATCAGATTAATACTGAGGTGTCCGAATAATCGGAATGCAGCGCCGAGGGGATGCGCAGGGAGTATATGATGAAAAATACAGCTGAAACTTCTTATCAGCATGAGGACGAGGAGCAAGGCGTCGCTGACGGTGCGGCCAGCCTCGGTGCTGATGGCGGCCCCGCTGATGGCGGCGCCGTCGATGGGGGCACTGGCGGCGCGGCGCAGGATTTAACATCTTACGATGATTTGGACGGCTTGGCGGATGACAGCTGGCTGGACGAAGAATTGTCGGACGAAGAATTGGCCGCCCTTGGCGAAGAAGATTTTGATGAGGCCGATCTTGAAGGGCTGGATCTGTCGGATGAAGACTTTGATGACGAAGATCTTTTAGGCGATGATATCGACGCCTCTTTCGATATCGGTGATGAAATCGGCGACGATTTTTCAGATATCGATGACGAAACACAGCCGCCGGTTGAAGCTGTTGCTGCTGCCGAAGAAGCGCAAGAAACGCCAGCGCCGTCTTCGGAAGGCTTCGATGGTCTTGAAGAAACAGCCGGCGCACTTGTCGCGTCTACCGGCGCGGTCCTCGATGCGAAAGGATATGGCGGCGATATCACCGATCTGGGTGATGAGGAAGTTGACCATCGCCCAGTGCCGCGGATTTCAATTCACGCCTTTTGCGAAAACCCGGCAACGACGGCCATGCTCGAGAAAGCTGCTATCGACCGACGGCTCTCAAAAGCTCACCTCACCATCCATATGGGCGGTGTCGCCAAAGCAGTTGATCATTTCCAGACCGCCGCGACGCCCAATCTGGTCATTCTCGAAACGCTTGCCTCCGGGTCTGAAATCTTTGCACAGCTCGGCGAGTTGGCTGAGGTCTGTGATCCTTCGACGAAAGTTGTGATCATTGGTCAGGTCAATGATATTATCCTTTACCGGGAACTTATCCGGCAGGGCATCAGCGAATATATTGTTCGCCCGCAATCGCCGTTGCAAATCATCAAAACGATTGCCGATCTTTATATAGATCCTTCGGCGCCGCCAATCG
>JAJFGC010000117.1 GCA_021776345.1 Hyphococcus sp. | reverse complement strand
CGACACCATGATTTACGTAGACGCCCAATCGAATACGCCATTTTTGCGAGCGATCGAATCTGTTGCTGGCCCCGCTTACCGCGCCGAACGCCTCGCGAGCACAGGCCCATGGGAAGGCGCTGTCGTCGCCACAGCGCGAGATGGACGAGAGCTTGCTCGCGCAAATGCACGCCTTGCGGATGGCGAAAATTCAGTCGAGGTTACATTGGACTTGCCGCTTGCGTTGCGCAACGAGCTTGCCGCCCTGCGCATTGAAAACTCGACATCGCCCAGCGCCGTCCAACTTATCGATGCGCGCGACAGGCAATCGTTGATAGGTCTTGTGGCGGAGGCGCGCCCAGCCCGAAATAATCTCCTTTCTGGCGTTCACTATCTCCGGCAATCACTTGATCCCTACGCAGAGTTTATTGAGGATTCACTCGACAATATCCTTGCCTCGGAAGTATCCGTGATCATCCTTGACGATATTGGCGCCTTGCGTGGCGGTGAAACAGAAGCGTTGCGCGCATGGGTGGAACGCGGCGGCGTACTCATCCGCTTCGCTGGCCCATTGCTGGCAGAGACAGCCCAAGATCTGACACCGCCGCTATTGCCAGTTGCCTTGCGCGGCGGCGGCAGAGCATTTGGCGGCGCGTTAACGTGGGATACGCCGCAAAAGCTCGATAGTTTTACTGCAAATAGCCCCTTCGCAGGGCTCACGCCGCCGCAGGACGTTTTTATACGGCGTCAAATTTTGGCCCAACCGGGCGGCGAAACCACTGAGCGCACTTGGGCGCGACTTGAGGATGGCACGCCCTTGGTTACGGGCCAACGTATCGGTGGCGGCGCGATCGTTTTGTTTCACATAACGGCGACCCCTGAATGGTCGGACTTGCCGGTCTCGGGCGCCTTTGTCGATATGCTTCGCAGGCTTACGTTCCTTTCAACCCTCGGCTCTGAGCACGCCGAGGAGAGCGCCGAAGCACGGCAACCTCCCATAAGATTGATGGATGGTTTTGGCCGATTGGGTCGACCAGGCGACGGTGACATTGCACTCACGCTATCAGAGCTTGGAGACCCCGCAGGCCCCAATCGACGGCCTGGACTTTACGGATCAGCAGACGCGCCACTCGCCTTAAACGTTATCCAGCCAACGACGAAAATAGCGCCGTTGCAAATTTCCGGACTGGCGCGTACCGATTACACCGGTCAACCGCCGAAACGGTTGAGCCCAATGTTATTTGCGTTCGCCTTCATATTGCTTCTCCTTGACATGTTGGCGACACTGGCGCTCGCGGGCAAATTGCGCCTTCCCAAATCAGCTGTTGCCGCATCCGTTATTGCCATCGCAGCGTTTCCCGCAGCGCCAGACACATATGCGCAGCCGCTTGATCCGGAAATTGATCCAAAGACCATTGAAACAACGATAACCACAAGGCTCGCCCATGTGGAAACCGGCGATCCCGCGACCGACCGGCTCGCTGCACAAGCGCTCGCTGGTCTCAGCCGCGAGCTATATAGGCGCACTGCATTGGAGCCGGGCCCGCCCGCCAAAATTGATCTTGAAACAGATGACTTATCTGTCTATCCGTTTCTTTATTGGCCGATTGCGCCAGGGGCCCAAACCCCGTCCGAAACAGCGCTCGCCAATGTTGAAAATTTCATGCGCTTTGGCGGGCTAATATTATTTGATACACGCGATGATGAACGCGCCATCGGCGCAGGCTCGACGCCGGAAAACCAAGCGCTGCAACGCATTCTGTCGCAACTCAACATTCCGCCATTAACGCCGGTCGACAACGAGCACGTCTTGACCCGATCCTTCTATCTCTTGCCGGACTTGCCAGGTCGATTACAAAATAAGCCGGTATGGGTGGCGGCGGAGACCAGCGGCGCCAATGATGGGGTTACGCCAGTGATCATTGGCGGGCGCGACTGGGCTGGCGCCTGGGCGTCCGATTCTTTTGGCCGACCAGTAAAGCCAATGGGCGCCGGCGGCGAGCGCGCCCGCGAACTCAGCTATCGCGCCGGGATCAACATTGTCATGGTCGCCTTTACCGGCAACTACAAATCAGACCAGGTGCACACGCCTGTTCTCCTGGAGCGCCTAGGCCGGTGAGCATTATCCTTGACCCTTTGCTGCCGGAATGGGCCGTCATTGTCGCGGTCGCGTTTGCAATCTTGTTTGCAGGACTTGGCGTCTGGCGGAGTTGGAAGAGTGGTTTTTTTCGCGCGATCGCTCTCGCCGGATTAATCGCCCTCCTTGCAAACCCGCTCATACAACTCGCAGAGAAAATGCCGCTTCAAGATATTGCGATGATCCTTATCGACAAAAGCGCCAGCCAGTCCCTCGACGAGCGGGACAACGCCAGCACCGAGATTGCTGACAAACTTGAAACAGCGATCGGTGCATTGGGCGGCGTTGAAACACGCATCATCACTTATCAAGGCGAGGAAGAAACACGCACAATTGAGGCCCTAAAATCAGCCTTGGCGGACACGCCGCGCGCGCGCCTGGGCGGCGTTTTCCTGATCACAGACGGTCAGTCTTCGGATGCAGCACAAGCAAGTCAGCCGATGGCGCTTGAGGCGCCTATCCATATCCTGACGACCGGACTGGAACAAGAACGCGACCGCAAAATTACTCTAACCAATGCACCGCGTTATGGCATCGTCGGGCACTCAGTCCGGGTCTCTTTTCGTATTGACGATCTTGGTCCTGATGAAACACCGACAAACGAGACTGGCTCTGCAATTGTGACGCTCAGGGTTGATGGTGACGAAGTATTGCGCCAGCCTGTGCCTTTCGCAACAGAGGCCGGGTTCGACGCACCGTTAAACAGGCCGGGCAGCACCATCATAGAACTTGAGGTCGCGCCGCGTGACGGCGAACTCACCGCGCGTAACAACATCGCCGTCCTACCAATCACCGCTATACGCGACCGACTGCGCGTCTTGTTGATTTCGGGCGAACCGCATCCGGGAGAGCGGGTCTGGAGAAATTTATTGAAGTCAGACCCGGCTGTTGATCTCGTTCACTTTACTATTCTGCGGCCAATCGAGAAGAATGACGGTACGCCGGTGTCAGAGCTTGCTCTTATTCAATTTCCGCAAGACGAGCTTTTCATCGATAAACTGACTGAGTTCGACTTGTTGATTTTCGACCGCTACACCTACCGCGCAGTTCTGGACTCTTTCCATTTTGACAATATTGCGCGTTATGTTGAACAGGGCGGCGCCGTCCTGATTGCCGCTGGCCCGGAATATAATGGCGCCCGGTCCCTCGCTTCACGCCGCAACCTGTCATTCATTCTTCCTGCCTTACCGGTCGGCCCAGCCATTGAGCGGGCGTTCCGCCCGGAGATCACGGACCTCGGCAAACGCCATCCGGTCACCGATGATTTGCCCGAGGAAGGCTTTTGGGGGCGTTGGCTTCGGATCATGCCGGTTACCCAGCTCAAAGGACAAACTCTGATCACCGGACCGCAAGACACGCCGCTCCTTATATTGGACCGTGTCGGTGAAGGCCGCGTCGGCCTCTTACTGTCCGATCATGTTTGGTTGTGGGCCCGAGGATTTGACGGCGGCGGCCCTCATGCGGAGCTTTTGAGGCGTGTTGCGCATTGGTTGATGAAGGAACCGGAGCTTGAAGAAGAGGCCTTGTCACTTTTCGGCGATGGCGATGCGCTTCTCATTCGCCAACGTTCGCTTAACCAAACTGCACCGACGATTATGCTCACGCTGCCCAATGGAGAGCAAAGAGAATTCGCCCTTAATGAAACATCTCCTGGGCTCTATGAGGCGCGCCTAGAGAATGCGCCGCGAGGGCTTTACCGGGCGCGATCCGACGACCTTTTTGCTGTCGGCGAGGTCGGCCTTTCGGCGGCGCCGGAGTTTGAGGATGTTGTGTCAAATCGGGAAAAACTGGCGCCCCTGCAGAAAAATTCGGGCGGCGGCATTTTCAGCCCTCGGCACGGCGGCGCTATTACGCTGCCCTCCATCCGCAAAGTCGGCGGCGGCGCGAGTTCCGGTCCGAATTGGGCGGGCATACGAACACGAAATGCAGCGCGCATTGACAGGGTCCGTAATACGCCCCTCGCGCCACCCTATGCATGGTTAGCGCTTATTGCTGGCGCTCTGTTGCTGGGCTGGCTGATTGAAGGCGGCCGCTTCAAGCGCCGCCGACCAATCTCCCTATAGACCCTTCACAGCATCACTTAAATTTAACCAATTGATTAACGCTGCCTCAAATCGGTAGGCGTAGTCTTCCGGGAAGATTTCAATATTAAGGAGCAAGCCTTGTGGCGTTTGCAGTATCAAAATCACCGGACACGCAAAAAGAAGTAAAGCGTAGCCCGCTCGCCGGCTGGCTCGGCAAAAAAGACGACGCAAAGGATGATGTCGTGCCGGAAATGGACGTCGCTCGCGGCGTCGACCGGGCTCTGCGCTCATCGCGCTTGAATGCCGAGAAGCCCGTCGAAAAGGAACAGAAAAACCCTGTTCGCGATGCGCTTGGCGCCATTGAAGCGGCGCTTTACGCTATCGATCGCATTCGCGACACACTGGAACAAGCCTGCGAGGTCGCCATCTCCGCGAAAGACATCGAAGATATCGGCGGACGCGCTCTTATGGCTGAACGCTATGACGAACTGCGATTGTCCGTTGATTACACGATCGAACAAGCGGATCCGCGCGCCGCGCTTTTGATCGGCAAAAACCATCGCCACCTCGACGTCAAACTCGGCGGTGCAGCACGTTATTCCGTCTCACCGATCCGGCTTGACGCTACTGACACCGGCCTTGGTCTCTCGCCGCCAAGGGATGCATTTGCCACATACGAAGAAATCAACGAGACCCTCGAAGAGCTTGATCGCGCCCTTGCGCGCGCTGATCGTGCGGCAGGAAGTTATTGCCGTGATGCTCAATATCTTATTGCTCGAATGAACGGTGAATTTGACGGCTGAGTTAAGCCTGTTCAATGTCGTAGATACAAGTCTCGCCATTTGACGGACGCGAAACACGCACTTGTTTTAGACCGGGGAATTCTGGCCTGAGGCGGCGGGCAGCCCAGCGGCAGATATTTTCAAGTGTTGGCCGTTCCAATCCCTCAACTTCGTTCAACAGTCGGTGGTCCAGCGCCTCGCGCACACCTTCCAGGGCATCGGCGACATCGCCAAAATCGACAACCCAGCCGGTTTCAGCATCAGGGTCTCCGGCGATTTCCACGTCCATCGTAAACGAATGCCCATGCAACCGCGCATAGGGCCGTGCATCGGGGTCATGATCTAGATAGTGCGCGGCGTCGAAACTGATCGACTTGACGATACGCATGGCGGCCTCTTCTTACTCGCACGAGCGCCTCAAGGAATACCCAACGTCTTGTGGGTCTGAAGGCTAAGGCGCCATTGTGGATTTTGTTTACAATAATCAATCGCCGCCGCGGTATTCTGCGCCAGCGAGGGGCCGTCCATAGGCTGCAAAAAGAAAAAGTCAAATGGCAAATTGACAAAGTCCTGTGGCTGCGCCTTTTCCTGCGGATAAACGAGTTTGAGCTCATGACCGCTTCGCTGAATGACCGCCGCATCCGCTTTAGGTGAGACGCACACCCAGTCAATGCCGGTTGGCGCTTCTATGGTGCCGTTGGTTTCAATCGCAATCTCAACCCCTTGCGCGTGCAGCGCATCGATAAGCGTCCGATCTAGTTGCAGAAGCGGTTCACCACCAGTGCATACGACATAAGGGTTTCCGCTCGCGCTAACTGGCCATAGCGCAGCGACCGCTTTGGCAAGACTGTCTGCGCTCTTAAACTTGCCCCCGCCCTGGCCGTCAATCCCGACAAAGTCCGTATCGCAGAAAGTGCAGACAGCTTGCTCGCGATCGCGCTCAAGGCCTGACCAGAGATTGCAGCCTGCGAACCGCAAAAATATCGCAGGGCGCCCCGTCTGGGCGCCCTCTCCCTGCAGCGTATAAAATAATTCTTTTACGGAGTAAATGGACATTAGATCACGACCCGGCGACGTATTCGCCCCATCCCTTCGCACGAAGGTCACAGGCGGGACAATCCCCACATCCATACCCCCAATCGTGGCGCGATGTGCGCACGCCCCTGTAGCATGAATGGCTGTGTTCGTTGACGAGACCGACGAGCGCATCACCGCCGAGCCTTTCGGCGAGCCGCCAACTATCAGCTTTGGTAATATGCATCAGCGGCGTTGCAAGCTCGACATCTGCGTCCATACCCAATCGGATTGCCTCGATTTGGGCTTTCAACGCATTGTCACGACAATCTGGATAACCGGAATAATCAGCCTCGCACATGCCGGCGACAATGACGCCAATATTGCGCCGATAGGCGAGCGCACCGGCAAGCACCAGGAAAAATAAATTCCGGCCCGGAACGAAAGTCGTCGGCAAGCCGTTTTCAGCAATAACGATTTCAGTGTCATGGGTCATCGCGGTCTCTCCGAGATCACGCAACCCCGCCGCGTCAACCAGCCTATCCTCGCCCAGTTTGTCGGACCAATGAGGCAGCGCCTCAACAATTGCCCGGCGCACGGACCGCCTCGCCACGAGTTCAATCGCATGACGCTGGCCGTAATCAACACCGACAGTCTCAACATAAGCGTAGCGATCGAGGGTCCAGGCGAGTGAGATTGAGGAATCCTGCCCTCCAGAGAACAATACCAACGCCTTATTATGATCCAGCTTGCGCATTATCACCTCTGCGCCCAGAAATTCAGGGCTTATACTTTTCAGACCTCCCATACGCGGCGGCTAAGGAGCTCGCAACATGACCGATATCGTGTTTTTATATGTAACTGCACCCGACTCTGATACGGCGGCGCGGATTGCCCGCGCTTTAGTTGAAGAAAAACGCGCAGCATGTGTCAATATTCACAGTGAGATGCGATCTATTTTTGAGTGGGACGGCAACGTTGAAATGAAGCTGGAAACACCGCTCTTTGTGAAGACGACCGCATCAGCCGCCAATAGCGCCCGTGATCGCATCCTGGAGCTGCACCCCTATGACGAGCCTTGCATTGCAGCATTGCCGATTTCATCAGAAGGATCATCGCCTGATTTTCTAAGCTGGGTTAAGAAGGCCACAAATCCGTGATCGGTATTGTCCTGCTGATCAGAAATTCCTTTATTCTAGGGACACAATAAGGAGGTTTTCATGACCGAGATTGCAACTTTCGCCGCTGGATGTGTTTGGGGTGTCGAGCAGGCGTTTCGCGATCGCGAAGGCGTCGTTGCGACGGAAGGCGGCGACATTGGCGGTGTGAAT
>JAJFGC010000116.1 GCA_021776345.1 Hyphococcus sp. | reverse complement strand
CCGCTCAAACAATAACGCCTATGCACAAGAGCGTATTCAAACGATCCGCCAGCGCGTGATGACGCGAAACCGGCTCTTGCAAGTCGCCGACAAATTCACCGTCTTTCCAAGGACGACACGATTATCCGAAAGCGAACGCGTCGCGTTAATGCGCGCACGTCTTGATGTCTCACTGATTACAATCAGCGGCCGCCAGCGCACTCAAGACGGCACCATCGCGTTTACCGTGTCTTATACGGATGAAGACCCGGCCAAAGCCTATCTTGTCGCCAATGAGTTTATGACATTGTTCCTAAGCGAGGATTTGCGAACCCGAACAGCGGGCGCCTCCAATACGACTGAATTTTTCGAGCAGGAAGCGGCGAAACTTCGCGATCTGGTTGCGGCGATCGAAACCCGAATCTCAAACTTCAAAGTAGAAAACGCGGATGCGCTACCCGAACACCTCAACATACATCTCGACATGCTGGAACGTGCGACTCGAGAATTGAATAATAATCAGCGCACGGTAGAGACTCTTGAAGAGGAAAAGCGTTTCTTGGAAACGCAACTCATTTCCGGTGGTTCACTAGAAAATGGATTATCCGGAGAGTTGTCGCGCCTCGAAGCTGAGCTTGCGCGACTGCGGGCGACTTATCACGACAGTTACCCTGGAGTACGGGCCAAACGTGATGAAATTGCAGCGATCAGACGCCAAATGGCGCCAAGCGCTGATATACAAAATTTGCGGGACGCCCTGCGCAATACAGAAGACGCCCTTTATACGGCTGAAAAATTAAACCCCGACGATATCGCCGCAATTGAAGCGGCGGAGCTGGCTGTCGAAGAGGCGCGTAAGGCGCTCAGCCAGAAAGTAGCCGCCGAGGCGCGCAAGGGATCGGGAGACATATCAAGCGCACAGATTGAGGGCCGGCTCGCCGTCATTGAAAACCGTATTCGCATGATGAACCGATCGACAGAAACGTTAAACTCCCAAATTTCCGATATCGAAACGCGAATTTCTAAAACACCAGGCGTCGAACGCGATCTTGCGGCGCTGACACGCGATCATGCGAATATGTTCCAGGAATACCAAGACGTACGCGGAAAACAACAGTCTGCCCAGCTTGCCGAGAGCCTGGAAGAAAATCAGCAAGCGGAAAAGTTTTCAATTCTGGAACCAGCGCTGCGGCCCGATAAACCGACGAGCCCCGACAGAGCCAAACTCAGCATATTGGCTGTTTTTTCAGCGCTCGCCGCCGGCGGCGGTATCGCGCTTCTCGCCGAGTTGCTGTTCTCGACCGTCCGCGGCCGCAACCATCTTGCAAATCTGGTTGATGAACATCCGATCGCAGTAATCCCTTATATTCCTGGTGAGGATCAAAAAGCCTCGCCCCTGCAGTCTTTGTTTAAAGGCAGAAAAAACAATAATCGTAATTTACCGGAAATGGCTTAACCATTTTCGTCTAGGTTGGTGTAATGGATCGTATCAGACAAGCAGTAACGCGAGCACGCAGCGGCAATATTGAAAATGCCGCAACGAAACCTGCCGCGCACGCAACAACACAGAACGCTGGCAGTATTAAACACGCCAGTAACCATGCAATCCGCGATGATCAATTCGCCTCCATCGCCTGCGACTTTGAAAAGTTTGGCGATCACCGGATTATTTCAAACGAGCAAGATCCAGTTCTCAACGCTTACCGCGTTCTGCGCACGCGCGTCCTGCAAAAAATGGACGCCGCCGGATGGAAGACGCTTGCTGTTGTCTCGCCCGGCGCTGGCGCTGGCAAGACTGTGACCGCGATCAATCTTGCGATCTCCATCGGATCAAAAACCGGGTCACGTCCGATACTCGCTGATCTTGATTTTTATCGACCCAGTGTCGGGCGCTATCTAGGATTTCGTGAATTCCCCTCTGTTCTCGATTTCTTTGAAGGCAAACGCGACCTCAACGAGGTAACTGTTCGCCCGGACCTCACTGATGTTTTGGTGATGCCTAATGAACGCGTGTCTCGTCGCGGTGCAGAATTTCTTACCTCTGATCGCGCCGACCAACTCATTCACACCGCTACCCATGACTACCAATCCCAGATCGTGATTTTTGATATGTCGCCGCTCCTTGGCTGCGATGACACGATCGCGTTTTTGCCAAAAGTGGATTGCGTCCTGCTGGTCGCCGCAAGCGGCCAAACGCGCGTTCCTGAGCTGAAGGAAGCAAAGCGCATCTTGAGCAAGTCAAATATTATCGGCACGGTCTTGAACAAGTCTCCGCGCGCCCTGATGCCCAATCAATACTACTAGGCCGCCGGCCTCGATCGGGCGATCCAAGTTATCATCGATGGGTTTTGTCGGCCGTGAAACGTCGATGTGACATTTTACGTCTCGACACACGGAAAATCCCTTAAAACCCCTATAGGGCCTCAGTTTATGCAGCAATATGGCTTGATCAGCCGTGTAAACCGCCCAGTATAATGAATCGTGAAGAAATTATTCATCTAATTGTCAGCGTTTGTGCGTAAAATCTCTATTGGGTCATGTTGGTCGGTTATGCAGGTCTCTCAGTCAGTCAAGTTCGCGGCGCTTATTGTCGTCTTGGTGGTCTTTTACTTTCTTGTAAGAGGCCTCTTTGCCGGCGACGATAATGTGATTGAAACAGCGAACGACGATATTTTTACGGTCGTTACGCAAACGGTCACGCCCAAAGAGTGGCAGGCAGAAATTGTCATCAGGGGCCGCACCGCCGCCCTGCGAAAAGTGATCGTCCGCTCGGAAATAGCCGGCGCCGTCGCTGAAACGCCAACGGTGGAAGGCGCCCTTGTCGAGAAGGGCGCTGTTCTTTGCCAGATTGAAGTCAATGCGCGCCAAGCCGAACTTGCCGAGGCAAGAGCCTCACTCAGAAAAGCCCGTCTCGATTATGACGCCGCGGTTAAACTCAACAAGGATGGCTTTCGCTCCGAGACAGCCGTCGCCGCCGCCGAGGCGGCATTCGATCTTGCGGCCGCAAACGAAGAGCGCGCCGGCATTACGTTTGGCAAAACAAAAGTGACCGCCCCCTTCGACGGCGTCTTCGATAATCGCAATGTCGAGATCGGAGATTTTATGAAAGTCGGCGACGCTTGCGGCACTGTCATTCAGCGCTCGCCATTTCTCGTTGTTGGCGCGGTTGCAGAAAAAGACGTCGCCAAAATTGAGCAAGGCGATAGGGGCGTCGCCCGGCTCGCAACTGGTGAGACCGTCACCGGGACTGTCCGGCTCGTCGGCGCCGCCGCCGACCCGGCCACACGCACCTTCACCGTCGAACTTGAAGTGCCGAATGAAGACGGCAAATTACTGGATGGGGTTACGGCTGACTTTACTGTCTTCGCGCAAAAACGCGCCGCCTATCTGATTCCTCGATCATCGCTAACGCTAAATGATGGCGGTTCGATCGGCATTCGCTCTATCGAGGCGCAAAACAAAGTACTGTTCACCCCGGTCAGGTTGCTGGGCGAAGAAGCGGAAGGCGTTTGGGTCGACGGATTAAACGGGTCTATCAACCTGATCGTCCGCGGGCAGGACTTTGTCTCCGCCGGCCAGGTGGTCGATGCTGTTGATGTTCAATCCCTGAACAAAAGCCCTGATTCGTGACGGGCCTGATCGACGCCGCCTTTACCCGCACCCGGGTCGTGATGACGGCGCTGGTGGTGTTGATCCTGTTCGGAATGAATTCTTACAGCACTATCCCGCGCGAAGCCGAACCTGACGTCCCGGCGCCGTTCATTCTCATTACCTTGCCGCTCCCGGGCGTGTCTCCCGAGGATGGCGAGCGTCTTTTGGTGCGGCCGACGGAACTGGAACTTCAGAGCATTGAAGGTCTCAAGCAGATGGACTCGCTGGCCTATGATGGCGCCGCGCAGATCATCACCGAGTTTCAAACGACGGTTGATATTGATCAGGCTGTTCTCGATGTACGTGAAGCAGTCGACCGGGCTAAAGCCGAATATCCGTCTAACGCCGAAGAACCGATCGTCGCTGAATTCAGCGCTCAAAATCAGTTTCCGATATTGACGATCATTCTTTACGGCGATGCGCCGGAACGAACCATCTTCCAAACGGCGAATGCGCTGCAGGATCGACTCGATTCCATATCAGGCGTTCTTGAGGCTCGCCTGACCGGCGCACGTGAAGAACTCCTCGAAGTGATTATCGATCCGCGCGTCCTGGAATCGTTCAACCTTACCGAGCTTGAAGTGATCAATGCCGTCGGCGCCAACAACCAGTTGGTGACCGCCGGGTCGATTGACCTTGATGACGGCCGGTTTGCAATCAAAGCGCCCGGATTGATCAAGAACGCGGCTGATCTGATGTCGATCCCCGTGCGGGTCAATGGCGACAATGTCGTGACGATTGGCGATCTCGGCGAGGTGCGCCGCACCTTTAAGGATCGCACCGGGTATGCGTTGTTTAACGGACGGCCCGCCATCGGCGTTGAAATCTCTAAACGCGCGGGCGCGAATATTGTCGAAACGATCGTGGAAGCGCGAACAAGCGTTAAAGACGCCGCAGCGTTCTGGCCGGTCTCGGTACAATATGAATTCATCGGTGATCAATCGATTATCGTGAAGGACAATCTGCAAGGATTGACCGCATCGGTCATCACCGCTGTCCTGCTTGTGATGATTGTTATCGTGGCCGCCTTGGGCATGCGCTCGGCGATCATGGTTGGTGTCGCGATCCCGACCTCGTTTCTTATCAGCTTCCTGTTACTGACAATCTTTGGCTACACGCTGAACATGATGGTGATGTTCGGGCTGATCTTGTCCGTCGGGATGCTGGTCGACGGCGCCATTGTCATTGTTGAATATGCCGACCGCCGCATGGCGGAAGGCGCCAAACGACGCACCGCCTTTGCCGAAGCTTCAAAACGGATGTTCTGGCCGGTGATTACATCGACAGCGACAACGCTGGACGCCTTTGTCCCGTTTCTGTTCTGGCAGGACATGGTCGGCGAATTCATGAAATACCTGCCCTTGACGCTGATCTTCGTCCTGCTCTCCTCGCTTGTGGTGGCGCTGATCTTCCTGCCGGTGCTTGGCTCTTTGATGGGGCTGCCGGATTGGGCGAAGAAAAAGTTTCACCTTCATGGAAAATCCGACACGCCGCAAAAGCAATATCAAGTCGATGAGGTTGATCCGACGACCCTCAATGGACCGATTGCCGCCTATGCCAAGCTACTGACAAATCTCGTCCAACGGCCGCTGCTGGTGATGCTTGGCGCCATTGGCGTTGTCGTAATTTGTATTACGGCGTTCCGCATTGCGTCACCTGAGGTTGAATACTTCCTTCGCAACGACAGCGAACAAGTGAACCTGCTTGTGCTCGGCCGGGGGAATATGTCCGAGCGCCAGAAGATCGATATCGTCAAAGAAGTGTCTGCACGGGTTGAGGGCCATCCCGCCATCGAGCATTTGTATTTACAAACCGGGCCGGCGCTGGCGCGCGGCAACGACATGCCTTCCGAAACTATCGGACAGGTAAGCGTTGATCTTTTAAACTATACAGAACGCGAACATTCCAACATCGTCACTGAAGAATTACGCGACCTGGTGCAGGGCGTGCCCGGCGTTGTCGTCGAAGTACGACAACGCGAGGGCGGACCGCCAGTGGGAAAAGATGTTCAGGTTGAAATCACCGCTGCGAATTTTGATGCGATGCTGGAGGCGGCGCGCAAGGTTCGCGCCTATGCCGACGATGCAAAGATGAGCGTGAACGGACAGGAAGTTCACGTCTATATGGACCAGGAAGACACCCTGCCGCTGCCGGGCATTGAATGGTCTGTCGAGGTAGATCGCGAGCTTGCCGGTCGCTATGGTCTGTCTGTGCAACAGGCGGGCGGCGTCTTGCAGTTCGTCACCAATGGTCTGTTACTTGATAAATACCGGCCCGATGACGCCGATGATGAGGTCGATATTCGTGTCCGTTACCCTGAGGAATACAGAAACATTCTGGCGCTCGATCAGGTGCGGGTGCAAACGCCGCAAGGCTCAGTGCCCCTTTCAAATTTTGTCACGCGCGAAGCAAAACCCCAGGTTGACCGCATTGTCAGGCGCGACGGCAAACGCATCATCGAAATCAAAGCCAATGGCAACAGCCGCATTGAAGGTCATGTTGTCAGCCAGGATCAAGCGATCACAGATATGAAAGAATGGCTTGGATCAGGCGTGCTCGGAGAAAATGTCAGTTGGATTATGCGCGGCGCCGATGAAGAAACCGCAGCGGCGGCGGCGTTCTTCCAGGGCGCCATGACAGCGGCGCTGTTCATGATTGCGATGATCTTGCTGCTTGAGTTCAACAGTTTCTACCACGCCGCCTTGACGTTAAGCTCGGTCGTATTGTCCGTGTTCGGCGTTCTTCTCGGTATCGCCCTCTCTGGGCAATATATCAGCATTATCATGACCGGTGTCGGCATCGTCGCGCTCGCGGGGATTGTGGTGAATAACAACATCGTCTTGATCGACACCTTTCAGTATCTGCGCCGGAAAGGCCTTGCGGTTGAAAGCGCCGTCGTTCGCACCGCCGCACAGCGCATCCGTCCGGTTTTGCTGACAACGGCCACCACTATCCTTGGTCTTTTACCCATGGTGTTTGAAATCAGCGTCAACTTTGCGGCTGGAACAATCACGCGCGGCTCGGCCACCTCCGACTGGTGGGTCTTATTGTCATCCGCTGTGGTCTTTGGCCTTGCGTTCTCAACCTTGCTGACCTTGATCCTGACACCGGTCATGCTGGCCGCGCCGGCGGTTTTGCGCAAACGATTGCCCGGCGCGGTTGACCTGGGCAAAAAATTTCTGGGCATGCGCGCGGCTAAAGATGCCGGGCCTCAGCGCTTACCGAAAATCGAAGAGGAACTCCCGCGAGCGGCCGAGTAAGATTACTCGTCGCCCCCGCTGGCGTCTTCATCCGGCACTTCGAAAATCTGCCCGGGATAGATCAAGTCCGGATCACGGATCCGGTCTGCATTCGCTTCATAGATAATCGTATATTGGGCGCCGCGCCCATAGGCTCGCCGCGCGATCCGCCAGAGGCTGTTGCCAGGCTGCACAATCACCTTGCCATCGCGAAGCTGAATCTGATCGGGGCTGGCGCGCTCAAACGGCAATTCAATGGCGTAGGCTGGCTGGCCATTTTCATCGAGTTGGATAACCAATAACTGATATACGCCCGGCGGAATTTGCGCGTCCGGCGCCAGCATCCATCTGCCGCTCTCCGATGACGGCGTTTGCCCAAGCATTTGCCGATTGATGAACAGCTGCACCATACGATTGGGCTCGGCGCGGCCAGAGAAAATCACGGCGCCGGAATCGTCATAGTCGATCACATCTAGCGTTAGCGGACCAAGACCCTCGCCGACATCGCGCGGATCCTGCAGGACTTCGGTCGCCCCGCCAGGCGTTGTCCTTAAAACTAAAGGCGCATCACCGGCGCGTTCCGGCACGTAGATCAAAATTGTCTCTTCTGAGGTGATGGTCGTGCCGTCCGGCGTCGTCATGGATAGGCTGAGCTCGACCGGCCCGGCATCAAGCGGCGTGTCGGTGGCGATCGTCCAACTGCCATCGCCGCTCGCCTCAATCGTCTCAAGCTCATCGCCATTTGCAAAAATAGTGACGCTTGAGCCTGGTTTAGCGCGCCCAGCGATAACCGCATAGCCGCTGCGGTCAACGCGTACGATATCAAAACTCGGCAGCGCCGGCTCCTTCTGTTTCACATCCCCGCCATCGCCTGCGTCACCATCTGCCGGCTCAATTTGCGTGACGTCGTCTCCCGGCGTTTCAATAATCTTAAACCGCTCAACGGCTTTCCAGCCAATGAACCCTAAAACAATCAGTAGCAAGACAATAATGACGACCCGCATGAACCCCACTCCTTCATAAAACTGACAACACCCGCAAATTTACTTTACCCTTACGGAAATCTCAGTACAATGCCCGCCCAACAACAAGAAACGTGTAAAATTATGAAATCAGTATGTGTTTATTGCGGGTCCCGCCCGGGAAAAGAT